>NZ_CP066339.1:305653-611306 GCF_016406125.1 Alicyclobacillus sp. SO9 | reverse complement strand
TAATTGCGCGCCTTTGTAAAGGAACCGTAAATGTGTGAAGTTGTGAAATGTCAACAATTGCACGATTCCCTTCAAACTTGATGCACGTTTTTACGACTTCTTCGGCCTTTGCTTCAATCCAAGCATCTTCTTCCTGCGCAATCTGAGCAAACTTTGTTACCGCCTGCAGTACTTGCGGCTGAATTCCCTTTAAATACGGAATCACGTTGTGCCGCAACGCATTGCGAGTGTATTCCTCGGATTGATTTGTCTCGTCTACGATGTAATCCAGACCGTGACTGTCCGCGTAGGCCTGAATTTGCGACTTCGCATGTTCGAGCAGCGGTCGCATAATACTTACATTCTGTCGTACACTCAAACTGCGCATCCCGCTGATACCACTCAGTGATGTCCCGCGAATCAATCTCCACAAGACAGTTTCGAATTGATCGTCGGCGTGGTGCGCGACCAAAAGCGCCATTGCCTGATGCTGACGGACGAACTTGAACAACGCTTCGTACCTGTGCTCACGCAACACACCCTCTCGCGGTTCGGGCGCTGCACCGTTTGCTTCCGCAAGATTGGCAACCAGACACGGAATATCGAGTTCATCGCATTGGGCCCGCACAAACTTCTCATCGCGGTCAGCCAACTCTCGCACACCGTGATTCACATGAGCCGCTGCTAGCCGGTACTCTTTCTCTAGGCAATAGCGATGCGCCAAGTGCAACAGAGTTGTTGAATCGACACCGCCCGAACATGCCACTATCAAAAGCGAACTATTCTTGTTCGAACTATCGGTATTCGAACTATCGATATTCGAACGATCCGTGTTCGAACTCTTCTCGTTCGGGGCACGACCAATTAAATGGCTCAGTTGGTCTGAAAAAGACGCGTACAAATCTGTCTGTAACGGCATCTTTTTGACCCCCATCTCTGCGGCATTGATAACATCAGTCTTTCACAGTCAGCATCACACTGTCTGTCTCTATGATAACAGAAAACTATCTACCTTTGCCGAACCGCTTCACGGTCTCCATCCGAGAAAAGTAGCCCAGGCAGCACCTGTTGTCAATGCCGCGGCAACCAAAGAGATCCACATCACCCATTCTGTCCAGTCGCTATGATGACCAGTCTGCCGCGGGCTAGCCGCAGTCTGGGCCGCATACACAGATGCACTGTGTTGAGAACCCTGCTGTCCCGCAAATTGACGTTGTGTCCTCGGTCCGCCTCGGAACTGACGCTGCCCGCTGGTCTTTCGTTTTACTGAAGGTCGAGCTGTGCCGGCACTTCTCCATTCAGAAAGAAAAGTCTGGGTATCCGTGATTTTACCGTCCAAGGTTCTTTCCAGAACACGTCCTAACTCTGGATACGGATAGTTTCTTATCACTTTTTTTAGATGCTTTTGTCGCTCTTCCGGCGACATTTGATAAAGCCCCGGTGAAACTCCCTTTTCTGACAACAACAATGACAGGGACAAACCACACAAGTCGTAGCCGGGCTCAGCCCGACGACTACCCAAATCCCAGAATGCTCTGTCAGATATAGGTGTAAACTGCCGAACCGACCGTCCGAAAGCAGTCACACCCCCCACATCGACAAAGCGCACCGACAGTGTGTTCCGCGCCGCTCCTGATGCAACACTACCCAATGCCACTAAAATGTTCTGGGGTTTGATGTCACAAAAAGCCATACCCGCTCCGTGCAACGCTGAGAGACCCAGAGCAATCTGTTCAACTGCCTGATAGTAGAAAGAGGCATCCAACTGCTGTACTGACTTGTCCAGCGGTTTTCCGGATACCCATTCCATAACGTAGAAGTATGTGGTTCCTGAAGCTGTCTCCCAGTCGTCAATCAAAATGGGCCGCGGAAATGAGGTCTGAACCTGACTGACCTGTTCAAGTATATTCCACTCCAGCGCCGCATCAGATGCTTGCTGACAAAACTTCAACGCTCCGTACCCATGCTGTGAATACGCTAAGTAGACGGCTCCATTCGCACCTTCACCGAGGCACTTTGCTATCTTAAAGGACTGTCTCGTCCACTTTCCTGTGAAAACCGTCCCCTGTTGAACGTGATTCATGACTATTCAGAAGCGGCCCAGTCTTCAGTCCAAGGCCGATCAGGAAAATCACTCTTGTTGTCGTCTGCAGAAAACAGCGTTACTGCATAGTCGATTGCAGGTCCGGTGGGTGTTCCGCCTCGTGCAATCAACATTGACTCAAGCATCTTCATATCAAGTTCTGAGCGAAACGGGTGTACCGTTTTTACCATTTCATCAGCAGAGCCCGGGAAAATTAAGACAGCTACATTCGACGTGCCGGTACGAACCTGAAATGACAAAGACAAGTCACGTATAGCTTCTCGTACCGTACCCAACTTATCCCGCATACTTGCACTGGTATCTACGGCGACCACAACCCGAAGGTTTACTTCTTCCTCCAATTTGTCGACCACCTGGACAACACGCGAGCGTTCCGCCGGAGGCAATTCTTCGGTCGTTTTCCCCATCACTTGCAACAGTTCCTGGTTGACAACGTCCTGAAGCGTCATCTGCATTGTCTGATGTGTCATCATCTGCGCAGTGGCAGAGACTTCTGTAGGCTGAACAATCCGGCACATACCGCCGCCCGCATCAGCTACAGACATCGCTTCTTGCTTGCCTTGCTTTCCCATGTCCCCTTTGTCCACGACGCCGATGACATTGACTGTAATACCTCTTTTTCGCGCTTGTTCCGCAGACTGAACAGGATTATCTCCTACGTTTGAACACCCGTCTGTAATCACGAGTATTTGCCGAATCGTTCCCTGCTTGTCAGACACTGCCATTCCCCCCGTTGAAAGGTTCTATCAACTCCATCTTCCTTAGCAGTATAGACAGGCTTGATTCTGCGCATTCAAAAGTAGGACAGAAACTTTTCCGCCGAGCTTTCAAGCTCTTCTTCTCTAGTTTTCGATAGTCAAGTTCTAGCTTGCACGCACCTCTTTCCTATTAGGCGCCTCTTTCCAGATGATTACGCGCCTCTTTCCTTGCGACTGGGATTTTGCTGTCTCAGTCCAACCACGCCCGGAACACGAATGGCTGCCCATTCCGGTTGGTGCTCATCGATGACCGCCACCAGCACTGTCATATCGTCGAGAATTTGACCGTGATTGACGCGAACAGCGGTCTCTATAAGTGTGTCTGCAATCTCTTGAGGGTCATTCGTCTCTAGCTTTTCAATCTGGCGCTTCAACCAGTCTTCCTGGTTGTAGACGTGCTTGGCTGCGTCGTAAACTCCGTCGGAAAGAAGAATCAGGAGGTCTCCCCCCTGCAACTGTTCGTCGATAGACTGCACTTCAATTTCCTGCAAAATCCCAATTGGTACACTTGCTCCGGTTATGGATCTGACTTCTTGATTGCGTTTAATGAAGCTGGGAGCAGAGCCAATTTTCAAGAATTCGGCCTGCGCGGAATACAGGTCAATGAGTGCCATATCCAAAGTTGTAAAGATTTCATCTCTGGACCTTAGCAATAAAGTGGAATTTACAGTTTTCACAGCCAGTTGCTGGTCAAATCCCGTCTGCAAAAGTCGCTTCAACAGTTCTAAAGCATCGTTGGATTCACGATGTGCTCGTTCTCCATTGCCCATACCGTCACTCACGGCCAGAGCAAAGCGACCGTTGCCCAAATCCAGGGATGCATGACTATCGCCCGAGACCAGTCTGCCGTCCCTCGCGACCGTGGAGACCGCTGCTTTCACGTCATACAAACGAGCTGAAGTGAAAACACTTGTACACGGACCGCCATCACTTGTCTCCACTTGTGCAACACCGATGTTCTCACCGACAATGCCGGACAACAGCGGTGCTATCATACGGACAGAATTCTCATAGGCACCCTGTGACGGTTGCGTCACCTCGATTTCCACTTTTCCAGGGTCAAGATTGACAATGCGAACATTGTCAACGTACAGTCCTAATTGTTCCAGTGAGGCAAGTATTTCTTCTTCTCCTGCCAGAGACGCTTCTGTTTCCCGCTCAACGTGATGGGCGACGGACCGAATCACAGAAGCGACTCCGGACAACTGAGCAGATACAAGCCCAGCCTGTTCGTTTACCTTTTTCAACCACTTGGCATCCCGTTCACTCAGGTCTGCATTGCGGCGAAGTACATTTAGCATTGGGTCAAGACGCACGCATCTGTCCTTCAATTCCTGCGTTGCAGCCCGGTATCCCGTTTTGCTCTCTTCGAACCTTGAGATTGTTTCCATTAAAGCCTGGTAAGTTGCCAATCCTTCCTGGTCCCAGCATTTTGAACGAAGTGGACAGCCTGTACAGACTTGGCGCACAGATTCCGATATGGTTTCATCCACCAGCTTGCGTGATGCTATCCAGTCGCTGCTTTCGGTTTCTGCAAATGTTACTGAGAGTTCATCAAAGACCTTACTGATTTCCGTTATCTTTTCTTGAAGCAGTTTGCGAACCCGCTTAATACTCTGTTTTTCAGTTTGATTGTGTTCATATGTACCTGGGATAAATTCGGCTAAGCGAGATAGTGACTGCGACGGAATCGTGTTTAAAAGCACTCCCGCGACCAGCGCCGCACCAATGGTTCCTGCCACTGCGCTCCAACTTGTGTGAAGGGTGATAGTAAGAGCGGCTTCACTTCCGGCAAACGCCAGTGCGATGAACATGCGTCCAGTTTCCTTGAGCGCGCCCGACAACATCCCTGCGAAACCCAGGATGGCTACTTGCGACAATGTCAGAGAGTGGTCAAGCATAGCGAGAACACCAACAACAATGCCGACGGTGGCAGAGACGCCGACTCCGCCTGCTGCAGCCATCACCATAACAATGACATCTGTACCAACGGCCAGTGCCGATACGTTATGAAAAACCATACCCGTCAGCCCGGTCATGACTGAGCCCACGAAAATCGTAATACTGAGAAGTTGGTCCGTGCGCAAGCGATTTTGAGACTTACGCAGATTGAATAAGGGCATACATTGCAGGAATATAAGCGAGAGAACAGCGACGAGAGCGCCTTCGGCCAACGAAAGAAACACATGATAACGACTCCACGATTGGTGACTTGCGACCAACCGGGAGACAATGTCAATCAAGCCCGCCAGAAACGGCATCCAATGCAAATCGGGTTTGGATTTTCGAAACAGCGCCTTTCTTAGCAGCAAATACAACGTAAATTCGAACAGCAACGTCAATGCCTGTCCAAAGCCATAAGTTCCATAGGTTCCTGCTACGGCAGCCCACACTGGCCAGCTGCGCTTCACGCCAAATACCTCCGTTGAGACAGCAAAGAAAGCCAACGCAAAGGGCGAAATCACGTGTCCAATAGTTGCCCTTCCAAGCAACCAACTGATTAAGAGCAGTAACAAAGCACGAAAAACGACTTGTACTTTCATTTTGCGCTTCGATGCTTTATTAGCAGTGAGTACTGGTATTGATTGTTCCGAAGCATACTGTGACCCGTCCATCGAACTTCCCCCTCAGAGCGGTGTAAAGATTATTATATGCAGTTGCTCCGAAGGATTTTGTCAAACGGCGGGGACCGCGGCAGGAAAATTTCCGACAGGACTTGAAGGAACCCTGTGCTGTTTCGACAGTAGAACAACATAATCGATTGCCTTCAACAAATAAAAAGAGCCCCAACCTCAATTGGAGCTCACGTTCCTCTTAAATTCCGCGTAACATGTCAAGCGGAATCCGTTCCTGTCCCTCATTTGTCGAGATAAATTTTACTTCCGGTAGCTTCTTTCTGCCCTTGATACTTTCCTCTGTAGGGAGTAATCGTAGCTTGATCCATTTCCGCGAAGACTAACTGGCAGATACGCCAGCCTTTCATGAGTTTTATCGGAAGATGATTTGCGTTGTACAGTTCCAGAGTAATACTTCCTCTAAATCCTGGATCGACCCAACCTGCGTTTTGAATAAACAATCCCATTCTGCCGATGGAACTTCGTCCTTCTACAAACGCAGTAATGTGATTGGGCAACTCCACTTCCTCAATGGTTGTGGCCAGCAAGAAAGAATGAGGCGGAATGATAATTTCATCACTTTGAAACGATTCGTATTCTATTGGCTGGTCTAATGAAATGAAGCCAACTTGATGCTCCTGAACTTTAAGAAAATGGTGACCAAGACGAACATCCACAGAAGCCGGCTGAATTTGATTCTCCATAATTGGTTCAATCATTAGTTCCTTACTCTCTATCATCTGACGAATTTTCGTGTCTGACAAAATCATGTGCAGTCCACTCTTTCTGTGTCCATTTTGGCCTATTATACAACTATCTTTGCAAGGAATTCTAGGACACAGAGTGATATCAGCTCATTACATATGGAAATTTTCACCCTTTTGCAGGCGTGTAGAGGTTTAAAATACAATAACAATGCCAAAATGACTGATAGATATGTAACAAATTGAGTCACCTTTTCGCCCGTATGCATAAACTATAACAACACGAACATGGGTGAAGAATGCCGCCGTCATAGGGGGGATTCGATGCCGGATTGGCTTCGCAGTCAGTTACGACGGGCGTTTTTGAATCACGATGTGAAAGCTGTAGCCATGCTCAATCAAGCATACTTCCGCTATCGAAGTGTAAAGTCGGCACAAATGTAGCAGAATGTAAAAAAGAGACCGTTCCGGTCTCCTTTTTACACGCCGTTTTTCTTCCCTACATGCACTCTAACTGTTACCAATCCTACAGCTTTAGAGTAGCCGCAATCCATGTGCTGTAACCAAACAGGAAGACTGCCAGCACGAGCAGAACTGAACCAAAATAACGTCGTTCCCGAACTAAACGTAGGAGTCCAATAAGCGCCATAATTGTAAACAGCCCGAGAAAAATTGCAATAAGCCATGGATGAAGAAATTTCGCGCTATCCACCGAATTCACCTCTAACTACGAGACTTTTGAGACCGACGGGCCTTTTGCAAAGACCTTAACCATAGAGATACTTTAGCATAAACCAAGGCCGTCTGAACTTCAAAAGCAAGCGAAATTGTCACTAGGATGTTACAACTTCACCAGAGAACTTGTTCAGAATTCGTTGCAGCACCGCTTGTGTCACTGGTCCCAATTGTGCCTTGTACATATCCAAAGAAATGTGACATCCGTCCCTGTCATTGATATTGTTAAAGCGTAAAAACACTTGGGTTTCATCACTGAGTTTGTATTCAAGCAAATATACTTCACCACTGTTCGAATCCATAAACTCTGATACACCTCACAGTTCTGAATTTGGCACCGATAGACGCAAGACCCCCGCCAAATGAAAAAGGGCTCCAGAACTTCTAGGAACCCTTCGATATATTGTCAGCGGTTCAGTTGGCCACAGAACTAACTTCTACGACCACCTCGTCCGCCACGTTTTGATTCACTGCGCCGCAAAGCCTGCAGCCGCTCTTCACTGTCCTTCAGAAACTTAGACATTTTGTCTTCAAAAGTCATCCTGGATGGACCGCCGGGTCTGCGATTTCTTCCACCGCCGCCACCGCCGCCGCCTGATGAAGAAGGCGGACGATAGTTTGGATCTGCCTTTCGTATGGACAGCCCAATCTTTCCATCCTTATCAACATTAATAACTTTTACGGTGACAGGGTCATTAACCTTAAGGTGTTCGTGAATGTCTTTTACATAGCTGTTGGATATCTCAGAAATGTGTACAAGTCCAGTCACCCCACCCGGCAGCAAAACAAACGCACCAAAATGGGTGATCCCAGTCACCTTTCCCTCCAATTTGCTGCCGACTTCAATGGACATACAGAAGCAGTTCCTCCTTGAGTGAAATACGTGCCTTGCACATCGGCACCACAGAGTTCAACCAACCTAAGTGGGACGCTCTGCCGTTGCTTTATATAATATATGAAAAAGCATCAGTCAGTGTCAACTTTTTGATGGCGTTAGCAGTGTGCCCGGAATTAAAATAAGCAATTCGTCCAGTCACGTGCAACTAGCACTTTCTAATGCTGTAAGTCAAACGGCACCTGTCCGGGAAGAATTAAATGGTAGTGTGCGCTGGCGTAACGTACAATGTAACTCTTGCTATTCAACTGTTTTTTTTGTGTCTGCAGTTGGGTGTGCTTTTGCTTGAGCTCAGTCAATTGAGATTGCAGGTGGTGCTGCTTTGTCTGCAGTTGTTGCAATTGAACACGCTGAACGGTCCAGTAGTGATAAAAGGCCCATCCGCAAAGCGCCAATACAGCAATGTAGCGGAGTTTGAAGCGTCTAGCAGGTTTTCTCTGACCCGCGACAGGCGCATTTTGTTTACGGGCTGGGCTGTGCAAACGGGTTTGCTTAGACACAAACAACGCTCTCCTTCAACAAAGACTCAGACCGTAATTACTCTCTCTGCGGCCATGTCTTAATCCAATTCGACAGGTACGTCCACATCCCTTCCCACTTGCCTGTAAATTTGTTAAAAAACGATTCTCCCCAACCCCTCCACCATCCTTGAAACAGACTTCGAAACAGGCCTCGAAAGGGGAACAACAGGATACGAGCCCAAAATGCGAGAATCCATATAGTCACATCTTCAAGACGATGCAGCAGTGTATAAACTTGTCCCGCAACAGACCATACAACAGACAGAACAAATCGGATGGGTCTTAATACAAGTACATCCACGAGTCGCCCGAAGGCCAAGAGTACCCCTCGAACAACTCTTACAACAGCAAAGGCGCTCCCGACTACAATTCTGTGCAGCAGAATACGATAAATAAAATACCCGATGAAAAGAAGTGCGAAGGTGTACAGACGAAAGCGGCCTTCATCTGTGATGAAAGTGGTGTAGTAGACCGCGACGGCCGAGAGACACCAAAAGGCCAAGTCCAGCACCGGACGCAGCCAACGCAGCCAACGTGAAGACCCGCTTACGGTATTGTACACATCATAGACCGTTCCCATAGCGCCGCCGATAACGAGTAAATAGAAGACGTATTGATACTGCATGTTTCTACCTGAACAATTTCTTGATACTTGATTTTTTCTTGCCCTGGTCTTGAACATACGCCAAACTGATGAGGGTTCCTTCGATGAACACTTCACCCTTGTCCAAGTCCAGATGTTTCATATTCAGGTCCGATCCCGTAATGCGCAAAGGCCCTCCGCTGGTGGTAAGCACGAATTCCTGCACATCGAAGCTCTCCACGCTGGCTACACCGGTTACTTCAACCAGTTTGCGTCCTTTTAACCGAATCTCATGTTCCTGTTCGCTGTTTTGCGCCACTGTGCCTCACCTGTTTCCGAAAATGTGTACTTGCACTACAGTCTATGAGTCACGGCGACGCAATAGAACACAGAAAGACGGGGCTGTCCCTGCCACTCTGACAATGGCATGAACAACCCCGTCTTTAGTATTGGACATTGTTGCAATGACAACAGACTGCAAAACATTCTCAACACAGTCTGCGCGTGGTTAGTTGGCGTCGTGTTCCGTCAGAACCTCATACATCTCATGGGCCTGGTCTTTGCGCGCTGCCTCAGCCACCGACAGTACCCTCACTTGCGTGGTTTTTTGACCATAGCGAATCGTGAGGACATCGTTTATCTCGCATTCCGTTCCTGCCTTGGCCTGGCGACCGTTGACAAGAACACGTCCGGCATCGCAGATTTCCTTGGCGACGGTTCGTCGCTTGACAAGGCGTGAGACTTTGAGGTACTTGTCAAGCCGCAATTAGCGGATGACTTCTTTCAAACGGTTGCCGGGTTTGAACGCCGGCACTGTAGACGCTGGAATTGAGATAGTCTCGCCTGTTTGCGGATTACGGCCGGAACGTGCGGACCGTTCACGGGTTTCAAAAGTTCCAAAACCGATTACCTGGACTTTCTCACCGGCAGCTAATGCTTCTTCAATGGATGTGAATACGCTGTTCACGGCAGATTCAGCATCCTTCTTTTTCAAACCAGTTTGTTCCGCAACCTTATTAACTAACTCCATCTTATTCAAAATAAAAGCCCCCTTTGTGGCAATGTCCGTCAAGAGTATTCGTGTTTTAATAGTGAAATCCTGCATGCCTGCCCTAGAAAAGTCCTAAATCTGCCTTTAATTTAGGTTTTGTGGGTCTTTTTCCAAACCTTTAGCCTCATTCCAATACTCATCAAGCTCTTCCAGCGACTTACCAGACCACCCGCCACTCTCCTTTACGCGTCGTTCAACGTGCCCAAACCTCCGGACAAACTTGTTGTTTGCCCGGTCTAAAGCTTGCTCTACATCCAAGTCTAACCATCTAGCGACGTTTACAATCACAAATAGAACGTCTCCTAACTCATTTAATAAAGAATCTTGATGATTTTTTCCTATTTCTGCGGCTAATTCCGCCACTTCTTCATGCAATTTGGAAAAAACATCCTCTAGCATTGACCAATCGAAGCCTACTTCTGCCGCTTTCTCCTGTAACTCTCTTGCAATTTGCCAGTTTGGAGCCGCCCATTTCACACTGTTCAGGACGCCTTCAGCTTCTGCTTCTGCTGTTTCATCCCGCTTGGCGGCCATCCAGTAGCCCTCTGCCTCCTCTGCAGTGGCGGCCTTCACACCGCCAAAAACATGGGGGTGACGATGAATCAGCTTCTTTCCCAGGGAGGAGAACACCTCTCGCAGGGTAAAGTCCCCAAATTCACTGGCTATCTCTGCATGTAAGAGAATCTGCAGCAGAACATCACCAAGTTCTTTTGCAAGCTCCTCAGGATTTTCGGAATCTATGGCATGTACGACTTCATAGGCCTCTTCCAGCATATATTTCCGAAGTGACTTATGAGTCTGCTCTCTGTCCCAAGGACAGCCATCCGGTGCTCGCAACCTTGAAACCAGCCCTGCCGTATACCAGAGCTCTCCTGATAAAACGTCTGTGGAAGCTGCCGGTGGAACATACACTGTTGTCAGGTGGTCAATGAAGTCTACTCTGTCAAGCTCAAACAGTGGAACTTGTTCGACGCGTTCCATACCAGACACTCCAGCTGCCCGCACGACTGTTACAGAATAATCGTCGGGAAAGAGTTCCATGAGCGTCAGCTTGACCTCGGACGCAACGACAGGATGATAGACCTGAGCAATCAACAGGTGCTTATCGGCACGTAGTTGATCTGCACTTATCTGAGTCCCATCCACCAGGAGCAGTCCTTCAATGGGATCGATCTTCAATTTCGTGCACACCGCGTCAAAGAAACTTTGACCAAAGCCAATCTGTACGTCAATGTCCGCTCTCTCCTCAGTTTTGCGCACTAAGTTTTGGACAGATTGTTCAGCCATCAGCGGATGACCTGGTACAGCATAGACAATGTCTCCCTTATGTACGGCTGCATCCAGCAGTTTTTCAGCCATTTCATCGTAAATTTGTTCAAACTCTTCTCCCTGCTCGTAGAGCACATCAAAGGAATTAAAAACTAACCCCTCTGCCTTTAATCCGTCTACGGCTGGGTGAATACCCGTGCGAAAGTACAAAGGCAGTCCTGAGTGAAGACGTTGATACGTCCCCATCGGCAGGCCCGACAGGTCACCGGGCCCCAGCCCTACCACGTAAATAATCGCCAAAACAAACTGCCTCCTTCAATTTGATTGTTCTGTTATATTCTCCGGTCATTTGAACAATCAGCGGAGCAATCCAACTCTCGAACACCATAATACCAGTTGCGGACCAACTTTTGGGATGCGGGCCAATTCATTTTCCCGCACCAGCCCAGTGGCCATTAAAGCCACGCCGTAGACAATGATACCGATGCCTACCATTGCCATTGCGGATGCTGCAATGGTCCAGCGTTGCAAATCCAGACCGCCCATGCGCAGCCACTGCTGATACGCTCCAAATACGGCTGCAGCCATGATGAATACTGCCACGGAGGGCTTGACAACCCACTCCAGCCAATTAAATCGTTCTTTGAGCAATCGTCTCATTGCTGCAAAATTCAGCACAGCAGCGACAGCATAGCTCACTACAGTAGCTGCAGCGGCTCCTTCGATTCCGTAATAGGGAATGAACAACAGATTTCCGACCAGTTTTACCCCAGCGGCAATCAACAAGTGAATGACAGGAAGATACATCCAGCCGCAGCCCTGCAGGACTGCTGCGACAGTCAACTGAACGCCTGCAAAGACCGTAGCGAACGCAATCACCTGAATAGCGGCGGCACCTGCCGTATCTTTAAAGAGAGCTACATCCACGGGTTTAGCCAACAACGCAAGCCCCACGGCTGACGGCAATGCCAGAATAACAGTTAAGCGAATTGCTGTATCAATGCGATTGGACATGAGTCTGCGAAAGCCCAGCGTAAAGGCCTCAGAAACAGCCGGCATCACTGCAATGCCAATGCCGGAAGCCAGCGTGGTTGGCAACATCATTAATTTAAAGGCCCGTCCCGTAAGCAGTCCGAATTGGGTTGTCGCCTGGCCCTGTGCATCCCCTGTTTCTTTCAAGAGGTTTACGACCGTCACCACATCCACATTGTTCATCAGTGGTATCACCATGGCACCAAGGCTGATGGGGAAAGCATAATACACCAAAGTCTTGGCCAAAGACCAGGACGACGCAACACGTGCCGTCTCGTCGTAGTCTACGTGCGGGTGTCGATGCAGCCAATAATAGAGCAGAAGGGCAAAGCCTGCAATTGCGCCTGTCACTGCCCCAAACGCGGCACCAGCGGCTGAAATGGCATGACTGTAGCCTTTCATCTCCAGCCACATCGCAAGCCCGATAATCGTTACCACACGCACGAGTTGTTCCAATACCTGTGATGTCGCTGTCGGCTGCATCCATTGGTGCCCCTGAAAATATCCTCTGAGCACACTCAACATCGGTACAAACAACAGTGCCGGAGCGATGGCACGAATAGCCCATACCGCGTGCTCATCGCCTGCGACGCGTGCCCAAAATGCGGCGCCAAAGAATAACAGACAAAAGCTCGCAATACCGGCGGCAGTGAGTAGCATCGAAGAGACTTTGAATACTTTTTTACTCCCTTGAACGTCACCCAAAGCGAGCCGCTCGGATACGAGCTTGGAAATGGCTACTGGAAAGCCTGCAGTAGCAATGGCCAGCAGCGTGGCATAAATGGGGTATGCCATCTGAAACAGTCCCATGCCCCGGTCACCAATAACGTTCTGCAGTACAATCGTGTACACAGAGCCCATGACCTTGGACACGGCTGCTGCTGCTGCAAGCAACATTGCCCCCTGAACAAAACCTTTCTGTCCTGCCATGGTTTCCCTCCATTCAAGATGTAGCAGTTTGACAGTCAGTCATGCATCCGAAGCATTCGCCTGCATGTACAACTGCACTACTTCATTGATATGGACGGGCAGACCAATCTAGTCCTGCAGCACGAAAACAGGGAGCCCAGTCACCTTACCGGGCTCCCTGTTGCGGCTATACAGAAGTGTTGGTGTTACGGTCACTGCTCCATTTGCTTCCCAAGGAATCCTGCAGCAGTTTCTGCAATCTTGGTTTCCAACTCACCCATTTTTATGCCGTCCTCACGAGACATCAAAATGACGGACCCAATTGGGTCGCCGGCGGAGATAATGGGCGCAATGACAAGAGATGAAAATGGCTCCATTCGATCACGTACAACAGCATAATCTGCCTGCGCCGCGTTCACGATGGTTCTTCGGTCTTCCATTGCCTGCTCCACTTCTTCACTGATGGGCTTATCCGTGAAGTCCTTTTTTGGACCTCCTGCAACCGCAATAATTACATCGCGATCAGAAATAACAGCAATATGTCCTGTCGACTCTGCTATAGACTCTGCGTATTCGCGAGCAAAATCTCCAAGTTCACCAATAGGTGAGTACTTCTTTAGGATAACTTCACCGTCTCTGTCGACAAAAATCTCTAAAGGATCTCCTTCGCGGATTCGCAGGGTCCGCCGAATTTCTTTGGGAATTACCACACGACCGAGGTCATCAATCCTACGTACGATGCCAGTTGCCTTCAAACCGTTGATCCCTCTCCCTCGTCATAGTTTTGGATGATTTCCAGAACAACTCTCATTTGACGCTTCAACCGGTTCGATTCCTAATCGCCAAGCCCGCGGATGATTGACGTGAGGTTATTATGCGATGGATTGAATTCCTCTATACACCATATAGAGGGGTTCTTATCCAGCAAGCGAAAAAAGGAGCCTGTCCGGTAAAACCGACCAGGCTCCCTGAGGAAACTGTGTACAGAATATATCTTGCAAGTTCAGTCAGGGCTGCTGACTTCGGCAGTTGTCAACTACAGGTCAGATTGCTTCACTTGCAATTTGATGTTGGCCGCCTTCATGGCGTTATTGTATACCTGTGTTATCTTCTTCTGCTGTGCGTTGCTCGTCAGCGTCTGTTTAATTTGGCTCTGTACAGCACTGAATTTCTTCTGTGTCCTTGAATCAACCCGAAGTACGTGATATCCGTACTGGGATTTTACAATGGTAATCTTCTTCAACGGCTGTGTCTCACAGGCGTTTGCAAAAGGCGGTACAAACTGAGTTGGGTCAGCGTTGGCAAAATGTCCCTTATTGGTTTTTGCCGACGGATCCTTTGAATCCTTCACTGCGAGCGTTGCAAACTTGGCTCCATTTTGCAGCTGTTTTTGAACAGCCTGAGCTTTCGCTTTCGTAGACAGGAGGATTTGGTCGACTGTTACAGTCATGAACTGCTTCTTGTTCTGATTGTAATAAGTCTGTTCCTGTTTAGTAGTCACTTTAATGTTTTTAGTCTCATCTTTAACATACTGCTGTAGATACTGTTGCTTTGCGAAATAGCGAACCAAATCCGCCTTCGTTACCCCAAGTGACTTCATCTTCGCCTGCAACTGAGACTTGGATTTGTACACCTGTGACGCCAACTGGGTAAGGACCTGAGATGCCTGTGAATTGGCCAGTTGGGCATTCACCTTTGTGTCGCCTTTTTTCACGGATTTAGCGTACAAGTACTTGTACCAAGTAATGTAGTAGTTTACAAACTTGCTCTTTGGTTCTTTACTGGACTGTCCCGCCAATGCGACTTGCAGATTATACTGCTTGTCCAGTTCCTGTTTCGTCAGTTTACCGCCTGTATAAGTAGCGACTACTTTGCCGCTGTATTTGGGGGCTGGCGGGATTGTCGCAGTAGCATTCCCTGTGGCTGTCGCATTCCCCGTTGTATTATTCCCTGAGGTTTTCGAACTACAGCCTGTCACGGCACCTGTCAGTGCAATGATGACGGCTGCCCCAGTCAACGTTTTCGCCCATGATTTACTTGGCAAATTCTTCAACCTCCTCATTTTCTTGAGACACCTCTGTCAATTCACTCATAAAACGGAGCAACCGCTGGCAGATCTCTCTGTCTCCCATTCCTTTGATACGAAAAGATATTTGCAGTGTCCCGTTCGACCGTTTTGAATACTGGCCTGCGTGCTGTTTGGAAAGCTGAAACCACCTGCTGTGATTTATAGTTGAACTGGCATCCGGCCGAACCCGAAGGACAACTTCTGAACCTTCAGTCGTAATCGCGTCAAGGTCGCACTGCACAGCATAACTTTTGAGACGCGTGATGTCCAGTAAGTTTCTGGATGCATCTGGAAGGTCCCCGTATCGGTCCTCCAGTTCTTCTTCTAAATCGTCTGCACTCTCCAAGCTTCGTATAAACTTGAATTTCTTGTACATTTCGATTTTCTGTGCAGCATCTGGAATAAACTCATCAGAAAGATACGCTTCAATCGGCAGTTCAATGGTTGGCTCAGGAACTTCCTTCTCATTGTCCCCCCGAACTTCCTTGACTGCTTTGGACAACATATCGTTGTACATGTCGAACCCTACAGAGTTAATGAAACCGTGTTGTTCCGCTCCCAGCAAGTTCCCGGCCCCGCGAATGGCCAGGTCCCTCATTGCAATCTTAAATCCGCTGCCAAGTTCCGTAAACTCTTTTATGGCTTGAAGCCGCTTCTCTGCAACTTCGGTAAGGACCTTGTCCTTCTGATATGTGAAGTAGGCGTACGCAATCCGGTTGGAACGCCCGACTCTTCCTCTCAATTGGTACAATTGTGACAACCCAAGTCTGTCCGCATCACTCACAATGAGCGTGTTGACGTTCGGAATATCAAGCCCCGTTTCAATGATGGTCGTCGTCACCAAAACGTCGATGTCTCCCTCGAGAAAATCCAACATGATTTGCTCAAGTTCGTTTTCAGCCATCTGGCCGTGGGCCGTAGCCACCCGCGCATCGGGTACCAATCGCATCACACGGTCTGCCATCGATTGGATGGACTTCACATTGTTGAACAGAAAGTAAACCTGTCCGCCCCTGCCCAGTTCTCGTTCAATGCTCTCACGAATGAGACTCTCGTTAAATTCCACCACATAGGTTTGTACCGGAAATCTGTTTTCCGGCGGCGTTTCAATCACGGACAAATCGCGTACGCCAAGCAGGGACATATGCAGTGTCCGCGGAATGGGTGTTGCTGTGAGTGTCAGGCAGTCCACATTGGTTCGGAGTTGCTTTAACCGCTCTTTGTGTGTCACACCAAAGCGCTGCTCTTCGTCAACAATGAGCAGACCTAAATCGTGGAACTTAATGGACTTGTTCAGCAGCCGGTGAGTCCCTATGACAATATCGATGCTGCCCTCTTTCACGCCCTCGACAACCCGCTTTGCTTCTGTCCTGGTCCGAAAGCGGCTCAACACATCCACACTGATGGGGAACCCCGCAAACCTCTCCTTAAACGTCTCAAAGTGTTGATGAGCCAACACTGTGGTCGGGACAAGCACTGCAACCTGCTTTCCGTCCATCACAGCCTTGAAAGCAGCACGAATAGCTACTTCCGTTTTCCCATAGCCGACGTCTCCGCACAGCAACCGGTCCATCGGTCTGCCTTTCTCCATGTCCTTCTTGATATCTTCAATCGCAGTGAGCTGATCCGGTGTTTCTTCGTACGGAAACATGGCTTCAAAGTCTGACTGCCAGCCCGTGTCTTTGCCAAAGCCATGACCTGGTGCAGCTTGTCTTGACGCATACAACTTGACCAGGTCCTCAGCGATGTCCCGGACCGATTTTGAAACACGTTGCTTGACCCGGTTCCACTCACCTCCGCCTAGACTGTACATCTTTGGCGTCTTGTCTTCTGAGCCGACATAGCGCTGCACTTGGTCAATTTGTTCTACGGGAACGTATAAGCTGTCATTCCCTGCATACTGCAAATACAGGTAATCCCGGTGTTTTCCCTCGATTTCCAGGGTTTTGATACCGAGGTACTTCCCAATGCCGTGGTTGATATGAACCACATAGTCGCCCTCATGAAGTTCCTGATAGCTTTTGATTCTCTCCGCATCAGACATTTCCTTGCGATGTCTTCTGGTTTTCTGCTTTGCTGAAAACACTTCCGTCTCAACTACTGCCGCAACGTGGGATAACGGAAGCTCAAAACCGCTAGACAAACTGGCTACCAGAATCTGAGGCTGTTTCGAGGGACCCAGGCGCGGTTTCTTCACTGCATCGATTCTGTAGTCGGACAGGACCCGGTCAAGGCGTTCTGCGCGTTCCGGGCTGGACGCAAACAGCAACACTTGTATGCCGTTTCGCACCCAACGTTCTACTTCGGCCTTCAGGAGGTGCATTTGGCCGTGAAAATTTTGCATCGTCTTGGCCGTGACAGTGTGCGTAGACTGATACCGTTGATTCTTCGTAGGTCTGTAAAATGTCGAAAAGTGAATTGAATTCAGAGCAGGATGTTGCCACAGTTCATCGTAACGAGGTTCTCCGATTGTCCCGGACACAAGTTCTCCTCGCATCAGCGCAGCCGAAACCCACTCGGAGTAGTCTCGTTCCAGTCCTTTTTGTCGTTCCTGTAAGCGCGTGGGCTCATCCAGAGAGACCAAGGAGTCTTTTGTCAAGTAATCCAATAACGTCTGCACTGAGTCTTTGCCCATGAGTTGCTCGTACCGCAACTCACCGTAAAAGGGAGTGCCTTCCTTCAGTGTGCGGATGTCTTCTCCTATGACAGCTTGCAATCTGTCGCGTACTTCCAGATTGGTAGTGGTCACGATTCTCTGAGTCAAACGTTCTTCAAGGGCTTCAGCAGCTTCGAACATTTTTCGCTCGGGCACCAAAAAATCCAGTGCTGGTCCAACCTGTGCTGTTTTGCGCTTATCCAGCGAACGTTGACTCTCAACGTCAAAGGAGCGAATTGAATCGACTTCATCGTCAAACAGTTCAATCCGGAGCGGTGCGTCTGCCGTCACCGGGAAAACATCCAAGATGCCGCCGCGGAGGGAAAATTGGGCTTTGGACTCAACAATCTGGACCCGCTCGTAGCCCATTTGAATGAGGTGCGCCACATGCTGGTTGAGTTCAATTCGGTCACCGACAACATACTCAATGGTCGACTCTCGAAAGTAGTTCCTGTTCATCACCGGCTGGACCACAGACGCCACCGTAGCTACAACGACACAAGAACCGCGGTTTGTGAGCGCCTCAAGGACTTGAAGTCTGTTGGTTAGAACTTCCGGACTGTAAGCCATCATATCAACGACTGACAGTTCCCGCTCTGGATAGAGCAAAACCCTTTCCTCCGGTAGAAATTCCTGCAAGTCTTCGTACACCGTAGCAGCTTGACTAGACGAATGTGTGACAACAAGCAGGATGGCGGGCCCAATTCTTTTGTGTTCCTGCATCCACAGATACAGCCCCGCATAATACAAGTGGCGAGCACTGCCCCCTACCCCGGTGACCATCACATCACGCATATTTTTGGCCAGATCAGACGCCAATGCTTGAAACTCTTCCCCGGCCATGACCTGGCGCACTAAATCAATCAACATTACCCCTCCTCCGCGGTAAGCGGACATTCATTCATCTGACTAAAATCTATGAACAGTAAACTGAACTTCAGTGACACCGTGAACTTCAGTGGACAATACCAGCGACAGAATTCACAAAAGCTGTCGTTCTGTCGCTGAACAACTTCAAGTGCGGACACGCAAAAGAGCCTTAGCAAAGAGCCAAGGCTGTCGTCAACCGAGGTTAAACATCCGTGGAATTTGAGGCAATGGTACGCCCCCTCCAATACTATTGCAGCAATTTTCCTTCTAATAGCAATTCTGGGTTTTCTTCTACCGCCTGTTGGCAGTGATCGCAAACCACATGTACATATGCTACACTCTGATTCTGATTATATGCAATGGTGTCTTCTTGCTCCACACTTGACAAGCTCCCAAATCCGCAAAGGCGTTCTGCATCTTGAAAATTCCAATCAGGTCGATTAATTTCACCGACTTGGTGCTGGCAGTGTTTACAGACATAAGAAATCCGCATAACCTCATCCCCTCTCGAAACAGCCCTTAAAAAGTACCGTTTCAATTAGTATGGAAGGTTGGTGCGTATCTCATACCTGTTAATTATACTTATTCATCGCATGCTGAAATCCACTGTTTAATGTGAGCACTACAGCCTCGACAGCAAGATTGACGCTCTCTTCAATCGCTTGCTCATCCTCCACACCAGGCCGCTGCAGCACGTAGTCAATGACATCCTGTTTGTCCGGGCGGCCAATGCCGATTCTAATTCTGCAGATAGACTGCTCTCGGAGCGCATTCACAATGGACTTCATCCCATTGTGCCCGCCTGAACTTCCTTGCTGCCGCAACCGTATAACCCCAGGAGGTAAATCCATGTCGTCGTATATGACAACGATATCGGAGGCCGGCTTAATTTGCGGGAAGTACTCAACAATTTGCCTGACAGAGTCTCCGCTTTTGTTCATGAAGGTCAGCGGCTGCACAAGCAGGACCTTTTCGCCGCTCACAAATGTTTCACCTACGATGGCACTCCACTTTTCCTTGGTTCCTGTGATCGACAATTTTTCTGCCAACCGTGCGATGACCCAGAATCCGGCATTGTGGCGCGTGCGCTCGTACTTAGCTCCAGGATTGCCCAGACCAACAACAACCTTCATGTTCCACGCTCCAGTGTATATGTCTTGAAACCTCAGAAAGCCGCGCTTTTGCGCGGCTTCCGAGTTCCTGAAAATTACTCTTCCACTTCTGCCGCTTCTGAACTATCCTCTTCGGTTTCAGCCGTACGCTTAGATACAAGTACGCTCACAACAACTTCAGCAGCATCAGACCGAAGTTCTACACCTGCAGGCAGTTCAATATCGCCTAGTGACAGATGATCTCCGTTTTCAAGGTTGCTGACGTCTACACTTAAGTACTCGGGCGTTTTTTCTGGAAGGGCATGCACTTCGACTTCGCGAAGCTGTTGCTGAACAATTCCACGGCGACGTTCGACTTCTTCAACCCCATGAACATGAACAGGTATTTTCGAATCAATTGGCTCATTCAAGTTCACCTGGTAAAAGTCTATGTGGAGGATGTCCAGAGACACAGGATGGCGTTGAATTTGGTGAATCATGGCATTGACTTTCTTTCCGTCCAGCGCAAGTTGTACTAAGCCGGAGCGCAACGGATTTTCGCCGATGAACGCCTTGTCCAATACGGAAATAGCAGTGGCTGGCATTCCGTTTCCATAAACGACTGCTGGAACTCGTCCACCTTTGCGCAAGCGCGCCAACGTACTTCCGTGCGTATCACGCACTTCTGCTTCCAAAACTGGGTGATTCATTTGTCTTTTACTCCTTTCAAACACTCAATCGAACAATGCGCTGATTGACCGGCGCGTGTGCACGCGTAAAATTGCTTCTGCAATCAATTCAGCGACAGACAGCACTTTAATCTTATCAATTCTTTTTTCCGGGGGCAAAGCAATGGTGTTTGTCACCACAACTTCCCTGATTTTTGAGTCCTGTAATCGGTCCACGCCAGCTCCCGAGAGCACTGGGTGAATACAGCAAGCGTACACATCTTTTGCGCCTCTATCAAGCAATGCCTGGGCACCGGCTGTAATGGTTCCGGCCGTATCAATCATGTCATCAATGATGACGGCCGTCTTTCCCTCAATATCCCCGATAATATTCATCACTTCGGCCACATTCACATCCGGACGTCGTTTATCGATGATTGCCAAAGGCGCACCCAGACGCTCAGCCAATGCTCGAGCCCTGGTGACACCCCCCATATCAGGTGAAACAACAACGGGATCTTCCAGGTTTTTTTGAATGAAGTAATTTGCAAGAATCGGAAGGCCGATGAGATGATCCAGCGGAATATCAAAGAACCCCTGAATCTGGCCGGCGTGAAGATCCATGCAGATGACTCTGGTGGCTCCGGCTTTTTCGAGCAGATTCGCAACCAATTTTGCTGTAATCGGGTCCCGCGCTCGCGCCTTCCTGTCTTGGCGCGCATAGCCGTAGTACGGAATCACCACGCTGATTGTCTTCGCAGACGCCCGTTTCAGGGCGTCGACCATGATTAACAATTCCATCAAGTGTTCATTGACAGGAGCAGATGTGGGCTGAATCACAAAGACGTTGGCGCCGCGCACACTTTCTCCCAGCTTGATATGGACTTCACCGTCCTTAAACCGGCCTACGGTACATTCTCCTATGGGGACCCCAATGTGATCAGCAATTTCACGTGCTAAGGTAGGATTTGAATTACCCGTGAATAATTTCAGTTCTCGCTCCCGAGCCATCCTTCTACATTCCTCCTGGATTGGAATTATGCCGTTCCTGGTGTTTCTTTTGCTTCCATTGTTCTACATAATCTTCTTTGGTTGTCTGACGTGCTCGGGCGATTGCGAATCCGTCGCCGGGGACATCGTCTGTAATGGTCGATCCCGCTGTCACATATGCACCATCCCCAATTCGAACAGGAGCAATCAGGTTGGCGTTAGACCCAATGAAACTGTTGTCTCCCACAAGCGTCTGGTGCTTAGACTCTCCATCGTAGTTCACCGTAATTACACCGCACCCAACATTCACGTTGGCACCAATCTGTGCGTCGCCTAAATAGGCCAGATGACTCACCTTTGTTCCCGCGCCCAGCTTCGATTTTTTGATTTCAACAAAGTCTCCGACTTTCGCACCCGAGCCAATTTCACTGCCCGGACGGATATAGGCGAACGGACCCACGCTGACACCGGAATGGACAGTACTCTCCAAAACTACCGACTGTTCTATTTTTGAATCTCTCTCAATAATTGCATCAAACAAACGTGAATTAGGCCCAATTGTGCAATTTTCGCCGATTTTTGTTGTACCTTGGAGGTATGTTCCTGGATACAGTACCGTATCTCGTTCAAGCTGTACGTCAGCGTCAATGTAGGTGGTCTCTGGATGCAACATTGTGACGCCTTCCATCATCCAGTGCTGATTTAATTTCTTGCGAAACAGCGATTCAACTTCTGCCAACTGTTGCCGGTTGTTGACACTGGCAATCTCAGACGCGTCTTCGACACAATGGGACAAAACTTTTCGCTGCTGACGGCGCAAAATATCTACCGTATCGGTCAGGTAGTACTCCGCTTGTACATTCTGGTTTCCAATAGATTTGAGTGAAGAAATCAGGTCTTGAGTGGAAAACGCGTAAATACCGCTGTTTATCTCCGAAATCCTTCGCTCTTCAGGGTCAGCGTCTTTCTCTTCGACAATTTTTGCAATTTCGCCTTCGCTGTCCTTTACAATTCGTCCCAATCCGGTTGGATCCTCGACTTGTGCAGTCAATACGACGGCAGCAGCGTTTTGCTGCTCCTGCAGAGAAAACAGTTTCTCCATCGTCTCTGCGCGAACCAAGGGGGCGTCGCCATACAGCACCAGCGTAGAATCAGCATCCGGGGAAAGCAGCGGCACTGCTGTTTGAACCGCGTGCGCCGTTCCCAATTGCTCATCCTGGATTGCAAATTCGGCGCGATTTCCCACGGCCTCCATCACACTTTCACGGGCCTGCCCGACTACGACAATACATTGACTGAGATGCAGTTTTTGCAATTCATCAAGGATATGTAATATCATCGGCTTGCCAGCCACTTCGTGCAGTACCTTGTGCTTGTTTGACTTCATCCTTGTTCCGAGTCCTGCTGCTAAAACGACGGCACATCTGCCCACTAGATCCCCTCCATACTCACTCTGAAGTCCAGTGTACCTGATGCGGTCACAGCGTTCAATTTTCCATGACAAAAAGAGTCCGAGGGAAGTCCCCAGACCCCAAGCCGAATCCGAATATCAATAATAATGAGATGAGTGACTGTCGCTGTCCTGACATAAGACACCGTAAATGGACTATAGACCTGCGAAACAACCCTACGCGCTGGGCTGCTCCTGTGCATCGTCATCCGCGCGCTCATATTCAGTCAAAACAGCTTCTTGAATCTTCTGGCGTGTAGCAGATGAAATCGGATGCGCGATATCCCGAAACTCCCCGTCGGGAGTCTTTTTGCTTGGCATTGCAACGAACATTCCGTTATTTCCGTCAATTACCCGGATGTCGTGCACTACAAACTCGGCGTCAAAAGTGACGGAAGCAATTGCCTTCATACGTCCCTCACTGTTAACTTTGCGAAGCCGTACGTCCGTGATTTGCATGTTTGTCACCACCCTTGTCCTGTCCCTGAAGTCAGTTAAGAGTGGTATTCAACAAAAACCGTCAATTTCCTGCCAGATTTAACTTTCGATTTTAAAATTATCGAAAATTTTAGGCGTTTACTCTTTTGTAGGGGCTATCACGTCTCAAGATACTGCCATCACTTCAATTTCCACCTGAGCACCTTTGGGCAAAGCGGCAACTTGGACGGTAGACCGAGCTGGACGATGGTCGCCAAAAAAATTGCCGTACACTTGGTTGACCTTCTCAAAATTCGCTAGGTCTGTCATAAAGATGGTCGTCTTTACAACGCTTGCGCGGCTGACTCCTGCGGCCGTTAGAATGGCGTCTACATTTTCCAGCACCTGCAAAACCTCATCCTCAATTGAGCCCGTGACCAACGAGCCGTCTGGCCGCAATCCAATTTGACCCGACGCGTAAATCGTATTTCCTGTGACAACTGCCTGCGAATATGGACCGATTGCTTGTGGCGCTAAATCTGTCTTAACCGTTTGCACTACTCTTCTCCTCCAATCTTGAATCAACGCTGCTCAGCAGCCCCTGCGCAAGTCTTCACAGAGCGCGTCAACACATGTACGTGACGGGCATCCAGTGCATCTTCGCACCCTGTTGCTCAGTGTAACAGATTACTGCACATAGCAGATATGGCGGGTGTACTAGACTCGCCAATCCGTTTGGGCCCACACTTGAATCTCGTTCTCTTCTTCCAACTGCCCCACGGTAAAGAGTGCAACCGGACTTGGAACTAATTTTCCGGTTGGTTCTGAAGTCGTAACAAACACCGCAGTACCCACTACACTTGATGCAAACTCTTTGACCAAGCTGCTGACCCCTTTTGCAGTAGCTCCGGCTTTCATAAAATCGTCCACAATCAAAACCCGGGCTTCGGGCGGGAGTGCTCGCTTGGAAATCGACATGGTCTGGATACGGCGCTCCGAACCAGACACATAGTGTGCGGTTAAGGCTGCACCGTCCGTAACCTTATGGTCTCGACGAACAATGACGACAGGTACATTCAAATAATGGGCTGTTGCACAAGCCAGCGGGATTCCTTTTGTCTCTACCGTCACAACTACGTTGGCGTTGGAGTCTTGAAACCGCTCGGCAAACAAGCGTCCAGCCATGTCCAGTACGCTCGCATCACCTAAAATGTCGGACATGTACAGAAATCCTCCCGGTAACAAGCGAGAAGAGTCGCTTAGGCGTTGGCACATATCAGCAAAGAACAGTTGACGGTCCCGTTCGGGAACCCGCGGTCTTAGCAGCACACCGCCGCCTGCTCCAGTTAACGACACCACGGTTCCCGCACCGTCAGCTTCAAGTACGTCGCGAATCAAAGCCACATCTTCACTTAACGATGACTTGGCGACACCGTATTCCTCAGCCAGTTCGGACAGTGAAATCTGCTGGTTGGGCCTTTCCTGTAAAGCTCTTACGACTCTAATAATCCGTTCAGACCGACGCAAGCGCTTCTCCCCCCACAACGCGACATGTCATCATCACTCAACTAACTAGATAAAACGAGACAAGTAGACTTCCTTTGCAAATCCATTAATAGCATTGTAATAGCGGTGAGCAACCGTCTCGTTGGGCGCGAGACAAAACAGCGTTGGACCGCTGCCGGACATGTAAACGGTCGATCTCGTTACACCTTCCAACCGTTCCCTCATTTCTGCAATTTCCGGGTAAAGTCTTTCCGCAACAGGCGTCAAATCGTTGGAAATCAATCCTGCGGTTCTATCTAAGTCACCCTGTTTCAGCGCTTCCACCATGGCCTTACTCGACGGTTCTAATCTGGTTTGAAAAGACTCACATGCACCGTAAATTGCAGCAGTAGAAACAAACACCGTTGGACGCACAAGGACGATCCACGCCTTTGTCGGATGGCGAACAAGCCGAACTTGCTCCCCTCGCCCGGTGGCTACACCACAACCTTCATACACAAGGAAAGGCACATCCGAACCAACAGATGCACCCATTTCTGCCAGGTTGTCTGTCGATAACCCGGTCTTCCACAATTTATTCAGTCCTCTCAGCACAGCTGCAGCGTCTGCACTGCCGCCGCCCAACCCGGCGGCGACAGGAATCTGTTTGTCAATTCGAATGCGTACTCCCGTTGTGATACCTGTTTCCTGACGAAATACTTCAGTCGCAGCGTACGCCAAATTCCGCTTGTCCAACGGCAAATAACTCACATTCGATTCGATTTTGATACCACCGCCGGAGATTTCCTCGAGCCAGATTAAATCCGACAAATCAATTGTCTGCATGACCATATCAATGTCATGATAGCCGTCAGGCCGTTTAAAATTCACGTCCAAGGTTAGATTTACCTTGGCATAGGCTCTTTCTGCTAACATCGTTATCCACCTCAACCTATTCTAGCATGCGTCGAGATGGATGCGACGTCAACCCTGTAGATCCCTCTTCGCCGCCTTTTGCACTCAGCGCATCACTACCGCTGACTGTGTCTGTGTTTGTCTTAAGGTTTCCGACGGCTGTCCGTTGAGTTTTTCAATCAGGGATTGTAAAGGTGCCAGTTGCTCATAGAACACCACTGCTGTATCACCTGGCTCCATGACTGAAATTGCCGTCCACAGTGCATCACTTTCCTTCAAAACCATCTGCAGGGGTTTATCAGGGGCTGTCTTCCGAATCTCAGCACTCATCATCCTGGCTATTTCACCTTCACTGCGTCCTCTCTTGTCAGCATCTTCCTTGACAACAAAGTAGTCAAAGACTTGAGCAGCCTCCCGCGCAGTCTCACGTACCAGTTTGTCAGCCCTGTCTCCCGGCACGCCCACGACTCCAAATAAGCGGCCCGGCGAAGCTTGACGCAACCATTCTCCGACTCTTCGATAACCGTCCGGATTGTGACCATAATCTAAGACCACGTGACATCCGTTAGGCATTCGGTAAATGCTGCACCTGCCCGGGTTGGCCGTTGCCGGCAGAAAGCTTGCAAATGCGTTCCGAATCTCGCGTCTCGTCAGCCCCAGACTACGTAAGGCGGACGCAGCCGCCAGGCAGTTTTCAACTTGAAAGCGAGCTGTCCCCTGCATGGTAAGAGGGATTTCGTCGATCTCAGTCACCTTCCATCGGAGGTTTCCCCTCCCCTCCATAATCCATCCGTCCGACAGCCAGTGCCCAACTCCGCCCTCGGAAAGATGTTGCTGTAGAACTGGGTTGCCTTCGTACAGGGCAAAGTAGCAAATTTTAGAACGCAGGCGCCGTCCCAGTTTCACGAGGGGAGCGTTATCTGCGTTCAAAACCACACTTCCGTCGTCAGCCACGCATTCCGCAACAAGAGACTTGATGTGTACGAGGTCATCCAGGGTCTCGACGAAGTCTTGACCAACGTGATCGGGCGTAATATTTGTCAGCACTGCTACGTTCGCCTTATCGTAAGCCAATCCGCCTCTGAGGATACCGCCCCGGGCCGTTTCCAAAACAGCTGCTTCGACAGCTGGGTCTGCAAGCACCATTTTGGCGCTCTGAGGCCCCGTTGTATCGCCATCCATAATCTTCTCGTTATTTACATAGACACCGGACGTCGTGGTCATCCCCACAACATAGCCGCTTTCTGCCAGGCTATGCGCAATGAGACGTGTCGTCGTTGTCTTTCCGTTGGTCCCCGTTATGGAAACAATGGGAATACGTCCATTGCTGCCGTCCGGATACAGTCCATCGACAATTGCCTCGCCCACATTGCGTGACAAACCATAGGACGGGTGCTGATGCATTCGAATTCCAGGGGCGGCGTTGGCCTCAATGACAACCGCGTTTTCATCGTCCCGTCCGGCATCGCGAACAATCATATCAATACCGCAGACATTGAGACCGATGATGCGTGCTGCCCGTTCGGCAATCATCCTGTAACGCGGATGTAACACAGAGGTAATGTCAATCGCTTCTCCGCCGGTAGAAAGATTGGCGCTGTCCCGCAAATACACAGTCTGCTGTGACGCAGGGATACTTGTAACACCTACGCCTTGCTGTGCCAACACCCGCGACGCTGTTGCGTCCAGCCGAATCCTGGTCAACGGCAACTCGTGGTCATCACCTCTTAAAGGGTTTTGGTTCTCAATGTCGACTAGCTCTTGAATGGTGTGAACACCGTCACCGTGAACACGAGCAGGAATCCGTTGACTTGCAGCTGCCAGCTTTCCGTTCACAACCAGGAGTCGAATGTTGTTCCCGGCTACATATCTCTCTACAACCACTTCTGGGCTGACTCCTGATGCCAGTCTGTAGGCCTGTCTGACTTCTTCTTCCGTTGCCAGGTTCATGCTGACACCTTTACCCTGGTTGCCGTTAAGGGGCTTTAGGACCACTGGCTGTCCTACCTTGAGAAACCACGCAACAGCTTCATTTTCATCAGCCGCGACGCCTCCCTCAGGCACAGGCAGACCAGCTTCATACAACAGTTGCTTTGTCATCTGCTTGTCCCCTGCAATATCAACAGACACAACGGATGTGTATTCGTTCATCGTAGCCTGTACCAATCGTCTGTTTGCCCCATACCCCAATTGCACGAGGCTTCCCTCATTCAACCGTCGAACCGGAATATCTCTGCGCTTTGCTGCTTCTACAATTGCAGCTGTACTAGGGCCAAGTTGGGCTTTCGTCAACAACTGTGCGGCTTTGTCAAGGGATTCTTCAACAGTGATTGACTGGTTCTGTACAAGACGTTGCACCACTTGAATTGCTTCAGAAAGAAGTTCCTTCTGGCACTGAAATGACTCACATTCAATAACAATTTCATAGTGACCTCTCGTCCCGGCATACAGCGTTTTACCGTAGTGCACGTCCAAGCCTAGGTTCGAAGCCATTTCAATTGCCAAATGCTCCACGATGTGTCCAAAATAGGTACCGCCTCGAAGTCGTTCCACAAAGCCGCCAGGTCGGCCTTTTGCACAGTGGTGTTCCTCAAGGCCGGGATAGTACGATAGAAGAGTGTCAACAAAGCCTGGTATTTGATGGCTTTCTTTTTCAGTCAGTTCTTCCAAGTCCACCATGGCCACTAGCACTGGTCTATAAATATAGACGTTAGGACCTTCGATGTGACGTACTGACGTAATTTTCATCGATTCAGCTCTCCTTGCTGCGTTCCCATTCAGCCCAGTCTGTAATGGGCTGCCGATTTAACAAGTGGAAACCGTAGCCTTCAGTCAGAATGTGTAGTTTTATGTCACACAAAGACAAAGATTCGTCACTTCCGACTTCATCCAAATTGGAGAAAGACATTCCGCCGGCGTCTACCACACTGACGGCCCCTTTCCCAATCACCCGAAAAACGCCGTTCTCAACGACAATAGCAGTGTCCTCATCCAGTCCAAGGCCGAGATGGTGCGGGTACTGAGCAACGGCTGACATCAGCCGTCCCAACCTTCCGCGTTGCGCGAAATGCTGATCGATGACAACACCCGCCATAAATTCCATCCCGGGCGCCATGTCGACAACGCTGATTTTTGGGCTGGTCTCAGCGTCTCCGCTGACAATCATGGTACTTGACATCATTGAAGCCCCAGCACTGGTTCCGCCAAGCACTACCCCGCGCGCCAACGCGTCGTGCAGCGCCGCATCAACGCGGGTTCCGCCAAGCAACTTTGTAATTCTCAGTTGTTCTCCGCCAGTAAAGAAAATACAGGTCGCGTCACGAATATGTTGAACTGCGCTGTCTTTATTGGCGGCCTCCCTGGTAGAGACATCAAAGGTGCGTACGTCGGCTGCACCAAGTTTCTGAAAGACTTCAATGTATTGCATCCCGACGTCCACGGGCAACTGAGTTGCAACTGTCATGACCAAAACCTGTGCACGTTTTCCGCCGCCCCGTTGTAGAAAATGGCGGAGAATCCGACAGTCGTGCTCCTTATCTTCTGCTCCGCCGATAACAACGAGCGGTCCTGGCTGCTGCTCGCCCATGAAGTCCCTCCTAACGAGCAAGTTTCACCCACAACTTCAAAACAGTTTTGCATGTGAAGGTCTTGATTCAAACAAATCGACACGCTGTAGACTACCCCAACTCAAATTCAGGTATTCCAGCGAATTTCTACGGACTGAAAAACCCTTCGTACGCAGGGCCATTTCGTTGTCCAAAACGAAATCAAAAAGGAGACTGCCCAAGCCCATGAATATCGGACTCCGGGACAGTCTCCTGCCGCCATTTGGATTTTGTTGTACCTAACTGACGTTTATTTCTTTTGGGACTGTTCTGCCAAAGATTGCTCGGCAATTTCGATTGCCCGTTTTACCATGTTTCCGGCATCTCGCGTGGTAATACCACCCCAGCCGTCAGTTTGAACCTTGTCATAAAAACCGAGTTCTTTTGCCAACTCCATTTTTAGTCCATCTGACATGGTACCTCTGCGTCGTCCCATTTCGGTCAACACCTTTCCCGGCGGCCTTTATAGTATGATAAAGCCACAGCAAATTATCAGGGGAAAGTGTTGGACACAAATTCAGCGACACAAAGCAAATAAGGCAAACAATACAATACATTACATTACAAATAAAACAAAAGAGACGAAATTCGTCTCTTTTGTTTTGAAGAAAATGTACGATTGCACAGATTCATCATTTATCTGCCTAAACAAGGCAAACAAATGAGTTGATACTATGCCGGACTATAGCTCAGACGGACGTTGTCACCATCTTTATAAACCATCAGTTCAACAGTCTCCGTCAACAAATCGGCATAACTATAGGATACTCGTTTAAACGAGCCATCCGGTGGATCTAGCTTCACCACAAATACAGATGGATAGGTTTCCTCAAGCACTCCCGAGCGCTCTATGGTCTTTCGCCTTCCACCGTTCGCTCTTAGCAAAACCCGTTCTCCAATCAACTCATCCAGACTGTTCTTGATGTCGTGGAGCGCATTTCTCGCCAACACACACCACCTCTTTCCGTAGTACATTGTACCATGGCATAGGGCATGTGTCAATGTGGGTATATCATTATAACAACGGTCTTTTTGCTTTGTCAATGGTTTTAATAAATATATTTAATTGAATCGTAGTAGGTTAAATGTGGTCCTGTTGCACTATGGACTGCTTCTCTCAACCGTCCTTATCGGTTCTCAGTAGATTGACTTTGGCAATCCCAACCTGTACTTTCCTCGAGATTCAAGTCCTCCCAGCCCGTCTGTTCCGGTGTAAGTTGAATGAACCACATCGTAAACATTGACAGTCTCATTAATTGGTGTGTATGCAATCTTTTCGGCAATAAAGACGGGATCGAGAGCGTGAATCATGATTCGCTGCGGCGAGCTGGCGAAATTTGCTCCGGCGTCCAACAAGGCCTCGAAATGAGACTGGCAGGCGCCCGCTATGATAACGAGATCGTCAAAATTGCGAGCGTATTTTCTGGCCTGTCTGACCGTCTGTACAAAGTGCCCAGAATTGCGGTAATTATATATATCTGACCAGTTTTTCCCCTTCCGAATCACACCGTCATGGCCAGTGATAATCACGATGTCTGGTTCGTGTTCTTCCAACAGCGCGGTCACAGTCTTTGGCATCTGCGCTTCCGGCACGTGTTTTCCAATTGCCCGGATACCGAGTTCGCGATACATTGTCAGACATTTGTTCAGATATGTTCCGTCGCCGTCGAGATGCAGAACCCGTCCGGGCCTCTCAAAAAAATCTGGGCTTGATTCAAAGCGTGCCTCCTTGCGAAGGGAGCGCTTTTCATGCTCCAACTCGCGTCTGGATTTAATCAATCGCAAACACTCATCCTCAACTCGGTGAGACGCTGCTTCAAACTGCTTTCGTTCCTCATCGGTCAACTTATGCAAATCGGATAAGGGAGCATCTGCCACCAGACGAACGTCAAATCCTTTCAGAATAGCCGTTTCAGACTCCTTATCCACCTCAACAATAATGAAACAAACATCTTTATCATAAGATTTTCTTGCAACAAAGTCTCCAATTTCCACGAGGCAGTCCCCCTTCCACGTGCCAAGACCCTTTTTTAGCATATGGATTGGTGCTGAACTGTGTGACGAACGTCTAATCAAAAAAGGGAGTTCTGTCGTGAGCCATGCCGCCAGCCATGTCGTGAGCCATAGCGATACGTGCGTCATTATTCAAGCCAGAAACGCTGAAGGTACCATCTTACATGTCTTGTCCCAAATAGTCCGGTCACACGTCGGATGTTGCATTGTCGTTGCCAACGGGTGTCGTGACAAAACGACATTATTGGCGTCTTCTTTTTTTAAGCGCTTCCCTGGAATCGGCAGAGTGGTTGCGTTTTCTGAGCCATTGGGCCCTGATGTTGGAAAGGCTGTAGGAACTTACGCTGCACTGCGGCATCCCGCATTCTCCGCCGGGTGGTTCACCTATGTAGATTCTGATTGGAAGGGAGGTTTCGGACCTGATCTGGATTCGTTTTTAAGTGAAGCAAAACATAAACAGGCCGACGTCTTGTTTATCGGCCGCAAAGAAACGTTCGAGCATTCGCGTTTTAACAGACGAGAAGACGTCTGGCTTTGGGAACAAGCTCTCTCTGAACAAAAGGAACTTCAGGGGATGTCTGTGTCCGAATCACCTGTCGCCGTTAACAAACGGGTATTCACCTTCATAGCCCCTTATTGGCTGTACCATCCAGGGTTGTTTGCCGCAAGGTGTCTACAGCAAAAACCACCACTGCGCTTGGAAGTATCCAGAGCTTGGAGCCCGCAGTTTTCCGGAAACCCGACAAAAAGCGCTTCTCATCAGAGAAAGATGCTGGATACGTTAGTAGGCGATGCGGTGGAAGGCCTTGCCGTTCTCACCGGGCAGCCAACTGGGCGGCGATGGAGAGGCAAGGAACACATTGGTTACCATCAGGATCGCAGAGTGGACTTGCTTAGGGAGTACATGGAGAGCTTCCAGCTTCCACTATAACCCTCTATAGGCTGCTTGCTTGAGCTGCTTGCTTGAGCTGCTAACTTTTGGTATAACGGTCTGCCACCTTCGAGGCGCAAAACGAATCAGGCTTTATCATAGCCTCGTACCCGCTGGCAGTTATCCAGGATACAATTTCCCGAATCATCTGCTTTGTTGCACCGCGTTCGCCAATATCCAAGTGAACTTGAATGGGTCTTGTTTCACCCCGCTCCTGAAACTCCTCGGACAACATTCCGCCTAGTTGCAACGAGTAAGCTGCTTCCGTAAACATCCGTTGCCGCAAAGAAAAGAGATGGTTCTCCCGGTCCTTGTGAATGTAGTACCTGGCTCCCTTTCCAACACGATGCGAAATAATGGCCGATACAAAGGTGACGCTGCGTCCGCTTTCCTTGGGCTGTGAATCAGTACCAATCATCAAGCGAAAATCGTCACTAGGTTTGTTGCGAATGTCCAAAAGAATATCCTCGACAACTTCTGTCAAACTCATAGCGCCTTTGGTTGGGCTCAAAAAAGACCACATCATTGGTGTCCCTCCGTTTAGGAAAGCATGTCCGAATGTCTCTGACCCAGATGCCGTTGTGACTGTTGTGAATATTCTACGTTGCTACAACAGTATATGCCAGATTCGTCTTCTGTGAAAGAAAGGGGCTGTTTCAAGAGCAAAGGGACGGCACCTTCATCATGGCAGCTGCAAATACCAAAATAGCGATCCGCGGACCAGCCTCATGATGAGGGTTTCGAGTGGCAGCGAGGCCCGGTCGATCAACGGGATCGAACGAAAGAATTAGTGGTAAACTGCCATGAATCAACTGAAATTGAAGTTACACCCTAATGATGGAGTGAATTTGGCAGCCGCTGCGACGGACACAGTCGATGCGGGTGTCTGCGCCGTTGCTTAGTGATCCCGTTGATCCTTATCTCGATATCCGCCACAGGATAGTGATCGATTCGATCACTATCACCAACAGGCCCTCCGAAATAGTGATCCCTTTGCTCCTTATCACCCGCGCTCCACTCTACCTCTCCCCAGAATAGTGCCCTTTTATGACACTAATGCTACGAGCAAGGTGGCATTAAGGATCATTGGGATCACAATGGCATCGTCCCTCCGACAATAGGGATCTTTCGAGGCACTAATTGCCCGCCCAGCCACCGCAGGCAATGCGTTCGAACGAAAGAAACGAGCGGTAAACTGCCATTAATCAACTGAAATTGAAGTTGCACCCTAATGATGGAGTGAATTTGGCAGCCGCTGCGACGGACACGGGGGTGTGGGGGGGTGCGCCATTGCTTAGTGATCCCGTTGATCCTTATCTCGAGACCCGCCACATGATAGTGATCGATTCGATCACTATCACCAGCAGGCCCTCCGAAATAGTGATCCCTTTGCTCCTTAACACCCACGCTCCACTCTACCTCTCCCGACCTTAGTGCCCTTTTATGACACTAAGGCTTCGGGCAAGGTGGCATTAAGGATCCTTGGGATCACAATGGCATGGCCTCTCCGACAATAGGGATCTTTCGAGGCACTAATTGCCCGCCCAGGCACCGCAGGCAATGCGTTCGAACGAAAAAAACGAGCGGTAAACTGCCATTAATCAACTGAAATTGAAGTTGCACCCTAATCATGGAATGAATTTGGCAGCTGCTGCGACGGACACGGGGGTGGGGGGGTGTCTGCGCCGTTGCTTAGTGATCCCGTTGATCCTTATCTCGATATCCGCCACATGATAGTGAACGATTCGATCACTATCACCAGCAGGCCCTCCGAAATAGTGATCCCTTTGCTCCTTAACAGCAGCGCTCCACTCTGCCTCTCCCGACATTAGTGCCCTTTTATGACACTAAGGCTTCGGGCAAGGTGGCATTAGGGATCCTTGGGATCACAATGGCATCGCCCCTCCGACAATAGGGATCTTTCGAGGCACTAACCAGCCTCACCAGCCTCACCAGCCTCACCAGCCTCACCAGCCTCACCAGCCTCACCAGCCTCACCAGCCTCACCAGCCTCACCAGCCTCACCAGCCACCTCAGGCAGCGAGGCCCCGGCACAGCCCCCGGCAGCCCCCAGGAAGCTCACTTAGCCGGATATCTCAGGTAAGCCGGGTGCAGCAATTGGGTTAGAGTCACAGCATTTCGTGGAAGAAATTAGACAAGTGTACAAACTCGTCCAAGGTAAGCGTCTCCCCTCTGCGGCTCTTGTCAATGTTGGCTTCATCGAGCGCCAAAGCAACCTGTGCCTTTGGCAAAACAAGTCCGTTGCTTAATGCGTTGTACAGTGTCTTTCTCCTAGTCGCAAAAGCTGCTCGTACGACTTTGCGAAACGTTTTTACACTTTGCAATCGTACAGGCAGTGACGGATAGCACCGTAGTCGCACAACCGTGGAGTCTACTCCGGGAGGCGGGAGAAATGAACCGGGGTGGACCTGCATGACTGTGTCGACTTTCGCTCGCAACTGGACAGCGACAGTCAGTGCCCCATAGTCTTTCGTGCCTGGAGACGCAGTGAGCCGATTCGCGACCTCCTTTTGAACCATAACCACAATGGTGTCCACGGGTACCTCAGATTCCAAGATTTGAAACAGGATTGGAGTCGTGACATAGTAGGGGAGATTGGCGACAACGACAACCCGTTGGCAAGTCTGGAAGTGTTTCCACAACTCATTCATGTCTACATCGAGTATGTCGGAAAAAATCACTTGCACATTGTCAAACTGCGACAGGGAATCCTTCAGTACAGGCTCGAGCGCTGTGTCTTTTTCCACAGCGACGACCTGTTTAGCTGTTTCTGCCAATTCCCGGGTGACAACACCTGCACCGGGTCCAACCTCCAGAACTCCATCGTTTTGAGTGATTTCCGCAGCATCGAGAATACGGTTCAACACGTTTGTATCGATAAGAAAGTTTTGCCCCAGTGATTTCTTTAACTGAAATCCGTGAGTTGTCAGAAGTTCCTTCAGAGACTTGGTTGGAGACTTATCCTTGCGTTGTGTCACGATTAAGAAGACTCCTCCGTCTGTTTCAGATGATTCAAAGCCCGATCCCATTCCTCACGGGTGACCCGAAGCGCATTTAGCTTCCTCAGAAAACTTTTCCCGTTTCCACTGCCAATCCCGAGGATATCACCGACATGTTCACGCCTTGAGGCGGCAGAACTTCCCCCAATCAATCCAGCCTCCGTTAAGTCTTGTACCGTAAAAAGGGGGCGTACAGAAACCGATGCCTCAGAAATCAATTTTTCAGAAACCGATTCCTCAGCACCTCGTGCGTTTTCAAGGACCTCCCGAATAACATCGAGACGAGCGTGCTCCACGCCAATTTTATTTTTCCCCTCACGACGTCCCGAAGCTTGGTGCTTGGGGATAAACGCATGTCTCGCAGTGGGGACCGCGCGGCGAATGCGTTCTCTAATGCGTTCGCCTGGCCCGTCGGGATCGGTGAGAACAATCACACCTCGCACGGCGGCAGCTCGCTTCAGTTCGTTGAGGAAGCGATTGGCAACGCGATCGCCGCCAATAACCCAAACATCTGCCTCTACCGCACGCCGCACGGCCTGCGCGTCGTGAATCCCTTCCACTACAACCACTTCCTGCATCTTCACGGGCTTCGACTGTGTCATTTACTTCACGCCAAACAACTGTGCCGCATTGGCTGCAGTGGTATTGCTCAAGTCTTCCAGAGAGACTCCATGCAGTTCGGCAAGCTTCTCGGCAACTAACCGTACCTGCGCGGGCTCATTGCGCTTTCCCCTGTGCGGATGTGGGGACAAATATGGAGAGTCCGTCTCCACCAGAAGCCTGTCCAAAGGGACTTGTGCTGCTGTAGCTTGCACATTTTTCGCATTCTTGAAGGTCACCGGGCCTCCAAAGGAAATATAGAAGCCAAAGTTCATACACCGTCGTGCCGTTTCTATACTACCTGTAAAACAATGCATGACCCCTCGCAGACGTCCGTCAGAAGCTTCCTCTTCCAAAATCCGGACCGTGTCATCCGTAGCCTCTCGATTGTGGATGATGACAGGAAGGTTCACTTTCTTTGCCAACCGCAGCTGCCGTCGAAACACATCCATTTGAACGTCCCTTGGTGCTACATCCCAATGATAGTCCAACCCAATTTCTCCCACAGCCACGACTTTTTCTTCCTGGGTCAACTCTTCAATACGTTGAAACTCCTCTTCCTTTATGTCTTCCAACGACTCCGGGTGCAATCCCGCAGCAGCGTAGACTCCGTCAAATCGTTCGGCTAGCCTGATTGCCATAGATGCTGATTTTGCGTCTACTGCGGGGACTACAAAGCGAGTGACACCTGCATCCGCTGCTCGCTTCATCACGGCATCCAAGTCTTCTTGAAATTGCTCGTCAAACAGGTGGCAATGGCTGTCGAACAACATTACTTGACCACCGCCCCGTTTGGCATGGTGTCCGGCACTGTGGCAAGCTTCAAGGAATCACCTTGGGATGCAGCCAAGATCATTCCGTTGGACTCCACACCGCGAAGTTTAACTGGCTTCAAGTTTGTCACCACAATGACTTTCTCGCCGACCAATTCTTCAGGTGTATAGTGTTTCGCAATACCGGAGACGATTTGTCTCACTTCCGTTCCCAAGTCGACCTCGAGACGCAGCAACTTGTCTGCACCCTTGACTTTGTCACAGACCTTCACCTGACCAACCTTTAGCTCAACAGCATCAAATGCGTCAATGCCAATTTGAGCTTTCCCTGGTACGTCACTCTCCTGTTTTTCGTTCTTTATATCGGAGCCATCCTTGTTCTGTTGTTTTGCTCCGTCTATCTGTGCTCCGTCTATCTTTGTTCTGTCTATCTGTGCTCCCTCCATCCCTGTTCCGTCCATCTTTGTTTCGTCCATCTTTGTTCCTTCCTTTCCATTACCCGCATTTTGTGCCAAGAGCTGAATCTCCTCTGCGACATCTAGTCTTGGAAACAACGGATTGGCTTTGTCGATGTCTCTTCCTGCACCCAAGATGCCAAATTCATGAAGCGTATCCCAAGTCAGTTCCGTATCGGCGAAATGAAATTGTTTTGCAATCTTCTCTGCTGTCTGTGGAATAAACGGTGTCGTAAGAATCGACGACACCCGTATCATCTCAACCATCACATGGAGCACAGTTCCGAGCCTTTCTGTATCTCCTGCTTTGTTGAGCGCCCACGGCTGCGTTTCGTCAATATACTTATTAACGCGCCGTACCAATTGCCAAACGCTCGTCAACGCTTGTGAGAACTGCAACGCATCCATACTCTTTTCAGTATTGGAAATGGTCTGCTGTTCCAGTTCCATGAGTTCCTCTTCAAATTTCGTCAGCACACCGGCTTTCGGCAAAACCCCGCCGGCAAACTTATGCACCATAGCCGCGGTTCTGTGGACTAAATTGCCGAAGTCATTGGCCAAGTCGTAGTTAAGTCGTTCCATAAATGCATCTGGCGTAAACACTCCGTCTTGCCCAAATGGAATCTCTCGCAATAGAAAGTAGCGGACGGCGTCTGAGCCATATCGCTGGACCAGCACCTTCGGGTCAATTACATTACCCTTGGACTTACTCATTTTCCCGTCCTTCATTAAGAGAAAACCATGGCCGTATACCTGCTTTGGCAAGGGCAAACCCAAAGCCATCAAGATAATTGGCCAGTAAATCGTATGGAACCGAACAATTTCTTTGCCAACAAAATGGACATCCGCAGGCCAGTAACGTTGGAACTGCTGCTGCAGTTCCTGATTCTCTGACCCATATCCTATGGCTGTAATGTAATTTGTCAGAGCGTCCAACCAAACGTAGACCACGTGTTTTGGATTTCGCGTGACCTGTATTCCCCAGTCAAATGAAGTTCTTGAAACACACAAGTCCTGTAGACCTGGCTTAATAAAGTTATTTATCATCTCGTTTTTCCGCGACTCAGGTTGAATAAACTGTGGATTTTGCTCGTAGAACTCGAGCAGCCTGTCGACATATTTACTCATACGGAAGAAGTAGCTCTGCTCCGTTAACCACTGGACCTCCCGGCCGCAGTCCGGACATTTTCCATCCGCCAATTCGCGTTCAGACCAAAAGGATTCACACGGTGTACAGTACCATCCTTCGTAGTCCGCCAGATAAATATCGTCCTGCTCAATCAAGCGCTCGAAGATTGCAGCAACTTGCTCAGTGTGCCGTGACTCCGTTGTCCGAATAAAGTCGTTGTAGGAAATGTCGAGTTTCTCCCACAAATCCTGAATCCAGGCAATAATTTCGTCCAGATACTGCAGAGGAGGTTGCCCGGCCTCTTCTGCACGCTTCTGGATTTTCTGGCCGTGCTCATCGGTCCCGGTTAGAAACATGACGTCATAGCCCCGCTGCCGTTTATAGCGAGCCAACGCGTCCGCCGCTACGGTTGTGTAAGCGTGGCCAATATGAAGCTTATCGTTGGGATAGTAAATGGGCGTGGTGATGTAAAAGGTGGATTTGGCTGTCATTGTGCTACCTCCCTAGTTTGTTCCTGTTCCTGTTCCTGCTCCTGCTCCTGCTCCTGCTCTATAGTACAAGCGAATCGTTAAACAAAACAAAAAACTCGCCCCTCAATTGGGGCGAGTTGTTGCTCGCGGTACCACCCAACTTCACAGACAACCTCTGTCGCGGTTACCCTAGAGTACTCTCAGAAATAGAGCCCAGCGAAAGAAGTTGCATGCCTCAGCGTCAGACGCACAGGTCCAACGGTCATTTGCTAACGGAAATCACCCGTACCGGCCTTATACGCATTCAAGAGATAATTCGTACTCGACCAGTAAATCTCCGGAACCATACTCCCTGGTTTCCCTCACTGGCTTTCACCGTCCCAGTTCGCTGTGCAGTTCCCCCAGGTACCTTTCCTTCATCGACTTATATAAAATTGAGTTTTGTCATCCATATTATTAGGTGTTTGCCAACCGTCTGCGCGGTGCTGTCCTAAATTTCTGAGGTGTTTTGCAGACCGTCTGCATGATGCTCACGTGAATTTTGTGTTTCACACTATATCAAGCAGGATTTCGATTGTCAAATTATGAATTTTACTACTCACAACTGTGTTTGCTGTTGAATGGCTTCGTGAATGCGTCCGCCATCCACTGGGTTTGTGAATGTCGCAAAACTCGTCGTGTTAATTAATGTCAAAACTATGGAATTCTATGCAAACTCCTTGAAAAAATATAGAAATAGGGTATAGTAAAAGAAATTCAATAATTTGCATTTGATGATAGTCACTCCCTTATCATCCATTCGCGAATATTGAATAAATGCGGAAGTTCAAATCCGTATAACAAAAGAGTAAAAAACTTACAGAGACAGGAGTGCGGTATGCAGTGAAGTCAACGGGTATTGTACGAAAGGTCGATGAACTGGGTCGCGTGGTCATTCCCATCGAGCTCAGAAGAACCCTTGGAATTGGCGAAAAAGACGCTTTAGAGATTTATGTGGACGGAGATCGCATCATTCTTAAGAAGTATGAGCCGGCTTGTATTTTTTGCGGTCAAGCTGACGAAATCATTCACTTCAAGGGAAAGAATGTCTGTCCGTCCTGCATTGCAGAAATGAATTCGTAATCACACAACACAGAGCTGCAAATTCGGAACTGGTAGTCTTTGACTACGGGTTCCGAATTTTTTATTGTCAATTGCCTCACTTACGCAGTGTTGCCTGATACAGTTGCCTCTTCTTAATTCCAAACTGTGCAGCAACCTGCTCTACAGCTTGCTTGTGACGCATTCCTTTTTCCACTCGTTCTTCCACAATTGCTACGGCCTCTTGCCATACAGCATCTGACTCTTCCTTTTTTGCCTCTTCATTTTCCTGCGTCTCAATATCACTAGGGGGACCCACAACAATCACATACTCACCCCTCGGCGCATGCGTCAAAAGAAAGTCTTTTACTTCACTGGCAGTGCCTCGAGCAAACGTTTCGTATTTTTTCGTCAGTTCTTTTGCAAGAACAAGTTGCCTATGCGCGAACAATAGGTCCAAGTCAGCAACGGTTTTAGCCAGTCTATGAGGAGATTCATAAATTACCAGTGTGGCATCAAGTGACTGGTATTGCTCCAGTAGTTTTCGTCTGTCACCTTGTCCCTTTGGCAGAAAACCAATAAATAGAAACGGCTGCGGACGCAACCCGCTGCTAATCAAAGCAGCGATTGACGCACTCGCCCCCGGAACTGGAATAACCGGAATGCCCATATCGATGGCTGCTCGAACGGCGCCAAAACCGGGATCGGAGACACCTGGTGTACCAGCATCAGAAACCAGTGCAACCTTTTTCCCCTCTGCCCACCAGTGTTCCAATTCCTGTTCTTTAGATTTTTCATTATGTAAATGGTAACTCGTCAACAACCGAGGGTGAATTTCGAAGTGAGTTAAAAGCTTGCGCGTCTGTCTCGTATCTTCTGCCGCAATCACATCTGCGTCGCGTAAGACCTGCAGCAAACGCAGTGAAACATCTTGCAGATTTCCGATTGGAGTGCTGCACACGTATAAACACGCTGCCGATTCATCAAGAAAACTCTCCTGTATTTGCATGTTGTTCGTCCTCGCTCGCTATGCATCCTCTGTCTTTTGCAGAAACGACAGACAAAACAGGCATTCACCTTCTGTACGCAGGCTTCCATACTTCACATTGCAAATGTGGAAACCTTCCTGATAAATTTCGTACAGATTGTCAATTCCCGATCCCGCTGAAGTCAACGGATCTGCTGTTGAAGACACCTTTCTCCAGCGCTCATTCTCTTGCTGCAAACGCTGATTTTCTTCAATGAGATCCTGAATTTTCTGCTTGAGAGTGCCCAGTTCTATATATAATTCCCCAATTCGCTCTTCCAGGTTAGCGACCTGTACAAAAAGAGACTGCTTTTCCATGGTGGCAAACTCCCTAATTCATGCTGAGACCGATGCCTTTGCAGACAAGGGTCTCAGCTTGCTTTTTTCGTTCAGGTGGCCTGTTTACGCCAAAGGAGAAGCTAAATGACGGTTCCCTCTTCTTGATAGACATCATTCTCAAATTTCAAACAGCACATGAGCCGTCCGCACAACCCGGAAATCTTTGTCGGATTAAGCGACAAGCTCTGGTCCTTGGCCATTCGTATGGAAACAGGTTCAAATTCCCCCATCCAAGTACTGCAGCAAAGCAGTCGACCGCACGGGCCGATGCCTCCAAGAAGTTTTGCTTCGTCTCGTACACCAATTTGCCGCAGTTCAATCCGGACACGAAAGACAGCAGCCAAGTCCTTTACAAGCTCCCGGAAATCAACGCGCCCGTCGGCAGTAAAGTAGAATATCAATTTACTCTTATCAAAGGTGTACTCAGCGTCAACAGACTTCATTTCAAGCCCGTGAGCTTCAATCTTCTCCTTGAAAACCGTTATCGCGTTTTTTGCCTTTTGTTGATTGTCCCGAACAACATCTCTGTCCTTGGCTGACGCAATCCGAATCACTTGTTTCAGCGGCAGGACAACATCGCTTTCCTCCACAGATTCAATCGGGACGACTACTGAACCAAACTCAATCCCGCGCGCAGTCTCGACAATGACATCGTCGTTTCTCGCTATCGGTAAATCGCCGGGATCGAAGTAGTATATTTTACCCGCTGTCTTAAAACGCACACCGACGACATTCAACATAATCTATAAGACCCCCCGCAGCCGAATACATAACTGCTCTATATTCAGATTGGCAGCAACGTGAGCCTGTAAACGAGTCTTCGCATCCGTGACCAGTTCCACCGCCCTCGCAAACTGCTGTGCAGAAGCCAGTTTAGCTTGGGTTTCCAGCTCTTTCTCATAGGCTGAAAAAACGAAAAGACGGTTTGCGCCGACTCGAAAATGCATTACATCACGCAACCACTGTAACACTGTATCTAAAACGTCCGGCAAATCATTTGACGACGCAATGTCCATCAGGGACGCCGCCAGAACCAGTGCAGGTTCCTGTTGGCGCAACCACCTGTGTGTCCATTTTATCACCGGCTCCTGAAAACTGACAAACTTTGTTTCTGCGTCGGACTCTGCAGAGCCTTTGTGTACCGTTTCCGGCTCGTGTAAATTGTCGCTTTCAGGGCCTGCGGGTTGCCCAAGCGGTTCTGTCAAATAAGAAAACAACCGTGATTTGACGGTAGGCAAAATTCTCCCCGGATTTGCAGATGTTAAAATTGCCCGAACCGGTGAAGCAGGTTCTTCCAGTGTCTTTAGCAACCGATTGGCGGCAACGGGCGTTGCCGTGTCTATCCCAGTCAGAACGTAGATTCTTTCTCCCCCGTGATGGGCCCTGACTTTCATCTGCGATTGAAGTTCTTCGATTTGACCAGTCTTGATAGAGCCTGATTCTGCCCCGTCTATCAGTAAGAAATCTGGGTGACTCCCAGCTTCGAACTGCCGGCAGGACTCACACTTGCCGCATGGCGCATCTTCACCGGAACACAGAAATAATTTACCTAAATATTCAGCTAATTTCCTTGTGTTTTGGTGTAGACCCGTGAGCAACAAAGCGTGCGGTGCACGATACGTTTCAATCAAACGGTACAGGGCCTCCAATTCATCATTCTGTATTGGCCAATTTGAAAAGGAAGCAAGCTGTTTCATATTGTAACTCCTTTGGCTGGAACAATCTTAAACACAGCTGTTTCTGCGGCAGACTCTCGCTTGCAAAGACTCAGTACTGGACAAACTGCTCGATGTCAATCACAAAGACCGTAGCACCGCCGACTTGTACAGAAACCGGATATGGTACATAGGACTCAAGTTGACTTCCCATGGGTGACATTGGTGTTACGATTTGTTCCCTTGACCTGCAGCTGGAGCGAATTGTCTCCAATACTTCATCCATATTCTCTTCCGGGGTACCAATGAGGAACGTTGTATTACCTGCGTGCAGGAAACCGCCTGTACTTGCCAATTTGGTTGCTCTGATGCCGGTTTTGACAAGGTTTTGAGCTAGTTTGGGACTATCCTTGTCTTGAACTACTGCCACAACAAGCTTCATGCTAAAATCCCTCCTTTAAATAATCTTGTTGACAGGCAACCGTTTCTCCACATGATGCCAAATCTCCTCCTCCAAGTCATCTGGGTGATTGGATGCATCGAGTACGACAATCCTGTCCGGTTCCAGTTTGGCCAAACGGAGGAATTCGTCCCGCACACGATGAAAATATGCATTATCTCGTTGCTCAATTCTATCAAGGGGCTGCCCGATGCGGGAATTTTCAACGCGCTCGCGACTGGTTGCGACTGTCACGTCAAACAAAAACGTGATGTCCGCCCGCAAACCGCCAGTGGCAAACTGATTTATTGCTGCGACGCCCTGCTCCCCGAGTTCCAGTCCCTGACCCTGATATGCCAGGCTGGCGTCAACGTACCTGTCACAAATGACATCTTTACCGGCAGTTAAAGCTGGCTCAATAACTTGTGCCACTAACTGCGCGCGCGAAGCGGCGTACAAGAGTGCTTCCGTTTTCGGTGCCACCGCCTCAGCCTCCGAATTTAAAAGAATGTGACGGAGACTGTCGCCTACGGGCGTTCCTCCCGGCTCCCGCGTGGAAACCATGGTTCTCCCCGCGGCTTCAAGACGTGCCTTGAGTCTGCCAATTTGCGTGCTCTTACCTGCTCCATCCAGTCCTTCAAATGTGATGAACATGTATCTCTCCCGCCTTTGTCTGTATCATACCATGTTCCAAAGTCTCACCCTAATAATGTGCTGCGGCAACACCCTTGCAAGTGCCTCTCATCACGTTTCGGGCAGTTGCAACCGGTTCTAAGTAAAAAGGTGATGAAGTGTTTCACCTGAGGCTTCAGCTTTCGGCCATGACCTCAATCTCGCCGCTGGCCGAGATGCCCTGGATCTTCTCTCCCGAGGCAAACCATCTGGACAGAACTTCAACTGCAGCTTGACTTAGTTCCTGACCCGGATAAACCAGCGGTACTCCAGGCGGGTACGGCACAATCGGGGCAGCCGAGACGGTGCCAACACTCCGCTCTAATAAAACAAGACGGCCGTGGTTTCGGTCGGCATCTCGGGGTCTGATGGCAAAAGTTCTTGGAGCGGCTGCAGCCAGTGCGTTCAAGTCTGCAATCCCTTGATGTCTTTTATCTCTTCTGGACTGAGGCAGAAAATCACGTTTCAAGTGCCAATCGTGCACAATCCTCGTGTACTCCGACAGAACCCTTTCTTCTATATCCAGTCCTAACACGGACAGCACTCCAGTCCCGTCAGCGTACTCTACAAAGATGCCGTGCTTCGCAAGCATGTCTTGCAACAGACGGCTGCCCTCTCGGTCAGCGGGTATCCAGTGCTTTAGTCCGTCTCGCGTTACCGGTTTTACTTCCAATCCTGTCCATCCTCCCGCCGGCTCCTCAAGCAACCCGTATTTTCGCAACCGCCAAACTGTTCGTTCAGCTGCTGCACGACCTTCACTTCGCAGCCAGGCCTGGGCTGCATCCAAGGATGCCAACAGCAAGTACGAAGGACTGGACGTCTGAAAGCTGTTTAAGACAGCCGCAAACCGCCTGCGGCTGACTCTGTTCCCTTGTATATGTATCCATGCTGTCTGAGTGAGTGCGGGCAGCATTTTATGTGTACTCTGTACCACAATGTCAGCGCCTAAAGCGATGCTGTGTAGAGGAAATTCCGGTACCAGCCCAAAATGAGCTCCGTGGGCTTCATCAACAATCAGCGGCAAACCAAAATCATGAACAGCATTTGCAATGGCTGCGACGTCTGCAGTATCACCCTGATAGGTAGGAGAAGTCAAGAACACCGCTTTAATGTTGTGATGCTGGCGAAGCTTCTCGCGCACCTCAACTGCGTCAGGAGCGCTCTGGCGGCCTTCATCCGAATAATGAAACGGCAGACACAATGCATCAGCGCCGCTGTGTACAAGACCGTTCCAGGCGCTCAGGTGAAACGGATTGACAAATAGAACAGTGTCTCCAGGCTGCAGCACCGTAACAAGGGCTGCCATAATACCGGCACTAGAGCCGTTTACTGTATAGAAACACCGGTCTGAGCCGTAGTGGGATGCTGCTAGCTTCTCCGATTCGAGAATACACTCCTCCGGGGCCATCAAGTTGTCCAAGCCGGGCAGCTCAGTTAAGTCCAGTTTTGCAGCATGGCCCATCCACGTTGCAAAAGCAGCGGGCAAGACCGCCCCCTGTCGGTGACCTGGGACATGAAGATTGCCCCTTGCAACTTGCACATGCCTTTGCAAAGCTTCCAAAATGGGCATCTGTCCAAACACGGATGGACCTCCTCAACAGAACCTCTCGTTCAGACTTATTCAGGCTCTATGATACAATGTGATATTATTTCCGGAAACGTATTTGTGCAAGTCCTTTACGTACATGCACGAGCATGCACAGAACAAAATCAGGGAGGTTATCAACATGGCCATTATGCAAACAACAGGTCTGAGTCTCATTCTTCGAGTCAAGATCCAGAGCAATGCTGGTTTTAGTCAAGTTGCCACAGCCATTGGAGAGGCTGGCGGTGACATCATTGCTGTTGACGTCATTCACGTGACAAAAGACCACGTAATTCGCGACATCACCGTAAATGTACATAACGAGGACCATCGTGAGCACGTAGTCGAATCACTGCGGCAAAGGACCGGTATTGAAGTCATTAACGTTTCCGACAGAACGTTTCTCGTTCACCTTGGCGGAAAGATTGAAATGCAATCCAAGATTCCCGTCAAAAACCGCGACGACCTGTCCCGCGTTTATACACCTGGTGTCGCTAGAGTCTGCACAGCTATTCAAGAAGACCCCAGCAAAGCCTACCAGCTGACCATCAAGAGAAATACGGTTGCTGTCGTCACAGACGGAACGGCTGTCCTTGGTCTCGGTGACATTGGTCCTGACGCAGCACTGCCTGTCATGGAAGGAAAGGCAATGCTGTTTAAGCAGTTTGCCAACGTAGATGCATTTCCTATTTGCCTTAACACAAAGGACCCTGACGAAATTGTCAACATCGTAAAATCCATTTCCTCAAGCTTCGGCGGAATCAATCTGGAAGACATTTCATCTCCCCGCTGCTTTGAGATTGAAAATCGTTTGCGACAAGAAATGGAGGTACCCGTTTTTCACGACGATCAACATGGTACTGCAGTCGTTCTTTTAGCTGGACTCATAAATGCCTGTAAAATTACAGAAAAGAAAATGAAAGACCTGCGTGTTGTCGTCGTTGGAATCGGTGCTGCCGGTGTAGCTTGTACGAAAATGATTCAGGCTGCAGGTGTACAAAACGTAATTGGCGTAGATAGAGAAGGCATTATTGTGCCGGGTCGCTCCTACGACAACCCCATGTGGCAGTGGTATGCGGAAAACACCAATCCAGAAGCCAGGAAAGGTGACTTAAACACTGCGATTGAGGGAGCTGATGTGTTTATCGGGGTTTCGGGTCCGGGCGTTTTGACGGTTGACCACCTGAAGAAAATGGCCAAAGACCCAATTGTTTTTGCCATGGCGAACCCAACGCCGGAAATTGCCCCAGAGGAAGCAGAACCCTACGTCCGAATTATGGCTACGGGCCGATCCGATTATCCCAACCAAATTAACAACGTGCTCTGTTTCCCAGGCATATTCCGCGGCGCATTAGACGCCCGCGCAAGCGACATTAACGAAGAAATGAAACTGGCAGCGGCAAACGCCATTGCAGACAGTGTTGGAGAAAATCAGTTGAACGAACAGTACATTGTCCCCAGCGTATTCAACAAGGATGTAGTAAAAGCGGTGAGCCAAGCAGTCACAGAAGCCGCATATCGGTCCGGCGTTGCACGACGCCAAGCCAATGTCTAGTATCTTTTCGTAAGTTTTGTTGCAAAGCGCACTATTGCTGCAAAAAGTACTCTGCTGTTGCAATGTCTGAAAGGTTTCAAGCGCAAACAAAAAGGGCTGTGATGCAAGCTGTATCAGCTTCTAGCAGCCCTTTTGGCGCTTCATGAGCAACTATTCATGATTAACTCCGTGCCTGTCTTGCCGTCCTTCGATGCAAAACCCATTCATCAGTTCTCTACTTCGGGAGAAAGTACGCGTCCCAGATTCGGCGTAATCTCAGTACATAGTTTTGATAACTCGGTTCACTCGTATCTGTGTGCACCATCTCCCGCTCACATTCATAGCAGATGAACTGCCCGCATACGCGAATCCCTTGCTCCTTAGGCTGTTCACACACGATGCACCGTTCTCCATGGGTTTCGTTATTCGCCACGCACGTTCACCAACCTTGTTGTGATCCCGATACACTGCGCCCCAATAACAACTCGCTGCTCAGAAATCACTAGTCATTGATACAGACGAAAGCCACTTAAAAATCCCTCTACTAATCAAGTATGGGTGCTGCATGTAACTTCTATACCTACCAAATCTGAAATACTCCAACCAGAAACAACAGTAGACCTGCAATGTAAGTAGCCCGCTTCCCAAATACGCGAGACGCGTAGTGTTCACCGATATACGCGCTCAGTTCCAATAAGCCGGCGCTGGCAAGAGCAACAGCCGCTGCAGTCCAGATCACACCGATATGGACGATACCTGCATCAAAGCCGCCAGCTAAAGCATTGAGAGAAAGGGCAACGCCTAACACCAGCGCTTCTTTGAAACTGATGCTGCTGGATTTGTCAAAGTCTGCGTAAACGGGATCGCGTAAAATTTGCGTCACGACATTGGCATTCTCCTTCTCTTGTGTCCTTTGTTCACGCCAGGGCTCTAACAGTACCCAGATACCAACCAGCATCATGACTATCGCACCGAGAATTTTTGCGAAGCTTCCTGGCACATAGCGTGTCAAAGCAGAGCCTGTAACACCGGCTATGTATGTCGTCAAGCCCGAAATTGAGCTGATGGTCAGGTTCGCCCACCAGGAAAAGTGTATCTTCCGTACTCCATAGGCTATCCCGACACCCGCGTTGTCAAGGTTCGACGCAATGGCAATTGCAAGAACCGTCAATACTCCCGACATACGCCGAACACCTCCCGGTCGTCGTATTAACCTATGACAACAGGCTTGTCGCTGTTTCATCCTTCTCGTCACCTGATTTCATGCTGCATGTGCTATAATGCAGTTGCTTTTTTTAATCGGGAGGTGTGTGCTACGCACAAACCCAGTCTGACCCGCGGCGCAACCGCGATGGTAGCGTCCATGTTTATTACAAAGGTACTCGGCCTCGTTTACGTCATACCTTTGACATATTTGATACATAAAGACGGCTTAGGATTGTACTCCAGCGCTTACGCACTGTATTCGTTGCTGTTGACCGTGTCGATTGCAGGATTCCCCACGGCAATGGCGCGCACTATTTCAGAACGGCTTGCACTCAATCGGTACGGAGATGTCGAACAGTTGTTCCGGCTCACATCTCGGCTGATGATAGGCCTCGGCGCAGTTAGCTTTTTGCTGATGTGGTTTGGAGCTCCTCTGTACAGCAGGCTGATTGGCTTAAAGGCGTCCGGCGCATCCTTACAGTCTGTGACGCTGTCGGTGCGGGCGGTGGCGCCGAGTCTGTTGATTATTCCTGTCATGAGTTCGTTGCGAGGCTATTTGCAAGGATTTCAGCGGATGGAGCCGTCAGGACTGTCTCAGGCCGTTGAGCAGTTGTTTCGCGTGGTGGCTATCGTTCTTGGTGCCTATCTGGTAGTGAAGGTATTTGCCCCTGGAAATATCGCAGTTGGCGCAGCTGCTGCGACGTTCGGAAGCTTCGTTGGTGGAGCCGCAGCACTATGGCTGCTGATTCTGGCTGTGCAGAAATTAAAAAAGGACCTCGGCAACAGAAGGTTTGCAACACCCACCGAGTCCTCGTCCAAGGCCATCAAGACACTCTGGAAATATGCTGTGCCGGTCTCCATGGGTGCTCTGGTCCTGCCTGTTTCAATCCAAGTAGACGCATTGACCATCCCCAACCTCCTGTCGGTATTGAAGCACCTCAGTTGGTCCAATGCTTTGGGACAGTACGGAATTTATTCTCGACAAGCGGTGCAACTGGTGAGCATTCCAATGGCATTTGTGGTCGCTATCGGATCTTCCATTATGCCGGCCATCGCGCACGCCCAGACCCGCAGAGACCTGAAAACAATCAACCATCAGATGCGCCGGACGCTTCGTACAGCATTTTTTCTCCTGTTTCCCATTGCTGCGGTCCTGCTGCTTTTAGCAAAACCGATTGATATGGCACTGTTTGACCAGCAGAGCGGCGTAAATGCCATTGCCAGTGTATCGGTCATGAGCATCTTCAGCGGATTTGAAATGATAACCACCTATATGCTCCAAGGCGTTGGGAAAATGTACAGACCCGTACGCAACATGTTTATCGGCCTGGCTGTAAAGCTGGTTTTCAATTTTATCCTCATTGGGCCGTTGGGCATTGTCGGGGCAGCCATGGCGTCAACACTGGGTTATCTGGTATCATCAACCCTCAACATCATGGCAGTGAAGAAGTATGCAGAACTGCAGTTCTCTGTTTGGAACCAAGTCTTGCCGTCACTGGTTGCGACTGTGCTGACGGGAATTTTGACAGAAGTGCTGTATGCGTTCTCTCTCGTACTGTGGCACCCTGTGACAAATGCTCATGCAATGATATGGGCTTGGATTCAGTTGTTGTTCATTCTGTTCCTGAGTGGTCTTTTCTACCTCTTCATTAGCATGCGCTCACACGCGGTGACAGCGGCAGAACTGAAATCACTGCCTGGGGTAGGCACGAGGCTGGCACGTCTGGCAGAACGCATCCAACCCCATCAATTTTAAAAAATATTTGCTTAGGCAAAACCGTAACGAAAAGCTTAGGGGAAAATCCACAGTTGGAGTGCTATCAGCGCTAGGACTCCAGGGATCCCCAGCAAACCAGCGGTAAGAGCAGTCAGCGGATTAAACGGTAAATGGTAGTGAAAGTATTGACCAATCCAATCCACAGCGATAACAAATAGACAGCCCATCACAGCAGTCCTGAAGAGCCTCAGCAGAATTTGCTTCGGATGCCGCATGAGTTGTGCCAGTAGAAATAATCCTATTAAGCCGAGTCCAATCCAAACATACACAGATACGTCTGCAGGAATCTTCACAGCTTGTCCCTCCCCCGCCTCTGTCCGTCACCGCCTACGCACCCTTTACAGATTGGAGGGCGCGTAGGGATCCGTTTGATGCCAATACCATCTTAGTCCCTCAATCGTAATGTGCTGTTCTCGTGCCGTCCTAATGAGTGTTTGAAATCGTTTCTCTTCAGCAATCCATCTGTAGATAATCTCGTCAATCGCATTGGGGTCTGTTGCTTCATTGAATTGCATCCGCGCGCATTCAATAGCGTGTTTGGATTCCGTCAACCGCGACAACAAAGGCTGCAGTCCATCGTTCCTGGTTTCTCCCAAAACAAATGCGCCCCCTTGTCTGTAACTACTAAAACATAGACAAGTAAGGCGCAAAATATGACTGTTCATATAGAAAAGTTGAATAAATGCAACTGAAAGTTATAGATTTCGGCGTCCTTCCAGAGCCTTGGCCAGCGTCACTTCATCTGCATACTCCAAATCTCCTCCGACAGGCAGCCCGTGAGCCAACCTCGAAATGCGAATAGAGAACGGTTTCAGCAACTTCGAGATGTACATTGCCGTTGCCTCTCCCTCAACATTGGGATTGGTCGCAATAATGATTTCTTCGACTTCCGTGTCTGCTACTCTTTGCACCAGTTCACGAATTCTAATATCGTTCGGCCCGATTCCTTCCATCGGAGAAATCGAACCGTGCAACACGTGATATTTTCCAGAATACTCGTGCGTTCGCTCCATTGCGGCCACGTCACGGCTCTCCTGTACGACACACAAAGCACTGTCCAATCTGCTTCTATCAGCACAAATAGGACATGGGTCAATGTCAGTAATATTGCAACAAATACTGCACTCCACCAATTGGGTCTTGACGTCGTGAAGTGCAGTGGCAAACTCGTCCACACTGGATTTTTCCATCTTTAACACGTGATATGCCAGGCGGGAAGCCGTTTTCGGACCAATACTTGGAAGCTTCATAAACTGCTCTATGAGCCTGGATATCGGCTCCGGATATCCCATCATATTAGAACAAGCCCGGCATGTTCATGCCCTTGGTGTATTTTCCAAGTTCTGTGCTGGTCATCTCATCAACCTGATTCATGGCATCTTGAAAGGAAGCTACAATTAAATCTTGGAGCATCTCGATGTCTTCCGGATCGACAACTTCCTTACTGATAGATACACCAATAAGTTTCTTGTCACCCGTCATAGTAGTTTTTACAGCACCGCCGCCGGCTGTACCTTCGACAGTCTTCTCCGCCAATTCGGCTTGAGCTCGTGCAATATCCTCCTGCATTTTCTTGGCTTGCTTCATAATTTGATTCATGTTTTTCATGTAATTATCACTCTCCGTCAATAATTTCAACCAAGTCTTTCCCGAAAACCCGAACCGCTTTCTCAGCAAGGTCTGACTCTGTAGCCAAAGCAGCACTTGGTTCAGGCTCTGTCGGTGTCTGAAATTTTTCCCAGTCCTCTTTTAACAGGGCAAGCATTTGAAGTGAAATGCCCGCTGCTTGGGCAAAGGCCTGTTCGATGACCGTACGCTCGTCTGGTTTCATGACTGCATCACGGTGAAACCGGCTGCTAAACACAACCACAACTGCATTTTTTGTGGCTAAAACAGGCTGTCCGTTCATCAGCCAGGCATGGGTTTGAATTCGCTCATCTTTTACCCGTTGGAGAATTTGCTGCCACTCTGATTGTACTCGTTCGAGTACCTCGTTGTCTGCTTCAGTTGCAAGTTTTCTCAGAACTTCCTGCTTCCTTGATTCGGAAGTGCGTCCATTCTTTTTCGCAGCGGGCTTCGCCAACGTTGTCGCGCTCGGCTCTGGTGCAAGTGCTGCCTCGCGGCCTTGACGTCCAGACGGCCCTGTGGCCCCTGCGGGTTCATCCGGTTCCCGCGAATCATTGGCATCTGAGCGCGTACTCGCTGACGCCTTGTCTGCAGCTTTACCTGGTACCGTAACGCCTGATTCGGACTTTACTCCGCTTGCCTGATGTGCCGAATGGAGACGCTCCTCAGTATCTTCATCTCGTGGTACCAATGCCAGTAAGGCAGCCTCCAAAGCAAGCCTGGGGTCATCTACATACCGCAGACCGGTGTATGTCTCCCCAAGTTTCTTGACGCCTTGCATTAACCACGGAACGCTCAGTTGCTGCGCTGCGTCCTGCAGCGAAGACAGTCGAAGATGACCTGGCAGACTATCCGAAGGAGACATTTTGATGATGACCAAATCGCGTAGAATCTGCAGCAGATCATGCACGATTCTTGTAGCGTCCTTGCCCCTTTCATACCAGTCCCCAAGCAAATTCAACACCTTAGCCATGTCACGTTGCCACATGGCTTGCAGCAATTGCACTAACAGAACGGACTCAACCCCTCCCATTACGTGCGCTGCATTCTCACTGCTGATGTCTCCCCCGCCAAACGCGGACGTCTGCTCCAACAGTCCAAGAGCATCACGCAACCCGCCGTCTGCTGCCTGAGCAATTTTCCACAGGGCTTCTTCGCTGCGCGTCCAGCCTTCAGTACTACACACAGTCTCCAGTCGTTCCACCATGAGTTCTGGTGCAATCCGACGAAAATCAAACCGCTGACAGCGAGAAATGATAGTCCCTGGGATTTTGTGAGGCTCAGTCGTTGCGAGAACAAACAGGGTGTGGTTGGGGGGTTCTTCCAGCGTCTTCAGGAGCGCATTAAACGCTTCCGTGGTCAACATATGAACCTCATCAACGATGTACACTTTGCGCGTCAGCCCAGTGGGCGCATACTGCACTTTTTCACGAAGCTGTCTGATTTCATCTACGCCGCGATTGGAGGCCGCATCAATTTCCTCTACATCCATCCCAGTCCCGTTTTGAACGGCTGTACAGGCTTCACACTCATTGCACGGCTCGCCTTCCAGGGGATTTAAACAATTCACGGCTTTCGCAAGAATTTTAGCCGCACTGGTTTTCCCGGTACCCCGCGGTCCGGCAAATAGATAGGCATGGGCAACCTGCCCGCGCTGCAGTGCGTTAACCAGTGTTTGTTTAACATGGGGTTGACCAATAAGGTCACGGAACGTCTGCGGCCGCCACATTCGATAAAGAGCTTGATATGACAGGGCGGACCCCTCCTTCACGAGGACACATAAGGTACGTGTCCGAAAAGACGGTAGCTTTTCGAACAGCCTCATAAAACCTGTCATAACAGTATCACAGCAATGCTGGCGACGACAAACGGCAGTTCTTTAACAATAAAATGACTTCCGCAAACGAGGGGGAATCTGTCCTGAAAGTGACCGGATTCACATTCACTACATCAAGAACTACATCAAGAACTACATCAAGAACTACATCAAGAACTACATCAAGAACTACATCAAGAACTACAGAGAGCGCTTCAACCGCTTCTACTGGACAAATGTGCCGCCTTAGAGGCAGAAAGAGGCAAAAAGACAGAAAAGGTAGTGCCGTAGCCCTTTGACGAGACGCGAATTTCACCATCGTGATCGGAGACAATGCGCTGACAAATCGGCAGTCCCAAGCCAATGCCGCCGTCCTTGGTTGTGAAAAATGCATCAAAAATTTTATCCGTTTCATAGTAGGGAATGCCTGGACCAGAATCAGAAATATCGATTCGTATCAAATCGTCCACTCGCTGCGCGTGAATTTTCAGGATGCCGGCAGCGGCATCTCCGTGTGTTTCATCTGCCATGGCTTCAATCGCATTGTCAATCAGGTTCAGCATGGCATGTTTCATCATTTCCTTATCTAATTCAAGCAGAGGCAGGTCCTCAGCGCTGTATTCGAATTGTATATTCTGAGACAGAGTCCTCTCTGATATGACCGGTTCAAGTTCCACAAGCAGGTCTTTGATGCTGCACTCGGTCTTTTCAAGTCGTCTGGGATTGGCCAGCATGAGCAAGTCAGTAACAATGTATTCAACGCGTTCCACTTCGGAAAGAATGGTATCGACATAATTCCGTTCGGATGACTGCATCTGGGCAGGAAGATTGGAAATCACCTGGTCGAGCACCTGCACAAAACCTTTAATAGTCGTTAACGGATTACGGATTTCATGTGCGATGCCAGCGGCTACTTTGCTCGTCGTCAAGAGCCGGTTCGTCTGCTGCAAGCGCTTTTCAAGGGATATAAAATTACCTAAGTCCTTGGCAATCACCCGCATGCCGGCCACAGTCCCGTCTTCACGGCGAATGCGATAGGAATCGAGCAGTACATGCCGGACTCGTCCGTTAGTTTGCCAGAGCAAAAACAAGTCTCGAAACTCTCTCTGTGCATAGACCATATCCTGAAGCACGCGGTATTCATCAGAATGGGACGGAAGGCAGTCAGCCAAGGGTACAACCATGTCTTCCTCAAATCCTGTATCCAGCAAGGATGCACCGAGCTGATTCTCAATTCGAACGGTTAAGTCACTGTGTATGAAGATAACACCCCAGTTCAGAGAGCGTGCCCAATCCCAACAAATGCTGTCATCTAGGTGTCCTGCCTCAGCCATTCCTTAACCTCCAGTCCTGTACTATGTCTATCTGAATTCGCAGCAGGAAGCCAACTTCCTCCTCTATCGACAAAACATTCCACAAGTTGACTTGGATCGACGTATTTTGCGAAAGTTAGACTAGTTACAGGGACTTAAAGGGACTTACGCGCAACAGACAGCAAAAAACGCGCCCTCTGACCAAGAACCAAACCAGGTTGCCCCACGTCGCCCGAAACATCTCCCTTAGTGCTGCTTCCGTCAGGACCTGACACGGTTCGGGAGGTTTCGCCGCATGGGACCCAATTTGGTCCTTGGGCACAAGACGCGTTACAATCCGACGCGACCACTACCACATAAACTAATGGCGGAGAGAGTGGGATTCGAACCCACGGGCCCCTTGCAGGGCCACTCGCTTTCGAGGCGAGCTCTTTCGACCACTCAGACATCTCTCCGTGCTCTTCATTCAAAGTGTTATGCTGTTGAAACTTGAATCCTGAACGAACCTCATAGCTGTTCGTCACTTAGGACTGATTGTCGGAGACAGGCTTGTTTCTCAGTCCTCGAAAAAAGTCCTTGAGTATCATACCACATTCGTCAGCCAAAATGCCACCTGTAATCTCTGGATTATGGTTCCACAAGCCCGTTTTCAGCAACTCTACTTTTGAAACTACGGCACCGCCCTTGCTGTCTGCAGAGCCATACACCAACCGCCTTATGCGGCTTTGCATGACAGCTCCTGTGCACATCGGGCACGGTTCAAGTGTAACGTACAGGTCGCACCCTTCCAGCCGCCAACCTCCTAAGCGCCGGCTTGCCGCTTGCAAAGCAACCAGTTCAGCGTGCGCCGTCGGGTCTCGCCATGTTTCCCGCCAATTATGCCCGCTTCCAACCACCGCACCGTCCTTTATCACGACGGCCCCAATGGGAACTTCGCCAAGGACGGCCGCTTGTTCTGCCTGCTCTAGTGCCAGACGCATGTAGTCCTCGTCTTTCAATGGATTCATCCTTTCATGCATGACGGGGATGCTGTCCAACAACCTCAACCGCGTGTGTCACTTCCCGAAGAATATCCGACTGCATTTGCACCGTAAAATACTGACTCTTAATATAAGCTCGCCCCAATTCGGACGAAGCATACCTTGGGGGCAGCCGATTCAAGGCAAAGGCAACAATATCGTTTTGACATAGTTCACAGGAACAGAAGAGCTTGTCGTCTTCCAGGAAATTTTCCTCCAGTGTATTGCGAACAAGCTGCTCTACAACATTTGTCACCATCATTTTTCCACCTTCCAAAAGTGACACTTTAGGCGCTTCGAGTGTTATAGGCACCATATTTCGACACATCCCGCATAATTTCCTCTCCACACTTGTAGGCAAAAGCACATCTTTCTCGCGATGCGCATAGGGTACCTAGGTACGACGCAATGACAGGGAGGCTACGCCCAATGTGTGGAATCGCAGGATGGGTTGACTGGGAACGAGATTTGACGCAGGAGAAAGAGACCGTTGCAGCCATGGGAGAAACGTTAGCCTGCAGAGGACCAGATGCTGACGGCGCCTGGTTTTCAACGCGAGCCGCTTTCGCCCACCGTCGTCTGACTGTTGTCGATCCCGTTGGCGGCGCGCAGCCTATGGTAAGAACCCACGGTGACCGAACCTATTCGATTACCTACAATGGAGAGTTATACAACACAGAGGACATTCGAAGTAAACTAGCTCTGCTCGGATATCAGTTTGAATCATATTCGGATACAGAAGTATTACTCATCTCCTACATTGAATGGGGCTCAGAATGTGTCCACCAACTCAATGGGATTTTCGCGTTTGCCATCTGGGACGAGAAAAACGATTCGCTGTTTATGGCACGTGACCGGCTTGGAGTCAAGCCTTTGTTTTACTCTCAAACTGGTACGGGAGTTTTATTTGGATCAGAGTTAAAGGCAATTTTGGCCAATCCGCAAATCGAACCCGTCATTGATGAAGAAGGCCTTGCAGAGATTTTTTGTGTGGGCCCTGCCAGAACCCCTGGTCACGGCGTCTTCAAAGGCATTGATGAACTGCGGCCCGGTCACCGTATGACCGTAACGAAAAGCACGACAAAGATTGATCAGTATTGGTCACTCAAAGCTGAAGAACACACAGACAATCTCGAGACGACTGTAGAAAAAGTCAAGGAACTCTTTCTCGACACCGTTTCGCGGCAACTGGTATCTGATGTCCCTGTATGTACCTTTCTATCAGGCGGTCTTGACTCCAGCGCTGTATCCGCGGTAGCAGCCGAAGCGTTTGAAGAGCAAGGTATGGGACGTTTGCACACGTACTCCATCGATTTTGACGGCATGGAGCAGAACTTTGAGGCAAACGCCTTTCAAACCGGCCTCGATGCACCGTGGGCCAGAAAAGTCTCGAATCACATTGACAGTATGCATCACCCGGTTGTCTTTAGTATGAAAGACCAACTGGAGCATTTAATGACACCCATAAAAGCCAGGGACCTGCCGGGCATGTACGACATCGATTCGTCGTTGTATCTATTCTGCAAGGAAATTAAGAAGGATGCCACTGTGGCTTTGTCCGGAGAAGCGGCTGACGAGGTCTTTGGCGGATACCCCTGGTTTCACCGCCAAGAATCCCTTGACGCTGACACCTTTCCGTGGGCACTCAAACTCCAGGAACGGGTAAACGTGTTATCACCTGATATCCAGGACAAAATCAAACCTTATGAATATGTCCAAAAACGCTATCAAGAAGCGCTTGCAGAAGTGCCGCGGCTAGAAGGAGAGTCAGAACGAGAAGCGCGTATCCGTGAAATCTCATACCTGAGTATTACGCGTTTTTTGGCAACACTTTTGGACCGAAAAGACCGAATGAGTATGGCTACCGGACTCGAAGTCCGTGTCCCCTTTTGCGATCATCGACTGGTTCAATACGTCTTCAACATCCCATGGGAGTACAAGGCTTGTGACAACCAAGTCAAGGGCGTGTTCAGGCGTGCAATGAAAGCCTATCTTCCCAAAGACGTCTTGGGACGAAAAAAGAGTCCATATCCGTCTGATCCCAACCCCGAGTACCTGCAAGCTGTTCGCAGTCGATTGGAAGAGATCCTGGCGGATGACAAAGCACCTATTCGACCCTTGCTGGATGAAGGGGCCGTTAAGGAATGGATTTCATCAAGCTACGACAAGTCTGAACACCGGCCATGGTTCGGACAAATCGCAGGAACGGCCCAGATGTTTCACTACCTTATTCAAGTCAATCAGTGGTTAAAGGATTACAAGGTTCGAATTGAATTCTCCAGGAAAACAGCACTGCAAGAGAACTGAACAAACGCGCGGAACACAGAGTGAAACAGGTGACGGAACACCGCTCCGTAATCCGCGCACCAAATCGAATCGAGTAGAAGGGGGCGGCTAACCCCCTCCCCCCAATCACCGTACAAGCGGATTTCCATGCGGCGGTTCAAAAAGCACTACGATGTTCTAACTGTCTCTTCTGTCCACCAAACTTCCCAATCCAAACCGGTCAAAGCAGGTACGATTCATAGCGCTATTAGAGTTTCTCGCCATCTTCCAATACCCTCTGCGTGAGTTTTCCCATCATAAACACAATCGGTCTACTCTCCATGGGCGTGCCCTGTGGCCGCCAATGCTGTTTCCATGGTACTCGACCGAATCACCAGTGCCAGCATCCCGATTAAGAGGATCGCTCCGCTGACAAAGAAGGGGACTTGCGCTCCAAACTTGTCACCTATAAATCCGGAAATGACAGGTGCCAAAGCGGCGCCAGCCCAGCGTACAAAGTTGTAGGCGCCTGACGATATCGACCTGGAGTACGGAGATACCTCCATGGCCAGAGTAGTGAACAAAGCGTTTGCGATGCCGCAGAAGAATCCGGATATCACAATTACAAGCAGCAACGAACTGCCGTGGACAAAACCGGCCACAGCGAACACCGCAACCAAACCAACCAAATTCAAGACCAGGAGTCGAATTGTGCCCAGCAAAGGCCGCAGCCAATTCACCACAAACACAGACGATATGCCAACCAGAATGCCCCATGCAAAGTAGGTAAAGCCAAGAGACATGCTGCTTATATTCTTTAGCGTAAATGGAGAATACGCGAGAATCGTAAAGAAGGCAAAGCTATACGCCAGCCCAATTAACGCGTTGGTCAGCACCGCAGGATGCCGCATGGCAATAAAAATGTCTTGGGGACCTCGCGGCGGCTCTTTATTTTCGGGATCCCTCACAAGCGTAAACGTCAGAATAAAAGCGATGGCCATCAAAGTGGCCGTGCCAAAAAAGGGATAACGCCACCAGAAGCTGCCAAGGAAACCTCCGAGAAGCGGGCCCGATGCGATGCCAAGCCCAAGTGCCGCTTCATACAGCGTAATCGCTTCCGACATACTCGCACTGGAAGCGCCAACGATGATAGACAAAGCCGTCGAGGTAAAAAATGCATTGCCTAATCCCCACCCAGCCCGTACTGTGGCCAAAACAACAAGGTTTGGAGAAAGTCCGCTGGCTGTCGCAAAGATAACGACCAAGCCCAATCCAATCAAAAGCACACGGCGTCCGCCAAAAATTGTTCCAAGCACCCCAGATATCAGCATGGACAACGCCATCACGGCAATGTAACTGGTAAACAGCCACTCCACCTGAAAACTGTTGGCTCCCATGGCTTTGCCGATTTGGGATAAAATCGGATCGACAACACCAATCCCCATAAATGCAATCAATGTAGCAAAAGTGGTCGCCCAGACTGCAGGCGGAAAACGTTTGATCATAACAATCTCTCCCATGATTCTTCGGTACTCGAAATACACAAGAAGTATGTTACTACCCTTTGCTTAAATTGACTAGTCCTTTCGGATGATTTTTGTCTCACGTTACGATGCAATGTTTCCCTTCACGCGACAGCAACACCGAGACTTCCTATTTTCAGCAAAATCCGCCTATTGTTGCTGGACCTGCCGGAACTCCTGTACGGCGACCGCATCATGGGCTAACGACAAACCAGGTGAAAACATGCACGGGGTGATGGAAGGATGGAAGGATGAGGCACTAAGGGCGCGGCAGGCAGCGAAGCCGGGCGGGGCAACGGGATCGAAGGTAAAAATAAGTGGTAAACTGCCATTAATCAACTGATATTGAAGTTACACCCTAATGATGGGGCGAATTTGGCAGGCGCTGCGACGGAGACGGGGGTGCAGAGTGGGTGCGGGCCGCTGCTGGCGCCTGCGGGGTGGCTTAGTGATCCTTTTGCTCCTTATCTCGATACCCGCCACAGGATAGTGATCGATTCGATCACTATCACCAGCAGGCCCTCCGAAATAGGGATCCCTTTGCTCCTTAACAGCCACGCTCCACTCTGCCTCTTCCGACATTAGTGCCCATTTATGACACTAATGCCAGGGCCAGGTGGCATTAAGGATCCTTGGGATCACAATGGCATCGCCCCGCCGACAATAGGGATCTTTCGAGGCACTAACCAGCCTCACTGGCAGGCCCGCCAGCCACCACAGCCAGCGAGGCCCGGCAGATCAACGGGATCGAACGAAAAAATAGGTGGTAAACTGCCATTAATCAACTGAAATTGAAGTTACACCCTAATGCTGGTGCGAATTTGGCAGGCGCTGCGACGGACACAGTCGGTGCGGGCCCCTGTGCCGCTGGTAGCCCGTTGCTTAGTGATCCTTTTGATCCTTATCTCGATATCCGCCACAGAATAGTGATCGATTCGATCACTATCACCAGCAGGCCCTCTGAAATAGGGATCCCTTTGCTCCTTAACAGCCACGCTCCACTCTGCCTCTTCCGACATTAGTGTCCATTTATGACACTAATGCCAGGGGCCAGGTGGCATTAAGGATCCTTGGGATCACAATGGCATCGCCCCTCGGGCAATAGGGATCTTTCGAGGCACTAATCGCCCGCCCAGCAGCCTCATCCAGCAGCCCACCGTCTTCCTATCTTCCCGTCAGTCCATCAGCCCCTGCCCCGGCAGGCCCAGCGACGGGAGTGTCATCAACGTCCAGTTGAATCCGTGCAATGGCGTATACAGAGAAAAAAAAGGAAACGCAACGTAGTGCAATGTTGGGGACACCTGGTTTTACTGAGGGACAAATTTACACACTCTCTCGGCGCAATCTGGCCGACTCTGTCATCCAACCGAAATTGGCGACGCCGCACAGTATAACCTGCACGGCGTCACTTTGCTCATGCTGCTGTTTGGCCGGCTCCGTTCAAACAAGTCCGCTCCCCGCATCGGGCTCCTGCTCTCCTGCTCTCCTGCTCTCCTGCTCTCCTGCTCTCCTGCTCTCCTGCTCTCCTGCTCTCCTGCCCAGAGTGTAGCGTTACTTCCCGCTGCTGTTCGTTGTACTGTTGCCAGAGTGTCCGCCGGTAGTGTTACTGCTCCCGCCAGTCGAGTTGCCGGTCTTGGCGCTTCCCCCGCCTGTTGCGGCTCCCTGTGAATTGGTTTGATTCTGCATCTGACTCAACAACTGGCCTAATTGCGTCAGGTCCTTGCCAGCAGCCTGGTAGTTGCCGCTTGCCGTATCCTTCCGGTACTGCTGGAAGAGCTGATTTGCTTTCTTGGCGTTCTCCGAAATGGTGCCCGGCACGGCTCCCGTTCCGGTCGATCCCGCTCCGGTCGATCCCGTTCCAGCGCTGCTGCCTCCTGCCCCCTGCTGGCCGGAAGTTCCTCCGCTGGAGCCGCCACTTTGAGACTTCGTGGAGTTCCCCTTCAGCAAGTCCTGAACAGCCGCACCTAGTGAGTGATTGATGTACACGTGCTTGTTGTACTCGACGATGACGCGTTCAAGCTGAGGCAAGGAGTTGCTTCGGTTTGCCACGAGGTAGACTGGCTCCACATACAGAATGGAGTTTCCGACAGGAATCAAAAGCAGGTCTCCTCGGATGACATGGGAACCCTGCTGATTCCACAGCGTTAGTTGCGATGAGATGACTGGATCAGAATCGATTTGGTTCTCGGCCTGCATGGGACCGAATATCAGTTTTGACTGGGGGAACTGGTACAAACTCAGCGTCCCATAATCACCCGGCTCGTTATCCGCAATCAGCCAACCGTTGAGGTTATCCTTGTTGGCAGGTGTGAACAAGGCGCTCAGTACAAACTGGGGTTTATTCTGGTCTGGCATTCGAATCATCTGATACACTGGCGGTCTTGGCTTCGTCTGGTTCTGGTTGTAGATCTGGTTTGCCATCGACCACAGGTCCTCTTGATTGTAAAAGGCTGCAGGGTTCGTCATATGATAGCGTGTCAATGCCTGTGCCTGAGCTTGGAACAAGTCCTTTGGATAGCGGAAGTGCGCTCGCACGTAGGCAGGTATCTTGGTTGTAAACACATGCGGATAGATGGCCATGAGGCTTCGAATAATCGGGTCTTGTTTGTTGACCACATAAAATGTGACCTTGCCCGTATACGCATCCATCACGACTTTTACGGAATTTCGAATATACGCCGTCTGCAGCTTGTTTTGTGCGTACGGAATACTTGCCGACTCTGTGTAGGCGTCAAGCATCCACTTGATGTGACCATCGGCTCCAATAAATGGATACGCATCGTTGTCATAGGACAAAAAGGGTGCAATGTCCTTGACTCGCGTGTAAATGTTCCTGTCAAAGAGCCACTGGGACTTGTTTGTAAACTGACTGCTGGTGTAAAACTTTAATGATCCCTCTTCTACTGCCAGAAACAGTCTGTTCCCCCGGATGGGCAGTCCATATCCGCCCTTATAGTGTGACGTGTGGTCAGCCGAGGCCACCGGGTAATCAAACTCCGGCTGTTTTGAAGGAGCAATGACGTTGTTGTTCATCAAACCAAAGTAAATGTTCGGCTGTGTGACTTTCGGAATGGGACTCTGCGTTGCCTGGGGCGTGTTCTTGGCCCACATCTGCGGCAATCCATTGACGTCAAAGTGGTTCACAGGGCTCGCCGCAACACCGTATCCGTGGGTATAGACCAACGTCTTGTTAACCCACGTTTGAACTGGCAATTTGGAAACGTCCATCTCCCGTGCAGAAATGTATACTTCCTTTCCTCCGTACCTGTCCACACTGGTCGCCGGGAAATCGAAGTAGCTCTTGAAGCTCTGCAATTGGTTGTATATGGATGTCGTCTGTCCCTGGTCGTTGACGCGTACATTTTCAAGCGCATTTTGATCTCGTTTGACTTCCTTGGCAGACAACGTATCCGACGGCGTGAAAGTCTTGGCCTTTACGTTGTTGATACCGAGGGCCCAGCGCGTTGCGTCAATCGTGCGCTTGATGTACGGAAGTTCAACCGTGTTCTGATTCGGATGCACATACAGTCCGTTGACAAGTGCTCCTGTGGCTCCAGTTAGAATCGAGACACTAATTAACAAGCCGATAGCTTGCAGCGGACGTTTCCAGGCGCGAACAGATGTACTTACAAAACCGTCCTGAACGGTAAAAACAGAGTGAGGCCGCAAAGCCAAGATAGCAAACGTAACAGCAATGAGTGCCAAGGCTGCGATATGAAGCCATGAGAAAATCGGGGCCGTTAGTTTTGCAGTTACAAATCCGGGTCCAAATAGAAACGACCCAGGACCTGTCACGAGTGCCAGACGGTAGCGCAAGACCACTGCAATTACCGTCAGCAACGCAAACAGGACTGCTGCAGACCACAAGAGGAACCGTCCTTGACGCCCCGTTTCAGCAGTCAAGTTTTCTGCGGAGATAGCTATCCTGTGACGGGCTATGTAAATGAGGAAAATAAAGGCTCGAACCGCAGCAAATAGAATAAAAGTAGCTGCGATTCGCCCAAGAATACTCAATACCGGATCGAGACGATAGACGTAAAACGACAAGTCAATATGAAACAAAGGGTCCACTTTGCCAAAGGACTTGCCCATAAAAAACAAATACCAAGTCGTTGGATTCAGCGACCACATGCCATAGCCAATCACCCAACCAAGAAACAGTGCAGGGATCCGAAGCAGCACCGCAAATGCCTTGGGCAGCATTCGCTCCAACGGACGGATAGCGAGCATGGCCAGCCCGGCATAAATGACTGCGCCAATATACCTTGTCAACAGTTCAAAGACCATTTGTTTGGTATAGACGCTGCCGTAACCCAGTGCGCCGTGCAAGCGGACTTCATAAAACCGGTTGAAGGCAACATTGACAATGACGACCAGCACGATGATCCCAAGGATGTATTTCCACCCTCGAGGCAACTTGACCCTCGTCGATGAAAATGAATTGTTTTTCATCCAACTCCTCCTGCCTTGTGGTTTCTGCAACTATTCTTCCTTATAAGCGTGAATGATATCTGAGCTGCCTATCACGCCGATTGGATTTTGTTTGCGGACAACCAGCAAGTAGGTCACATCCAAGGTGTGCATTTTATCCAACGCCTCTGCGAGAGTGGCCTGCTCATCGATGCGATGAATCGTCTTTGGCAAAAGCTCTTCCATTTTAATGGTATCCTGACCATCTGTCTGGTTCATGGTTTCAAGCACTTGTGCACGGGCAACAGACCCCATTACGACACCTTTTTCGTCGCGTACATGGGCAAACCACGCGTTGGTTTCCGCAAACCGTTTCCACGCCTGACGGACAGTCAAATTCGCATCAAGGGCTAAATGCTCTGTCGCCAAAGCGTCTCCAACGGTGATTGCCTTCATTCTATCAGGTTGTCGCAGGCGATAGAAGTCAAGGCCTCGACGAACCAGTTTTAGAGTGTAAATTGTTTCCTTGGACATGGTCGTTGTGACCGTCGCAGCCAGGACAGACACAATCATAATTGGAAGAATGATTTTGTAGTCACCTGTCATTTCAAACAACATAATAATGGAGGTGACCGGTGCGTGAGCACTGCCTGCAAATACGCCAGCCATCGCAATGGCAGCTAACATGCCTGGATTAAGACCGCTGTGCGGAAAAATCTGCACGACGAGCAGACCAATCACGCCGCCAAGCATCGAGCCTTGGTACAGTCCAGGTGAGAAAACTCCGCCTGAGCCGCCGGCCCCGATGGTTACAGATGTCACCAATAGTTTGAGAATCAGCAGTACAAACATCATAGTCAGCCCAATGTGATTGGAAATGGCAGCATTGACCCAAGTATAGCCAACGCCGAACACCTGCGGAAATGCCACGCCAATACCGCCCACAATGACGCCGCCAAGAATTGCCTTACTCCAAAAGGGCCACGGAATCGCATTGAACCAGTCCTCGATTTTATAGAGAACCCGAATGTATACGAAGCCCCACAGTCCAGCAAGCAAACCAACCAGAATGTAGATGAAGTAGTAAGAAAAATGGGGCGATGAAACCGGAACGGTTGCAGTCAATGTAGCATGATTTCCAAAGAAAATACGTCCAATTCCTGCAGCCGCTACACAGGAAATCACCACAGCGGTAAAATTCTGAAGTGTGAAGCTGTTGAGAATAACCTCTGTGGCAAACATCACTCCGCCGATTGGTGCATTAAACGTGGCCGCAATACCAGCCCCAGCGCCACACCCGACGAGCAAACGCAGGTAGCGTTCAGGCAACCCCAGATAAGCTCCAAGGGATGAACCAAAAGCGGATCCGATTTGAACAATCGGGCCTTCACGACCGACTGAACCACCAGATCCGATACAAAGTGCGGAAGATACAGCTTTTATGACAACTACACGCGGACGAATAATACTTCCTTCTTCAGCAATTGCCGCCATGACCTCCGGCACACCGTGTCCTTTGGCCTCAGGCGCCAAGTACTGCACCATAAAACTGACAATAAACAGCCCGATTACAGGTAATAAAAACACGTCGAAGTGTCCTAAAGGCGCAAATGCACCTTTTACATCTGTAAAGAAAAGCGATTTGAACAGCGCAATTAAACGACGAAATCCGACTGCGCCAAAGCCGCCAATAATACCGACAAGAAGTGCATATAACAACAAAATAATAGGCTCGGGCAGAAATTTCTTCAACCATGCATGGAAGCCTAGACGCGGTTGATACCACTTCCTCTTTTCAGCGGTTACTTGTGCTGAAAAGAATGCTGCTTGGTCTTGTCCTACTTCATTCACTACGTGCAATTTCTTCCCCACCCTATGTTTGTTATTCCAATACCGTCCCTATTCTACTCGTTTGTTGAAAACAGGGACAGACTTTGAAGCAAAACTTACAAATTCCTTTGCCGCTGCTGACAAAGCGGAATCCTGCCACCATGCCATACCAATCGCCCGCTGAAGCGGCGGATTGCTGATGGCTACCTCACGGATACCCAGTGCTCCAGCCGTCTCTGACGGAGGCAGCACGCTGATGCCGAGACCTGCCTGGACAAAAGCCCGGATTGTGTCCGTCTCCTCAGCCTCAAAAGCAATTCTTGGGACGAAGCCCGCTTCAATGCATGCGTCCCACACCATCTTACGTAAAGTGTATCCCTCTTTAAACACTACAAACGGTTCATCCCGTAACTCTGACAAGTGAATTTCTTTGCGCTGACACAAGGGGTGCTGTTCCGGCAACACAATGAAAAGGGGCTCTTCTGTCAAAAACCTGCCTGGATATCGTTCTGCAAGAACGGATGTATCCCATGGTGTAACAATGGCCAGTTCCAAATCACCGTCCCGCAGTTGTGACAAGAGCGCACTTACACGGGCCTGGACCAAATCAAACGACACTTCCGGAAACTCCTGTTGAAATGCGGCAATCAGTCGTGGAACATAATAAACGCCCACACTGTGTGGAAAGCCCAAATGAATGGTTCCTGCGTGCGGGTTGCGAAAACTCTGTGTTTCGGCCTTGGCCTGTTCGATGTTTCTCAAAATCCGCTCTGCGTGCGGGAGAAACCTTGTACCTAAAGGAGACAGCCGAATGCGTTTGCCTTCCCTGAAAAACAAAGGAGCCCCGAGTTCCTGTTCGAGCAACTGGATTTGACGGCTGATTGCAGATTGCGCCACCATCAGGTGTTCAGAGGCACGGGTCACGTGTTGCATCTGAGCCACCGTGCGAAAATAAATTAGTTGACGCAATTCCACCTCAAACGTCACCTCCTTGCTAAATGGTTTAGTCACAGAACTATTATCTCATTCTGCGATTAAAGTTATGTCTTTGATACACATTATAGAATAACAGCTTCGTTTGTACAGCAAGATTATTGATAGAAATCGTTTATGAAAATAATATGAACAAATTCTAAAACTAAAACAGGGCACACCTGAGGTGTGCCCCGATTGCTATGCGGTATTCACATGTGTTCGTCAGCTTCTTTAATATGCTACTCCGGCACCCGCTGCACCCGCGGCTGCACCACCATATCCTGGAACAAGCAGGAAGAACAGGACAAAGATAATCAAAAACACTACCGCCCAACGTGTATATCCGCCAAATACGCCATACATTGAGAATTCCTCCTTTTCATTATGGCATACTCCACACTATGACAGGAGGAATCTCAATGACGGGACACTCGCCCTGTTACGGTCGAAACACCGACAAAATGGGCTCCAGCATTACTTTTGTACCTTCAGCTTCCGTACAGAAGTAAAACGCAACTCCTGACTGCGACTCGTACTTGGCCACTGTACTTCCGCCGCTGGTCAAGGACACGTCATTGCTTAGACTCTGTTCGGCAGTCACTGCGCCCCAATCACCAACAATGTACCGCTCAAACGCATGTATAAGGTCCTGCTGTGTGATTCCAGGATGAACCAAAACCTCTCTTGACCACTTGACTTTTCCTACATCAAACAACACGATTGCTCCCCCTCAGAAGCCAAACTCCGCTTTTTCCGCACAAACCTTGGTCTTTCCTGATATCTACTCCTTGAAGTGTTCTTAAAAGCGTTCTGAACTCTGCTTCTCGAACTAACTCTGCCTTACACCACTTCGAGACGGGGCGGTTTTCTTCCTCCCGGATTTCCCCTTCTGCACTCATCCAATATTTGTTACTCCAGCTAATTAGATACCCGTTTCTTATATTGACCCTCCATTGTCATCCACCCTTGTTCAATTGCAGCCCGTGCCGCATCAGCCTGAAACGGTATTTTGTGAATTTTCGCCTGTTCCTCTACATACAGGAGTGCCTTATCTAGTTTGGCAGCCCCACCTAGAGTTTTGTATTGCGATTCGATTAATGAGTATGCTTCCTGACCAAGGAACTGAAGCACTTGAATTTGTTTGGCACTGAGATGGGCCTTTAAATAATGCCGGACTGTTTTCCACAGGGTTGCGAGACCTGCAAATACCAACATGGCTGCAAGTTGAATGAGATTTGTGAGGACTTGTGAAATAACGGGATCGAATACATGCATGTCCATATCCCCCATACCCCCTTTGTACAGTAAATGCTTTTAGGGAGAAAAACGGGTGGATGATTCAATGAATTTCTCGCGTCCAGGGTTGATTTGGATCTAACTCGTCAAGAATGTGCATATACCTATGACGAAGGGAGCGGACACACATGCAAAATTTGATGGGAGAAATTCATTTGCAGGAGGCTGCCGGGGTGATGCGCGACATTTGGTATGCCTACGCTGAAGGCTTTCTGCCGAAGATGACAGGAACAGCTGCGGATGATTCTATCCTGGAACAAATTGACGATACTCTGCCGAGGGGCTGGACTGCGTCCATCATGCCGGATGGAACTGTATTGGCAGGACACCCTGTTTGGGCCAATAATGACATGAAACTGATTGTATGTCATATCAACCGTGAAGGCCAACAGGTTGTATTCGAACGTCCGTTAGATTGAACAAACACTTCCCAAGTGCCTGCTGCGCTAACCCATCCTCCCCTTATTTCGCTTGCATATTGTAAGAGGAAACGTCCACGAATGGGGGATTCTACATGAGCACGAGTGCGGGCAAACCAAATCGCGCTCCAGTTCTTTCCGGCATTTATCAAGGAATCGATTACGCCACGGCAATCTTGCTGCTAACGGGACAAATCACGACCACTGGCGTATTCGCATTTGCCAGCGGACTGTCATTGAGTTTGTCTGGCCCCATCCTCGGCGGAATTCGTCTTTCTGGCACATCCAAAACAGCGAACGCTATCATTGATGGAATGGATATTCTTGTAGCTCTACTACTCATCATTGGAGAATTGCGAGTCATTGGACCCTTTGTGGGGCCAAGGAGTCTATATATTGTCGTGACAGGAGCTCCATTAGGAGACGGCGTCCCAATCCCAAGTCATTCGGAAACTCAAGAACACGCCCGTGCTGCAGAAGGCCGCAAAGATTTCTATCGGGCACTTCGACAAACAGTGGTGGACGATTTTGTTCTTAAGCCTCTGTCCCAATTCACTGCAAAAGAGAACGGACTTGAGCCATAAGGGGGAACCGCGATGGCACTGAACCAAGCACCCACAATCCGAATGCCGCGCTGGCTGTTGTTCGCCGTCACCATTTTCCTTGTGGTTTTCTACTTTTATTTTACACGGCCGCAAGATGGAGATTAAAACGTCTCCCACTCAGGTCACAGCCGTAGGAACCATTGGAACCATTGGAATTTAAAACAACATAGGAGATAGGGTTAGGAGGTCCGTGTCCTCTGAGCGATTAACTGGTTGCGCCAATAAATTCTTTCCATCGTCCGAGTGATCGGTGCAGTTCCAATTCCGTAAACGCCGTTGTCACGTCATCCAAATTGAGCTGGACACGCCAATCCAATGCACTGCTTTCCATGGGTGCATCACAAACAATGGTTGCTAGTTCCTTGCTTAAAAACGCCAAGTCTCGATTGTCAACAAGTTTCTGCCGCAGCTTTCCTGACACTTGGTGCACATTGTCATACAATTGTTCCAGCGTTGAAAACTGTGCAAGGAGCTTCTTCGCCGTTTTTTCTCCAACACCGGGTACACCAGGAATGTTGTCGCTGCTGTCACCCATTAACGCTTTCAGGTCTGGAATTTGCTCTGCTGTAAGTCCCCAAGTGGACTGCAGGTATGCCGGGGTATAGACATCCATTTCGGAAATCCCCTTGCGCATAATACAAACAGAAACTGATTCTGAAACCAGTTGCAATGCATCGCGGTCTCCCGTCAAAACATTCACTTTCATCTCTGCTGAACTGCCAAGCCTTGCAGCGGTTCCAAGTAAGTCATCCGCTTCATAGCGCCTGTTGGAACACTGATGAATCCCTACCGAATCGAGCAAGTTCTGTGTCGTGTCAAATTGCTGCAGCATTTCAATGGGCAGTTCTCCTCTTGTACCCTTGTAATCAGGGTAGAGTTCACGCCGAAATGTATCCCTGGAAACATCCCAGGCAACCAGCAGATGTGTGGGATTAAATTGTTCTAATGCTGCAAGGGTCATATTGAGGAAGCCAAATACAGCGTTTGTATAAACTCCACTGCTGGTTGTTCGCAGCGTCTTACCAAAGCTGGTGGCAAAAAAGGCACGTACCAGCATGGAACTCCCGTCAATAAGTAATAACTGATTCATAAGTGCGCCGGTCTCCTTCATCCAGATGAGGGGTTATGTAATGGCGTTCATAATCGTGCGTATCATATTTTCATCACTCATCACGCATTCAATCACTCATCACATTTTCAATCATTGCTTCGTATTATAAGCCCTTTGGCAAATGTTGTGTTGGAAATAGTGGATTTTAAAATACATCTCGTTATGAGGAACCGTGATTTCCAGGAGAACTTCACAGAAGAACTTGTTTCGGAAAATTTTTCAGAAGAACTTTCGGAAAAACTTTTACAGAAGAACTTCAGGAGAACCTTACTTATTTGAGGACTAATCTGGTTGCGGGGGCAGGACTTGAACCTGCGACCTTCGGGTTATGAGCCCGACGAGCTGCCAACTGCTCCACCCCGCGGCGTTTGTCTCAATCTAAGATGATTTCCTGTCAGCTTGCACGTGTCAATCTGCAACTCCAACGTGTGAATTAACCTGTGGGCTGGAGTTGTGTCTCAAACACAGAGCATAGCTTAACATGAATCAGACCGGAAGGCAAAGGGAGATTTCGCTTGTTCCCTAAAAAAATTTTTTTATACCTGATTACGTGAGTTTTGTGCATAAATATTTGTATATTTTATGAATTCAGAGCATTACCTTGACCGAAATCTCAGCCCGGGTGTATAATCTTTCATAATCCTAAATAATAAGTCAGCTCACTGTGGTTGACATTGTAACTGTAACTATAACCGTAACTGTGACTGCAATGAAGGAAGAGTACCTCAGACAGCGACCCCAGAGAGGGATGACCTCAAGGCTGAAAGTCTCCTGTTTGTATCTGAGCGAACCCACCTTCTAGTCGATGCCGACAAGGCATCCGGATGCGCCCCGATATTGGCGCAACGAGATGAAGCTCTCTACGCTTCTAAAATCAGGGTGGTACCGTGTGAGCAGCGCTCACGCCCCTGTCAAACTGTCCAGTTTGGCAATGGCGTGAGCGCTTTTCATTATTCCTACCAGGTTTGCTTGACACGACTTTAATTCATAGGACTTAAATCATAAGGAGGGAACAAAAAATGGTGAGTAAAGGCGGAGAGATTTTCGTCATTGGAGCCGGCTCTATGTCTGAAGCGTTCATCAGAGGCATTACAAAGGGTGGTGTTGTCCCTCCAGAACAGATTCGGGTCTTAAACAAGTCTCGGCGTGACAAGCTTGAACAGTTGACGGCGGGCTACGGTGTGCGTCAGGCAACTTCGTTTTCGGACATACAGCATGCCGACATCGTTGCTTTGGCCGTCAAGCCGGCTGATGTCAGTCAAGCTCTGTCGTCGGCCCTTCCGTTTCTCGACGGCCAATTACTCATTTCATTCGCTGCGGGTGTAGGTCTCGCTCAGTTGGAACGTGACAGTGAGGGAAAAGCTGCAGCCATTCGAACGATGCCCAACCTGCCCGTATCTGTATCCGCAGGTACCACCGCAGTGGCATTCAGCGAAGATGTCGGTCGGGAAGAGCGAACCGTCGTTTTACGTCTGTTAGAACAGCTGGGAGATGCCGTGGAGATGCCGGAGGATATGATGGATGCAGTGACCGCTCTTTCCGGCAGCGGACCGGGGTTTCTGTGTTACATGCTCGAAGCTATAGAAGATGCCGCTGTCAGCGTGGGCTTTACACCCGAACTGGCCAGACGCATGTTGCTCACCACGCTCACTGGTACCGTTCGTACACTCGATGAATGGGAACTCTCTCCGCGAGAGTTAAGATTGCGGGTCATGTCTCCAGGCGGAACCACGGCAGCAGGTGTGGATGTGCTGGAAAAAAACCAGGTTCGACAGTCTATCGGAAAGGCCATTCTGGCTGCAGCACAACGGTCAGAAGAGCTCGGGAGAACTTACGCTAAACGATAAAAACGGCTCGTTTTGAAGACACATTATGTAATCCACAGGATTTATCCACAGTTATCCACAGTTTTCTGTGCATAACCCTGTGGATTTCTTTTTATGGCGTGCATTTATGGGTTGTGGATAGTTGCAGTATAAAAACACCATTTATTCCAGCTGACTAGATTAACGGCAAGACAACTCCCCCGTAGACAAAAGCGGCAACAATCACAAGTGCAGGGTGAATCTTCCGCACCTTAATAGCCCATAACGAAACAAGCGCAATAATGACGGTCTGCAGAATGCCCAACCCTCTAGTGGAATCGTGAAACACCTGCCAAGTCAACAGTATCATCAGAATGGCTATCACTGGCTGCACAACCATGGTCATGCCTTTTACGACGCGTGACTGACGGAATTTGTTCAGCACCTTTAACATAAGAATAAGTGCAACAGCAGACGGCACAACCGTAGCCACAATGCCGAGAAGAAGTCCTAGAGCCCCCCCTTCCTGATACCCCACGGCTGCTGCGATTTTCGTTGCAATCGGACCAGGAAGGGCATTGCCGATAGCCAACAGATTTGCAAATTGGGCATTGTTCATCCACTGATAATGCGTCACAATCTGGGACTGCATCAGCGGAATCGTCGAAGGCCCCCCGCCGTAGCCGAGTAAATTGGCAATCAGAAACCCAAGGAATACATGCCACGAATTCACAAAGATGCCCCCTTGTCCGTCTTACCGTCACTGTGCTTCTTTCGTAAGCGGCCGGCAAGACGCAAGTGAAAAGCTCCGTAGAGCAGAGCCCCTGCAACAATAAAACCTACCGGCACGTGAACAACCTCAATGAGTATAAAGATGAGTACCCCAAAGCCCAGACTCAGCCATTTGCCAAGTCCTTTTACCGATTTGGCAGAAAACTCGTAGGCCATGATGCCCAGCATCACGACAACAACGGGATCGACTGCGGAAATCATGCCTCTGACAATAGGAGACTTCCGGAATGCAGTCAGTGCACCCAACAGAAATACCATTCCAAGTACACTCAGTAAAATGTGAGAGACAAGAGCTACAAGTGATCCTATCGTTCCGGCCGTGCGATAGCCTAGATAGCTGGCCATTTTGGTCGCAATTGGACCTGGAAGGGTATTGGCTAAGGCGAGAATTTCCCCGAATTCCTCGTCGCTGACCCACTTGTAGCGTGTCACAGCCTCATGTCGAATCAGAGGAATGATAGAAGGGCCGCCGCCGTAACCAACCACTCCGGTTCGTACAAACGCGACGACAAGCTCCCTATAAATTTGTAGAGACATCGTCAACAGAGCTCCTTTGTAAAGTACTGGGGATCACAGTACCGTCTGACTGCATATCTACCACGCCGCAATCGTTCCATCAGCTCGGGGCTCCGTGCCGCCGGCCAACACACCATTCCCCATTCTCCAGATGATTTGTCCGCGTCCGAATCCTCCAGTGTCATTGGCAACCTCAATGCCGTGTCCTCGCTCTGCGAGACCCAGTGCCAAGTGCTCAGGCACACCCCGTTCAACGACACACTTCTTCCCTTCCAACCACTGCCACCGAGGTGCATCCAATGCTGCTTGTGGATTCATGTGAAAGTCTACTGTATTCATGACAACTTGCAAGTGCCCTTGCGGCTGCATATACCCTCCCATCACTCCAAACGGGCCTACCGGAGCTCCGTCCTTGGTGAGAAAGCCAGGAATGATTGTATGATAGGTTCGTTTACCAGGGCGAAGCGCGTTCAGGTGTGCGTCATCCAACGAGAAGGTATGTCCTCGGTTTTGTAAAGCAATTCCTGTGCCGGGAACAACCAGTCCTGATCCGAAGCCCATATAGTTGCTCTGAATAAATGACACCATATTCCCTTCGTTGTCGGCCGTTGCCAAATAGACGGTTCCGCCGGCGTCAGGACGACCTGGAAAAGGCTCTAAAGCGGTGTCCGTAATGATTTTCCGCCGCTCGTCTGCATACTTTCGCGACAAAAGCTGCTTCGTTGCTACTGTCATGTCATGTGGATCTGTAATGTATTTTTTCCCATCCGCAAACGCAAGTTTAATCGCTTCAATTTGCCGATGATAGGTTTCAACCGCTTCTCTATGAGGAAATTCGTATCCATCCAAAATATTAAGTGCCATGAGAGTAATGAGTCCTTGACCGTTTGGCGGCAATTCCCAAACGTCGTAACCGTGATAACGAACACTGATTGGATGAACCCATTCTGGCTGGAACAAGCCTAAATCCTCTTCACTGATGAAGCCGCCCGTATCCTTCGCAAATGATGCAATCTGCTTAGCCAGGCTGCCTTGATAAAAGGACTGTGCACTGGACTCGCCGATTTCCCGCAACGTGTCGGCATGCCCCTGAGAAGCCCACAACTCTCCCGGTTGAGGCGGTCGCCCCTGGTTTGCAAAGGTTTCAAACCAGTATTTGAACTCTTCTCCCTTGAGCACTTCTTGATAGCGACGGAAAGCTGCCTGCCAATACTTCGCAACCGTCGGAGCCACGGGATGACCCGTTTCCGCCAATACCGCTGCCGGTTCCAACACTTCATGCAAAGGGAGCTTTCCGAACTTTCGAGACAGCTCTGCCCATGCGCCAGGAACCCCGGGCACAGTCACAGGAACCCACCCAAACTTCGGCATTTCGGTTAGTCCCAGCGATTTTACCTTTTCCAGCGTCAGTGTTTTTGGTGCTTGACCGCTGGAATTGAGCCCGTGCAACTGACCGTTCGTCCACACGATGGCGAATGCATCGCCGCCAATGCCATTGGATGTGGGTTCAACAACTGTCAGAGCGGCAGCAGTCGCAATGGCTGCATCAACGGCGTTTCCGCCTCGTTTCATGATGTCCATTCCGGCTTGAGCTGCTAACGGTTGGCTCGTGGCCACCATTGCCCTGTTTCCATAAACTGTTGTTCGTCGTGATGCGTAAGGATTACATAATGTATCGAAGTTCACATCCGCTGCTCCTTTCTCAAGCCTTACATGTTCACTGAAGTGAATCTATCTATTTCGATTTCTTGGATTCCACAGGTCCTGAAGACCTTCTCCCAGCATGTTGAAACCCAGAACTGCAATGACAATCGCAAAGCCCGGGATGAGGCCAAACCACGGTGCTTGTGACATGTATCCTTGCGCCGTCTGAATCATGGTTCCCCAACTGGCGGTTGGAGGTTTGGGTCCCAACCCCAAGTAACTCAGACTGGCTTCTGCGACAATGCCGCTGGCCATCGCAATGGTACCTTGTACGATAAGGGGAGTTGTCACATTCCTTAAGATGTGCTTGAACATGATGCGCATTGGCGAGGCTCCGACCATTTTTGCGGCCTCAACATAATCCTTGTTCATCTCCGCAATCACTTGTCCTCTTGTAATTCTAATGAATATGGGCAGATACCCTATGGCAATTGCGAACATCGCATTTCCGATGCCAGGGCCTAACATGGCAGCCAGTACCAAAGCAAGAATCAAGAAAGGAAAAGCTTGCAGCGCATCAACGACTCGCATAATCACCCAATTATCCATAAACCCGCCGTAAAATCCGGAAAACAAACCTACGGGGATACCAACAAGCATACCTATTGCAACAGCTCCAAAGGAGACTTCCATTGATGTCCTGGCACCAATTAGAATTCTAGATAAGATGTCACGACCCACAGGGTCTGTACCAAGCCAGTGATGGGCGCTCATCGGCTGGAGAATTTCCGTGTAGTTCTGCTCGGTGGGCGAATAAGGGGTCAACAGCGGCGCAAAAACGGCAGAGATAAGAATGACAGCAACAATCGCCCCGCCCAAAACAAGTGACCTGTTTCGCCACATCTTCCGAAACCAACGCGACGTGCGTGTCACTTTCCCGCCAGATGGCGGTAAAGTCTGTGGATTTGAGGCTGGATTACTGGCAATTGCCAATTTTTACGCCCCCTTTCCTAGTCTCATTCGCGGGTCAGCGATGCCGTAGAAGATGTCAACCACGACATTGACAAGAACTACGCCTACAGCGACAAACAAAGCTGCACCTTGAACCGTTGTATAGTCGCGGCTAAAGATACTTTGAATCAATAGCGTGCCGAATCCAGGCAGTGAAAACATCTGCTCAGTGATGACCAGTCCGCCAAGAAGCGCCGCAATTTCCAGTCCGCCTGTCGTTATGACTGGAATCAGCGCATTTTGCAATGCATGACCAACAATTACGGCCCATCCGCGAAGTCCTTTGGCCCTAGCAGTGCGAATAAAGTCAGCGTCAAGGATGTCCAAAAGACTGGATCTGAGCATTCTCATGAGAACTCCTGCTTCACGCACGCCGGTTGCAACAATCGGCAGAAGCATTACCCGAAGGTTTTGGCCAACATTATCCCAAATTGGAACATATCCGGAAGACGGGAACAGATGCCATTTCACAGTGAACAGAATGAGTAACACAAGCCCCAGCCAAAACGGCGGAACTGCAATTCCAATTGTCGAAGCGAAAAGAGCCGCAGTATCAGCCCATTTGCCACGGTAAACGGCCGCCATGATACCAAACGGAAACGACACAAGGACTGCAACAACAATGGTTCCAATTGCCAGCTCAAGTGTTTCTGGCAACCGCTGCATAATAAGCAGTGTGACCGGCTCTCCGTTTACCAGAGAAGTCCCCAGATTGCCGTGAAGGGCGTGCCACAACCAAGTGGTGTATTGAATTGGAACGGGCTGATTTAAGCCCAGCTGGGCCCTCAGTGCGGCCAAAGCGGACGGTGTTGCTTCCTGACCCAGAACTGCCTGTGCCGGACCTCCCGGAATCAGATGAATGAGGCCAAACACCAGGATTGATAAGATGAACAGGACTGGAATGACGGTGATGAGGCGCTTAGCAACATAATTCATGGAACGACCCCCACACAGTGGATAAAATCAGGTTTGTCTACGAAACCGGACGTGACACCAGACAACATAACTTCTAGCCGTGCTGTCTGCTGAGAGCGCAAAAGAGGGGATCCCCCCCCTTTTGCACTTTTCGCAGAGCACAGTGACAGTAACACCAATTATTCCGCTCTATCTGTACGTGTTGGAGTTAGGACAGTGAGAGATTTGCTACGCGGATTAAGCCATCAGCGTAATACTGAAATCCTTGAACCTTCTTGCTGTAGGCAATGATGTTGTCCTGATGATACAAGTAGGCGTATGGTGCCTGTTGGTGAATAATCTGAGAAATTTGAGCGTACAACTCGGCTCTCTTTGGCATGCTCGTGATGGTGCGAGCTTGGGTTAACAGTTGGTCCACCTTCTTATTGCTGAACTGCGATGAGTTCAGAGGTCCGCCTGTATGCATGAAGCTGTAAATGTTCTGGTCTGGATCGACGCGCCCGGACCAACCGAGTTGCATAGCCTGAAAATTCCCATTCTCAGAGTTGTTAAGCAGGGTTCCGAAATCTAGCTGCTTGATACTCATTTGAATACCGTATTTTTTCAACATCTGCTGAATAATCTGCGCAATCTGCGTGTTGACAGAGTTTGCTGCAGTCTGGAACGTAAACTTAAAGCCACTTGGAGCGCCGCCTTTTTGTAAAAGCTGTTTTATCTTCGCAGCATTAGGCGTGGGCGGCGTATCCTCCTTCTTGTTGTAAGCCGGTGACGCGGGGCTGAATGCGCTGTATCCCGGGACTGCTGCATTTTTCAGTGCAACATTGACGAGAGCTTGGCGGTTAATGGCCAAATTGACTGCCTCGCGCAGGTATTGGTTTGTAAATGGTTTGGCTTTCACGTTCATATAAATTCCCTGAAATCCCAAGCTGGGCTTGTTTACAATTTTTAATTGACTGTTGCTCTTAACAGACGCCAGTTCTGAAGCCGGCACCGTATCTACCATCTGAACTGCACCTGATTTCAGATTTGTTGTTTCAACATTGGGGTCTGTGAAAATCTTATATTCAACAGTCTTAATTTTTGGCTCTCCACCCCAGTATTTAGGGTTGCGCACCAATGTAATGTGATCGCCTTTAACCTCAGTCTTGAACTCAAAGGGTCCCGTTCCGACAGGATGGTTGGTAAACTTTGAACCTTCTTTTTTAACCGCTGCCGGCGACACCATCATTCCGGACCGCCCTGCAAGAATGGTTAAGAGAGGACTGAAAGGCTTGCTCAATGTCAAAACGACCGTTGAACTGTTTGGAGTCGTAACACTCTTAATCGCTGACAGAGAACTGTGCCGCGGAGAAATCTTCTGCATATCCCGGTCTAGGTTGAATTTGACTGCCTTCGCGTCAAAAGTTGTTCCGTCCTGAAACTTCACGTTTTGTCTCAGGGTGAACGTATACGTGAGCCCGCCGTTCGACACATGCCATTTCGTCGCTAAGTCCGGCTGCAACTTGTTGTCTGGTCCGATCTTTACCAGAGTGTCAAAAATGTTCACCATGACTTGCCGAGAGACTAACGATGTGGAAAGTGACGGGTCAAGTTTTGGAGGAGCCGCGTCCAATCCTATTTTCAAAGTGCTGGCCGCACTCGATGCGCTGCCGCCGCCAGATGCCGAGTTTTGAGATGAGTTTCCTGAACCAGATGTTCCCGTAGTACTACCACAAGCTGTAACGGTTCCGAGACCAACCAGTAAAGCCATGGACGTCACCAGTGTTTTGCCGTTCACAAAAGAACCCCCCTGTTATATGAATATACTAAATCTTCGGTCTATGAATATGTCTGCTCGCCTGTACTTACCTAACTGTCCATCCTCTGTGCTCTAAAAATCGTTCTTAGCGCACGTCTCGCTTTTCATCATAAACGGGTTTGACTACACTCAAATCTCGATAGATATGACTGTACATTGCATGGTATCCTGCTTCTGCGTCATGATGGGCCATGGCTCGAAGGATCTTTCCGTGTTCTTCAACAATATTGGTCTGCATGTTGTTTTTTCGGAAAATAATATAGCTGTAATAGTTAATTAAAGCTTCAATGTTTCGCACCGATTGAAGAAACCGACGATTCCCTGATGCGTCGAGAACGATGCCGTGAAACTCACTATTCAGCTGAATGAGTTTTTCCATTTCTCCGTCTGCAATAACTTGTTTCGTAACTTCGATGTTCTGTTGTAACTGCTCCAATTGATTTACCGTAATCCTCACAGCTGCGTGTCTCGCTGCTTCAGATTCTAGTGCAAGCCGAAGCTCGTAGAGTTCGCGAAAATCTTCGAATGACGGGTCAAACACTTGCAGGTTGCCATCCTTATCGGATACAAGTCCCTCAACCATCAGCATCCGCAAAGCCTCTCGAACAGGACTGCGGCTCGTGTTCAGGTCTGCAGCAAGTCGAGTTTCAACAATTCGCTCTCCAGGACTCATGTTCCCTGTCAGAATGTTATGTCTCAGGTAACGATATACCTGCTGGGCCAATGACTCTGACCGGACAATCGGCGTATCCAAGTCGTCCCCCCTAACTCTATTGAATTGCTTTGCCCCCATGGACTCTGCGACAGCAGTGTTGGTCGACCGTCGACCGTCGACGATCTGTAGAGATTGTAAACATTATATTCAGACTATTTTATTCTGTCAATCATTTTTCATATTTTCGTTTTCTTGGGCTCTATCGGTTACCGTATATGCAAGTCTATGCTCTGAATCTGAATACTACATCAGTGGGAAAGGATAAAATAGGAGTGGACTTGCCCAAAATCTTCCCCCTCGGTAAGGTTACCCGAAGGGGAACACTGTCATCAGACACAAAAATACTCAAGATTGGATTGCCAGCGGGTCTACGCTTTTCAAAGTTTCCTCTACGACAGCTTTAAAGTAATCGCTGTCACCTGCCCAGTGCAACCGCAGGTATAAACGACGTAAAAAATTCTGTGCGTTCCACCCAGGTGCACTTGGTTCGAGAGAAGTCCCGTACGTATGCTGTGCAAAGCCCGGCATCCAGTCTTTCACAATATCAAACTCTACTCGATTCAGCTTGACCATTCGATAGACGGTCTCAGCCAGTCTCCCGTCTTCATCATGCACCAAGTAATCCCGGCTCATAATTAGATGTCTCAATGCATCCAGAGCAAGGTCCGTCTGCTCGACAGTAATATATCGGTGCACAATGCAACTGTCGAGTGCATCGGACGTATGCGCCACAGAGTGAGCCCATCCCTTCTTGGCAACATAGCCGCGCTTGTCCTCTTCCTCCAAAGCGTAGCGGAGAACAGCCGCAATCGCCTCTCTGACTGTGTCCGTATCCAACAAATTATCTCGGCCATCTCGTTCCAGCACTGCGGCTACAACCAGAACCGAGAAGCTGCGCATGAAGACAGAATCCGAACCTGTCTCACCAATGCGGTAAAACAAGTGTTCATCATCTATCGCAGTCTGAAGGACTTGCTTTAAATGGCTGCCTTCGAGGTTTGGGGTTTCCATGAGTATTTTCGCCAGGATGGTGAAGGACAAACCGTCCCGAAGTTCCGCATCAGGAGACCCTAAATTCTCCAAAAGCCAAACACAGATATCCGTTGCCTCACCGGCATCTTCAACAGAGCATCCGCCTTCGAGAAAGTTGTACAATCCGCCCTTACTGAATAAATCTAACTTCACAGCAAAAACTCCTCTTAAATTGTTGACGTGATGATAACTGAAACAGCTTCATTATACCTTTCAGCACTTGCTGTTTCAGTTTAATGACGGGCTTTTCCTGAAAAATCATCTTGACACCCATAAAGCTATACAGTAAAACATAAAATGACAAAGTGTCATTTTATGTTTTGAGAAAGGTGGTGACGGAACTTGAGACTGGAATTTAGAGACATTCGTGTCCGAAATCACAATACACACTTAACAGAACCCATTACCTTTTCTGTTGAAGAAGGAAGTACCACGGCTATACTAGGAGCTTCCAAGACCGGTAAATCCACACTCCTGTTGTATGGTTCAGGAAATGTGCGGCCAGTAGAAGGGACCGTGCAAATCATTGATGAAGAAGGGCAGAGTCTGACTCCTTGTTGGCAACTTGTAGGAATCGGGTCCATCGAGCATTTTGCTCCTCTGTTTGAAACGCTGACGGTAGAGGAGCATTTGTTTTTCCATGGAAAACTCCATCACTTGCGAGGTGCCAAAAAACGAGCGGAGGAGCTTTTATCTGAGTACTCGCTCACGGACGTCCGCAAACAACGTGTTAAGGACATTGATAAATTTTCCTACGCAAGGCTCTCTCTTGCCATTTCAATCGCACATCGTCCACCCTTTTTACTGTTGGACGAACCTGAGGTCGGCCTGACAGAGCAAGAATGGCAACAAATGGTCCACTACTTTCGCCGTCTTGAAAGAAATAACGTTGGAATTCTGTACACAACAGTCCTTGAAGCTGCATCTGCGGCAGCAACACAGACAGTTGCATTGCCCAGAGGGGAGGTGAGAACGACATGGGAATACTCACCGTCTTCCGAATTGAGTGGCGGCGGATATGGCGCAATAAATTGACACGAGCGGGGATGCTCGTCGGCCTCATCATACCGTTGTTATACAGTTTTCTGTATCTATGGGCATTTTGGGACCCCTATGGATCCCTAGACAAGCTGCCAGTCGCACTCGTTAACGCTGACAGTGGTGGAACCCTCAGTGGAGAACACGTGAACTATGGACAAAATCTCATCACAAATCTGCAGCATGACAAACAGTTGGATTGGCACGTTGTTGGCCCAAATGAAGCTGACAGCGGCGTAAGTAATGGGACATACTTTGCGGTCTTAAAGGTCCCAAAGAATTTCACTAAGGACATTTTGAGCGTTGACGGAACACACGCCAAAAAAGCACAGCTTATCTTTATACCAAACCAAGGCACCAACTATTTGGCAGGCAACATTGTAGCTCGTGTACAAGACGATGTTGCCGCAAGCCTAAACCGCCAGTTTAGTCAGAAATTTATTACTCGTCTGCTCGATGTCGTCGGAAAAGAGTCGGGCGGATTGTCCAGCGCAGCCAAGCAAGCCGGCAAACTGGCTTCCGGCAGCACTGCGGTGGCAAATGGTACGACGCAGTTGGAAACGGGAGTGAATTCGGCAGATGCAGGCGCGCACAAGCTGGCGGCGGCACTGACAAAGATGTCCACGGGGAGCGGACAACTTGCAGACGGTCTGTCAGCTGCAGCAACCGGAACAAAAAAAGTGGCGCAAGGGGTAACCCAGACAGGTCAAGGCGTCAGTCAGGTAAACAGTAAACTCTCACAGGCCCAAGCCGCGGCAGCAAACCTGACGGGTGGACTGAAAAAGGCGGCTTCGTCAGGAGCAAGGCTGCAACAAGCGAGCAACCAACTCCAATCCGGCAGCACGCAAGCCCATCAAGGTGCGAATTCCATTGCAGCCGGACTGCAGCAAGCGACGTCCGCATCACAGCAGATTGAAACCGGCGTGGGCGGAGCGCTTCAACTTTTGGCCAACTCTGCCGCAAACCAAGACCCAGCTGTTCAAAAGGCGCTTGGTGCTCTGCATCAAGTCTACCCGGGTACACAGAAACTGACAGGTAGTTTGCAACAATTACAGACGGGATCGGCCAATCTTGCGAACTCGTTGCAGACAATAGAAAAAGGTCAGCAGCAGTTAACCGGCGGTCTCTCGCAACTGTCGACGAAATTGGGTAGTGCCGCTAAGGGCTCTGACCAAATTGCAACAGGCCTGGGTCAGGCGCAGCAGGCGTTGACACAGGTGCAGTCTGCTCTCAGTCAGTCAGGAGCCGCTCTAGACAAACTGGCATCCGCACAGAGTCAACTGCATTCAGGTGCTGATACATTGACTACATCCGCAGAAGCAGCTCAAACGGGTGCAGCAAAGTTGGCAACCGGCCTGGACAAAGCCAGTCAAGGCAGCAAAGACCTTACAACGGCGACAGGTAAACTGGCGTCAGGAGCTTCAACTTTTGCGCATAAACTAAACTCGGTACAGCTTTCATCGATACCGAATAAAACGGAAAAAGCGAAACTGATGTCCAACCCCGTAACCATTAAGAGTCTGGCGATTAACCCAGTCACCAAATACGGCCCAGGATTGACACCCTACTTTTTACCTTTGAGTCTCTGGGTTGGTGCCCTTATGCTGTACTTCATCATGTCCTTGCGAGAAGGACGCTGGTCCATAACGCCCGTCTCAAACACATCGGTGCTGATCGGCAAGTTCGCGTTATTGTGGACTATAGCAGCGGCCCAAGCGGTCATTGCTGCTTCGGCCCTGCTGTTCGGCTTAGGACTTACAGTGACCAGCACACTTGGTTTCTACTTGTATGCAATTCTGATGGCCATTACCTATGTAACCGTCATCGGCATGCTGCTCAGCCTGCTTGGAACAGGACCAGGAAGGGTGCTGGCGATTGTCCTGTTGCTCTTGCAACTCACGTCAAGCGGAGGTACTTTCCCAATCCAGCTGGTTCCTCATTTCTTTCAGGCAGTGCATCCATGGCTGCCAATGAGCTACGCTGTCACCGGTTTGCGTCGACTCATTGCATTTCACAACTTAAGCACGGCTTGGCATACAGCCGAAATGACAGGCATTTATCTTGGCACTTCATTGCTGGTACTTGTACTCAGAAATCTGAAAAGAATATCGCCTGCAGAGCTGCAAATTCCGGATAGATTGGTCTCCTAGAACTCGGCAACTCACCTATAAGCAGTTGAAGCCGTGCTGAGCCCTGATAAATCACCGACAGGCTCGGTCACACCGTGTCACACCGTGTCACACTCGGCTGTTGAAAACAGGCGAATTGGAGAAAATTAAAGAACAAAGTCAGATCACTGCGGCAGTCCAAGCGAACATGGGCTGCCGCTTTCACAAGCGAAGCGTGTTGCAGAAGTTCATGCCCCAGCCGCACACCTTGTTGCCGCGCCAAGCGTATCCTGCTATTTGGTTCCTTCATATTCATATCGATGATTCTGATGAAAGAGACGTGTTCAGACATCCTCCATCCCTGTTATACTGTTTTGGTATCAATTATTTGTTTCGTGTTCCGGAACAATTTAAAGGAGGATCACAATGAAGCATTCACCCGCCTGGACAGCACTAAGAATTCTACTTCTTGTAGTAATTTGGGGTGCTTCGTTTTCCGTATACAAGGTGGCTCTCAACTACTCACCTCCCCTCCTGTTTGCAGGAGTGCGTACATTTCTTGGAGGTGTCATTTTGGCTGTCTTTGCATGGCCGCAAAGACATCAGATTCGGTGGAAGCAAAGCTGGCCCGTTTATGTCATCTCCGCTTTGTTCAATGTGGTGTTGTTTTTTGGACTGCAAACGGTCGGTCTGTCCTATCTGCCTGCCGGACTGTTTTCTGTACTTGTCTACTTAGAACCGGTGTTAGTCGGCTTATTTGCTTGGATGTGGCTCGGTGAAATCATGAATTGGTGGAAAGTACTTGGGCTTGTCCTTGGCTTTGCGGGAGTTGCCTCAATCAGTATTGACAGTTTGGCTGGGCATTTGTCTCTCATTGGCACGGTCATTGGCATTTTTACAGCCATTGCCTGGGCCATTGGAACGGTCTACTCAAAGAAAGTGCAAGGGCGCACGCAGATGTTGTGGCTCCTAGCTATTCAATTTCTACTTGGCGGGGCAGTGCTTACGGGTGCCGGGAGTTTAACCGAGTCCTGGGCTGCAATTACCTGGAACGGCCCATTTTTGTTTGGAACGCTGTACGCCAGCCTCTTTGGCATTGCGGCGTCTTGGTCCATTTGGTTTTCTCTGGTCCATGAGGGCGAAGCCAGCAGAGTTGCCGCATTTACATTCTTTGTCCCGATGATCTCGGTCCTCGTCGCAACATTGTTCTTACACGAGCCCTTTACTCCGAAATTGGTCATTGGGCTTGTTGCCATTGTATTGGGTATCTACCTTGTCAACCGAAAGGTAAAAAAACCAAACCTGAAGCAATCTGCTGAGGTAACTGAGAGAAGGTCAGAAGCTTCCTGTAACTAGAAGTTTTCTTCTGTAGGTGTGCATGCACGTACGACAGCTCACATCGAGGTACAACGTAAATGGGGCTTGCATCTGTTGAGCAGGCCCCATTTGCTTCAATTTCCCTCACTTGTTCCCCGAAAGTTACGGTACAATTGCCGGTACATTCTGCTGTAGAATCAGCTTTTCAACATCCGAAACACCTGATCGGCTAAAGCAGGCTCATCATTGTACCTGCCCTGCTTAGCCATGGTAACGGTTTGACTGCCGGGTTTGCGTACTCCTCTCATATTCATGCACAAGTGCTCCGCCTCTACGATGACCATAACTCCCTGCGTTTGCAGTTCTCTGTGCAGGACCTCTGCAATCTCATTGGTCATTCGTTCCTGCACCTGCGGGCGTGTCGCCACTGCCTCCACAAGACGAGCCAACTTGGAAAGTCCGGTGACTACGCCATTGCTGGGCAGATAAGCTACATGTGCCTTCCCAAAAAACGGAAGCAAGTGATGTTCACACATAGAGTAGAACGTAATGTCTTTCACGAAGACCATTTCATCTTCATCAACGTGAAATTTAGCCGACAATACACTGGCAGGGTCCATGTGTAGCCCTGCAAAAATCTCTTCGTACATTCTTGCAACTCGAGCCGGGGTATCGACAAGTCCCTCGCGATTGGGGTCTTCGCCCACTGCTTCAAGAATCATCGTTACAGCCTGCTTTATCTTCTCGTGATCCATTTTTCTTCCTTCACTTTCCGCATGAATGGTTCTGTCCATTTCTTCAAGTTCAGCATCAACCATCATGTTGGTTTGTATATCAGTAGGGCGCATCCCCATTCCTCCCATCTTGGCAGCCAGACGTGAATGTCTGTAGAGTTAAGCTTATAGGACGAGCCTGTGTCAATCAAGCGAACATATCCATCAGAACAAAACTTCTTCCACGTATTCCACACACCCCCATTGTAATACTTATATTGGAATTTATTCATAATTTTTATATTTATAGGTGTGTTTGGCTTGTGTTTTGTCCACTTATCCACGAAAATCTGTGGATAACCCTGTGTATAACTCTGTGGATACGATTGTGAATAACCTTATCAAAGTGAAAAATCAGCCGCAATAGCAACCTAAATGACCAACCGATTTGTGGATAGAGAGGTTAACCATAATCTCCAATCGTGTGGATAACCCCCTTCCGAGAAGAACACAAGACAATTGCTTCATGCCCCCTTCCCGAGCTTCCTTGTCCAAATGCAAGCTAAGATGCAACGTCCCAGCGGCTTATCAGAAGCAGAGGTTGGTTGTATAATTTAGTATCGATATAGCTCTCACCCACCATGCAGCGCAGATTAACACAGGAAGTGATGAACTTGAGTGCAGTACTCAAGACTGTTGGGAAGACAGTACTTCAAGTAACTCTCTTGACACTTATGAGTCTCCTCGGAGAACTCATCGTTCGTGTGACCCACCTTCATCTACCCGCTAGTCTCATTGGACTCGTAGTGCTTTTTCTTCTTTTGCAATTAAAAATCGTAAAGGTAGAGTGGTTTGAACTCGGAGCAAACCTGCTGTTGGCGGAGATGCTGCTGTTTTTCGTCCCGTCGGCCACCGGGATTGTCCAGTATGGAGGATTAGTAAAGACAGACGGTTGGCGTCTGCTCTTGGTCATTGGAGCAAGCACACTCTGTGTCATGCTCATCAGCGGGGTGTTGACAGAGTTTTGGATGCGGGGAAAAGAAAGGAGACATGTGTAAGGTGGCGGTATTCGGAATCATAGTTACACTTGCCGTCTTTCTTCTCTCGCGTCTTGTGTACAAGCGATGGAGTGTGGTAATCCTGTCACCAATTCTGACAAGTTTGTTGGCCATGATAGCAATCTTGGTGAGCCTTCATGTGTCCTATAAAGAATACTGGGTCAGCGCTAAGTGGCTTAAATTCATGCTGCAACCGGCCACGGTGGCCTTTGCCATTCCTCTCTACAAGTACTTTCCCGTGTTACGACGTAATGCTGTACCGCTTCTGACCAGCATTATTCTCGGCGGTATCACAGCCGTCACGACCTCTGTTCTGTTTGCAGACCTGTTCCATCTGCAGGGTCTTGCTGCCAGTTTGGCACCGAGGTCGATTACGACCCCACTGGCAATGGACACATCCGCTGCGATTGGCGGAAATCCGGTACTGACAGCCGTCTTTGTAATTGTTACTGCCCTGGTTGGTATCATGACAGGGCCGCTGCTGATTCGAAGGTTAAAGCTGCGAAGCAAGTTTGCGCAAGGTGCATTAATGGGGACTGGAGCTCACGCAATTGGCACCTCAAGGGCATTTGAAATGGGGCAGTTAGAAGGAACGATTGCCAGCATTGCACTGATTATAAACGGTGTCTCTACCGTTGTATTGGCACCTCTTTTGATGCACTGGATGTAACAACCGCAGCGGTTGTGGCCGCTGCGGCTTCTTTACTGTTGCCTACATCTCAAAGTGGGCTTCCAGGAACCACAAGTCCTTGTCAAGCTGGCGTGAAACCTCAGTGAATAAATCCGAAGTGTCAGGGTCTGCTTGCGCAGTATCCACAACAGCCTGTCGTGCTGAATTTGCGACAACAGCCCATCGCTCTGCCAACGCCTTGATAACATCCACATCCTGATGCTGATCTAGCGGCCACTGCGCCACAGAAGTCTGCGCAGCAATTGATTGAACGGGCACTCCCGCGGTGCCGCCGAGTGCCGTCACTCGCTCTGCAACCGTGTCGGTCAGTTCAGTGAGATGTCCGGCCAATTCGTCAAACAACTTGTGATACGAAATAAAATGCGCTCCGCGCACGTTCCAGTGGGCTAGCTTGGATTGAACAAAGAGGTCGGTCAGGTCCGTCACATGCTGGTTCAGGATACGAACCATCTGTTCCTTAGTTTGGCTTTGGAGACTAATTCGAGTATTGGACAACCTTGCTGCTGTTGCTGTTTGATTCATCTTGCCATCCCCCATTCGCGCCGCTTTAACACGGGCAGCTTCCTACAGCTCGCGTGCCAACTGTAGTATCTCCCGGGGCCCCAATTTATTACACATGGGTGATTTGTACTCTGTAAGCGTATTCTGTGGCATGTGCGCTACCCCCAGGGTGCCTCACCGGGGTCGGAGTCAGAGAGCGGCAACTGGACGTTACTCGCCCTGTACAGCGTATTTGTGATCCGGGAGAGTAAGACCAAGCAGCGCCAAACGCCCATCCGGAAGTTTTCCAAGAATACAATCAAAGTCCTTCGGATCAGAACGCATCTCAGCGTACAGTTTTTGAGCTGCTTCGGACTTCACGTCGGAGCGGGTGATGTCTTTACGACTAAATCCTTGCAGCCTCCCGGCTTTAAACTCTTGGTCTGGGTTTGCACCAAATCGATAAATTGCCATTCTGGTCATCCCCTTTCTGATTACCTATGATATTTATGATATAACATTTCGCAAATTTCATTAAAGCACCGAAAACATCGGTGCAACATCCAGAACTCTGCTACATTGGCCCAAATCCCTAAAAGCACTTCATTTTACGCTGATTTGCCCTTATAATTACACTGTGAAAGTGAATGTAAACTGAATTTTATGCCAAAATAGGTTTACATTCGAATTAAACTCAAGGTAAATAGTAAAGTGACTTGACAAGTATACCTCTGGGGGTATACAACATTACATGTGGATATTTTAAATGGCTCCACCATGAAGTTCAAAAATTTGCTGTGACAAGATAAGGAGGATTTTCACTTGGCAGTCCCACAATGGATGTCGGTTGATGTAAAAGAACGTATACAGTCTGGAAAGTCAGTTCAAATTATCGACGTGCGAGAACCTGGAGAATTCGCGGGAGGACACATTCCCGGTGCAAAACTTATTCCGCTTGGACAGATTATGCAGCGGACCAAAGAAATTGATACAAATAAGGAGACTGTAGTCGTGTGCCGCAGCGGCAGCCGCAGTGCCATGGCTTGTCAGTTTCTTCAACAGAGTGGATTCAAGAACGTTCACAACCTTATGGGTGGAATGATGAGCTGGGACGGAGACATCGAGTATTAATTGATACCAGCCTTGTCCCGAGGACGTAATGTTGCGAGATTATCTTTACAGGGTTTTGTAAAGATAATCTCTATTTTTATGTCCGCCAAGCTGGTATCGTGTACACTAAGTGTATGACAAGTGTATGACGTGCGAGCCAATATGCAGCGTGTACTTGGGAGGACTGCTACAGTGACAGAGGAACGTGACGATGGGCAACCAACGGTGTACGACGATACAGGAACTGCTTCTTCGCAAACTCCTGAACGCGACAGAAGCGGCATGGCGATTACAGGACTGATCCTTGGTATTGCAAGCATCATGTTGGCTTTAATACCTATCATTGGGCTCATTTCGGGAATTCTCGGAATCATTTTCGGCTCTCTGGGCCTGCGGTCTACACGGAGAAAAAGTGCGGGATGGGGCTTGGGCCTGGGCATTGCAGGCGTTGTCCTGTCATTTATAGCTTTTGTAATAGAAATTGCTTCCATCGTCGCTGGCCTGCCAAGCATTCACGGGTGACAAAAACCCGCCAGACAGCCTTCGGCTGCTGACGGGTTTTCAGCTTGTCCACCGTAAAAGAAGCTTTGTCCGGACTAGATTTCGTATGTGTACATGCCAACCTCACTAAAGGCCAAGATGGCACGTTTACGTTCTTCCTCTGAACCACTCAACTCTTGCTCCACCTTATCAAGACGCACTGCGGTCTGAGACTTGTGTGCCTTCCACGCTCGGAACACAGTATCCCACACTTTGCTCGTATCAAGCATGACATCGCGCTTGCCAAGTGCTTCTTCATGCCCTCGCGAAAATGCCTGACAGTGGAGCTTAGGTCGTGCATTCTCCGGCATCCGACGAATCGCTTCGACGGTAGCTTCCGCTATTGCTTCGTGATCGGGGTGAACACAATACCCAGGATAATACGTAATAATTAAGGATGGATTGACTTCTTCAATTAAGCCCGTTATCACGCGAACGAGTTCTTCCGGATCTTCAAATTCAAGCGTCTTGTCTCTGTATCCCAACAAACGCAAGTCCTTTATGCCCAATACTTCACAAGCCTCTTGAAGTTCCTTCTTGCGGATATCTGGAAGGGTCTCTCGGTTCGCAAAAAAAGGGTTCCCCATGTTCCGGCCCATTTGACCCAAAGTAAAGCAACCATAAGTAATAGGGGCCCCGGTATGTGCGTGCCAGGCAATGGCTCCGCCGACAGCTAACGTCTCATCATCTGGATGTGGAAATACAACTAATACATGGCGTTCCAATGTTCGTCCCCCTATGTGTTTATCAACTTTCATGAGATGTCGTCTGCAGTATTAAATGGACACTGACCAGCGACGTGCAGTGTGTTTATTTTATCATGACCGCACGTATTGTACGAATCGTACTGGCAATCCTAGTGCTCAAAAGGTGTATCAGCCTTTGTGCACAATTCTCATTTGCAAAGGGAGTTTTGTCAGTGACGCACATTCACGATGACATAGAACACGTAAAAAACCATGTTGAGTTGGAAAATAAGGCCGAAGTACAAGAGAAGCAGGAGCAGAAGTTGGAGACACAGCGGACAGAAAAGCAGATGAAGGAACTCCTGTACGCTATCTCCAAAGACCTGACTTCCAATGACAAGAGTGATGATGGCAGTCATTTGGTACAAACAGACGCAAAAGCACCCGGTTTCGAAATTCTATTTGTTAGTCACGGCGGTCACAATCCGACTCCATTCTCTGTCACAGCCACCTGTAAAGGAAGTAACGTGGAACTTCAAATCTCAGATGGAAAGTGGGAAAGTATCCCCAACGTATCCGGCAACTGGGGTCACTGGGCCGATACGAAAACTGCATACTCGGGCCCTGTAAATGAATCGAAAATCTACAAGGTTATAACAGAATCATTTTTGACGTGGTACAAGAAGGTGCTGCAGTAAACCGCCTGTAGAACATGCACACCATCTAAAGCCGATTTTCGCACGTGGAGGTGGAGGCAGACGTAGGGCGAACGAAGGGCTGGTCGGGCTGGGCAAGGCTGGTCGGGCAGAGCGTGGACCAGACGTGGAGCGAACGTAGAGAAAGTCGTGAGAAGTCCCCCTTTGGCGCTACTTGGAAGTTTCCCTTGACAGGTTTCGAAAGAGTTTTACACAATGAATAAAAACACGGGAGGCCTTCCTATGGACCTGCAGCAGGAACTTATGCAATATATCTCCGATTCGAAGAGAGTCAGCAGCGGTGAATCCATCGTTGCTCAACACGCACAAGATTTTAGCCATCATCCCCCTCATTCCCCTGACGTTGTTGCCTTCCCGGAGTCAGAAGCAGAGGTCGCAAGTATCGTACGTTTCGCCAATGACAACCGGATCCCGATTACTCCCTGCGGTGTCCTGACCAGTCTTGAAGGACACGTGATTCCAGTTCAGGGCGGCATCAGTTTGGACCTGACGCAAATGAACCGTATACTTGAGGTCCGTCCCAGGGATTTTTTGGTGCGGGTTCAACCAGGCGTAACTCGAACGCAGCTGAATCAGGAACTGAAGCGTTATGGCTTGCAGTTTCCGCTCGATCCCGGTGCCGACGCCACCCTTGGCGGCATGGCCGCCACAAACGCCAGCGGTACCACTGCAGTGCGCTACGGTGTCATGCGTAATCAAGTACTGGACTTGGCTGTTGTACTAGCAGACGGTTCCATCATTCATACCGGCGGCTCAGCAGTAAAGTCCTCTGCCGGATATAACATGACACAGCTCTTTATTGGGTCTGAAGGAACACTAGGGGTCATCACAGAACTGACTTTGCGTATTCACCCGATTCCTGAAGCCACAGTTGCAGCTCGAGCCGTGTTCCCCGACTTGGACAAAGCCAGCGAAGCTGCTTATTCCATGATGAGCTCCGGAATGCAGATTGGCCGTATTGAACTCGTCGATGAACACACCATTCACGCCGTAAACTTGGCTAAAGAGACGAGCTATACCGAACAACCCACACTGTTTCTTGAGTTTCACGGCAGCGAGTCCTCCGTTCAGGGTGATGTAGTCCTAGGTCAAGAGCTGTGTGAGGATGAAGACTGCGTAGATTTCGTGTTTGAAACGGACACAGAGTCAAGGAATCAGCTTTGGGAAGCACGCCACGATGCAGCACTTGCCGTTATGCAAACAGCACCAGACAAGAAGATGAAAGTAACGGATGTATGCGTTCCTCTGTCAGAGCTGCCCAAAGCGATTGCCGTAGCCAGGCAAACCATCGACAGCTATGGCGTATACGGCGCCATCCTCGGTCATGTTGGAGACGGCAATTATCACGTTATTTTTATGGTAGACCCCAATGACAAAGAAGAAATCCGCGTCGCGGATGAAATTAACCACCAAATTGTAGAATATGCTTTGGAACGAGGCGGCACCTGTACTGGAGAACACGGTGTCGGCATCGGCAAGATCTCTTACGTTGAAAAGGAACACAAGGATACCATTCCGTGGATGAATCGGGTGAAGAAGATGTTCGACCCAAACGGCATCCTCAATCCAGGAAAACTTCTTCACAAGTAGGCGCCACAGTGACAAACACCACCTGAGCCGAATTGGCTGACGAGCCTCCCTGGCTGCAAGGGCTGGCTGCGGTGGGTGGCGGGGAGACGGGGAGACGGGGAGACGGTGGCGGGCCTCGCTGCCTGCGGTGGCTGCAAGGGCTGCCAGTGAGGCTGGTTAGTGCCTCGAAAGATCCCTATTGCCCGAGGGGCGATGCCATTGTGATCCCAATGATCCTTAATGCCACCTGGCCCCTGGCATTAGTGTCATAAATGGACACTAATGCCGGAAGAGGCAGAGTGGAGCGTGGGTGTTAAGGAGCAAAGGGATCACTATTTCAGAGGGCCTGCTGGTGATAGTGATCGAATCGATCACTATTCTGTGGCGGGTATCGAGATAAGGAGCAAAAGGATCACTAACCAACGATGTGCCACGGCGCAGCCGCCCGCAGCCGCCCGCACTCAGTCTGCAACCCCCATGTCTGCCAGATTCGCTCGTCATTAGGTGTAACTTCCATCTCAGTTAATGAATATCAGTTTACTACTCATTCTTTCCGCTCGATCCCGTTGATCTGCCGCGCTTTGCTGCCTGCGGCAGCTGGCGGGCCTGCTGGTGAGGCTGGTTAGTGCCTCGAAAGATCCCCATTGCCCGAGGGGCGATGCCATTGTGATCCCAATGATCCTTAATGCCACCTGGCCCCTGGCATTAGTGTCATAAATGGACACTAATGCCGGGAGAGGCAGAGTGGAGCGTGGGTGTTAAGGAGCAAAGGGATCACTATTTCAGAGGGCCTGCTGGTGATAGTGATCGGATCGATCACTATCCTGTGGCGGGTATCGAGATAAGGAGCAAAAGGATCACTAACCAACGGGCTGCCAGCGGCACAGGGGGCTGCACCCACTCTGTCCGTCGCAGCGCCTGCCAGATTCGCTCGTCATTAGGTGTAAATTCAATATCAGTTAACTAATGGCAGTTTACCGCTCGTTTTTTCGTTCGATCCCGTTGATCTGCCGCGCTTTGCTGCCTGCCGGTGAGGCTGGTTAGTGCCTCGAAAGATCCCTATTGTCGGCGGGGCGATGCCATTGTGATCCCAAGGATCCTTAATGCCACCTGGCCCTGGCATTAGTGTCATAAATGGACACTAATGTCGGGAGAGGCAGAGTGGAGCGTGGCTGTTAGGGAGCAAAGGGATCACTATTTCAGAGGGCCTGCTGGTGATAGTGATCGATTCGATCACTATCACGTGGCGGGTAGCGAGTTAAGGATCAACGGGATCACTAACCAACGGCGCTGCCGCCCGCAGCCACCGCGCAGACGACTCCACCCACTCTGCTCGACGATCCCGCCGATAACTCTGATGCCTCAGCTAGTACCGGGAAAGCGGCGCTCGATGGCCTTCGTCTCCTTCGCTAACGAAAATCGACATCGGACGCAAAAAAGCTGCCAGAACACCTGGCAGCTTTTTAACGACTATTAACCTACTCTTAGGCGATTACCTTTTACCTTTTACCTTTTACCTTTTACCTTTTACCTTTTACCTTTTGCCTTTTACCTTTTGCCTTTTACCTTTTGCCTTTTACCTTTTACCTTTTGCCTTAGACCGGATAGACCGGGTGCTTGCGATGCGAAAAGGTCATGTATTTGCTGGAGTACGCCTTAAAGCGATTTGTGAGCTCTTCCCGTAATGAACTGCCCTTCACAATTCCGTCCACGACCATCTCTGACGCGAGGTGGTAGATATCGATGTCTTCCTTATACTCTTCGCGCTTGGCTTGAATAAACTCGTTGCGTTCTTCCCCAGATAGCTGCGCAATCTTGTTTGCATAGACAGCATTTACAGCCGCTTCCGGACCCATCACAGCAATCTGTGCACTTGGCAGCGCCAGACAGCAGTCTGGTTCAAATGCTGGACCAGCCATGGCGTACAGGCCGGCGCCGTAGGCTTTTCGGACAATAATGGATATTTTCGGTACTGTTGCCTCGGACATGGCCGAAATCATTTTCGCGCCGTGGCGGATAATGCCGGCACGTTCTACCTTCGTACCAATCATGAAGCCCGGAACGTCCGCCAGGAACAACAGCGGAATGTTAAAAGCATCACACAGTGTAATAAACCTGGCAGCTTTGTCTGCCGTATCATGGAACAACACGCCGCCTTTGACCCGCGGCTGATTGGCAATAATTCCAACTGCTTCCCCATCGATTCGGGCCAGTCCTGTAATCAATTCACCGGCAAACAGTTTCTTGACTTCAAAGAATGAGTCCTCATCAATCACTCGCTGAATCAAGTCATGCATGTTAAACGGTGCGTTCTGGTTGGCAGGAATAATATCCTCAATGGTCTTTTCGAACTGCTTCGGCTCTTTCGGCTCTGCTTGCACAGGTTGCTGTGCATAGTTGGCCGGAAAATAGGACAAGTACTGGCGAGCCATGGTTATAGCTTCCTCTTCGTTTTTCGCCAGAACATCACCACACCCAGAAACAGAGCAGTGCATCCGTGCGCCGCCCATCTCCTCCAGCGTCACTTTTTCGCCGATGACCATTTCGGCCATCCGAGGCGACCCCAGATACATGGAAGCATTTCCCTCCACCATAATGACAATGTCACAGAAGGCTGGGATGTACGCCCCTCCGGCAGCAGAAGGTCCAAACAGCAAGCACACCTGCGGTATTTTCCCTGAGAGTTTCACCTGGTTGTAAAAAATTCGGCCCGCGCCGCGGCGGCCTGGGAACATTTCCACTTGATCGGTGATGCGTGCCCCGGCTGAATCTACCAGATACAAAAGCGGCACTTCCAACTTTTCTGCCGTCTCTTGAATTCGAATGATTTTTTCTACTGTGCGTTTTCCCCACGATCCCGCTTTTACAGTTGAATCATTCGCCATCACACACACCGTTTGTCCGTTTACTCTTCCTATCGCTGTGACCACACCGTCCGCAGGGAGTCCTTCCGCTTGGGAATTGGCAAACAGGCCGTCTTCAAGCTGAAAGTTGTCGTCAAACAACTGCTCCAGCCTGTCGCGGACAAACATCTTCCCCTGCTCTGCATTCTTCTGATGATATTTTTCAGCGCCTCCGCGCCTGATTTGTTCAACTCGACCTTCAAAGTCTTCCCCGATGGACATTTAATCTCCCCCCACTCATCAACTACTCTATTTCCGCCAATACGTCTCCTTCGTTAACAAAATCTCCTTCATTTACCTTTACTTCTTTAACCGTTCCTGAAGACTCCGTCGTAATGGGAATCTCCATTTTCATGGATTCCAGAATCACAATATCTGCATCGGCCTCTACTGAGTCACCGGGTTTCACCAAAACTTTCCATACATTTCCTGCCATACTTGCCGTAACTTGTGCCACTCAAATCCCTCCGGTTTTAAAATTTCTTCAACTTCGCGATCTGCCTTACCTGACCTGCCGTCTCTTCGTACTGCCCTCTTCGTACTGCCCTCTTCGTACTGCCCTCTTCGTACTGCTCTCTTCCGTACTGCTCTGTTCCCTATTTCTCTGTTCCGTATTGCTTTGTACCCTGGTCAGTCGCTTCTATTACGATTTCCCTTGTAAGTATTTTGCTACGAACCCTGTGGTGGTATCGCCCTCACGGAAGGCCTGGTGGTTCGCAACTTGCCGCAAGGCGGGGATGTTTGTCTTGATACCCTCTATTTCATACCCTTCCAGCGCGAATTGCAACTTATCGATGGCGGCATCACGTGTCTCACCCGTTACAATCAGTTTCCCAATCATCGGATCGTAGTAAGGCGTCACAACAGAGCCGCTGTGAACGGCCAATTCATGCCGAATTCCGTCCCCTTCTGGTACCTTCATAGCACTGATGGTGCCCGGTGAGGGAAAGAAGGTCGTCGGGTCCTCAGCGTAGATGCGAACTTCAATGGCGTGTCCCTGGCGCTGCACCTGGTCCTGTGTAAAGGAGAGAGATGCGCCGGAGGCGACGAGGAGCTGTTGTTCGACGAGATCGAGCCCTGTAATTTCTTCCGTTACTGGATGCTCTACTTGCAGCCGTGTGTTCATTTCAAGGAAGTAAAAGTTCTTGTCCGGATCAACCAAAAACTCAATGGTTCCTGCGTTGCTGTAGCCGAGTGCCTTGGCTGCTTTCACAGCAACTGCACCCATCTTGTGCCGCGTCTGTTCATCCAGAAAGGGCGACAAGGCTTCTTCCACGATTTTTTGATGCCTGCGTTGAATAGAGCACTCCCGTTCCCACAGGTAGACCGTGTTGCCTTGATTGTCGGCCAGCACCTGGATCTCGATGTGTCGGGGATTCTCGATATACTTCTCGAGGTAGATGGCTCCGTCTCCAAAGAAATCTGTAGCGCGCTTTTTATTGCTTTCGAAGGCCTTTCGAAGGCCTGATTCGTCGTACACCACCTGCATTCCAATACCGCCGCCTCCTGCGGAAGCTTTCAGCATGACAGGATAGCCCATACTTGCAGCGATCTCATTGGCCTCTTCCGCATTTGCCAGATCCTTGGTCACACCCGGCACAACAGGAACCCCTGCTTCTTCCATGGCCTTACGTGCTTGGATTTTGCTGCCCATCTGGGCAATGACTGCGGGAGACGGGCCGATAAATACCAGACCGGCTTCTGTACACCGGCGTGCAAACTCAGCGTTTTCAGACAGAAGTCCATACCCGGGATGGACGGCCTGTGCCCCAGTTTCCGTTGCTATTTCAATCAACTTATCCATATTTAAGTAGCTCTCATTCACTCGGGGCCCGCCAAGCAAACAGGATTCGTCAGCCTGTTTTACGTGGGGGACCTGTGCATCAGCTTCAGAGTAGACTGCAACCGTTTGTATGTTCAATTTCTTACAGGTCCTGATAACACGCGCCGCAATTTCGCCGCGGTTAGCAATCAAAACTTTTGTAAACAAGGTACTCCCTCCCCTGAGATGATAAGTACTCTGTCGCCTGTCCGTACTGATGTAATCAGCAGCCTAATTGACGGGCAATGACCATACGCTGTACTTCAGAAGTCCCTTCGCCAATTTCCATCAGCTTCGCATCCCGCATCATTCGCTCGACAGGATAGTCTTTCATGTATCCGTTGCCGCCGTGAATCTGAATGGCTTGATCTGCTGCTCTCATCGCAATTTCCGAAGCATACAACTTTGCCATGGCCGACTCGGTTGTAAACGAACGGTGATTGTCTTTCAACCAAGCGGCTTTGAGAACCTGGTTCCGGGCCAATTCCACATGCATCGCCATGTCCGCCAGTTTAAACTGGATAGCTTGAAACTTCGAGATGGATTGGCCAAACTGCTTGCGTTCCTTCGCATATGCTAATGATGCATCCAAAGCTGCCTGAGCAATACCAACAGACAAAGCGCCGATGGAAATGCGGCCTCCGTCAAGGGTGTAAAGGAATTGTTTGAAGCCCTTTTGAGGATCACCCAACAGGTTTTCCTTCGGGACCCGGACGTCTTCAAGTACGATTTCAGCAGTATTGGAACCCCGCAAACCGAGTTTGTCATACTCTTTGCTGACAGAAAACCCCGGTGTATCTGTGGGAACAATAATGGCAGAAATAATGTTCTTACCGGATGTTGTCTGGCCCGTCACCGCAGTGACAATCACTGTTTTGGCATAGGAAGCATTCGTGATGAAACACTTGCTGCCATTAATCACATATTCATCACCGTCGAGAACGGCTTTTGTCTTAGTACCGCCTGCATCAGATCCAGCCGTCGGTTCCGTCAACCCGAATGCACCCAAAGCTTCCCCGGATGCGAGCGGTGTGAGAAACTTTTCCTTCTGTTCCTCAGTACCAAAATAGTAGATTGGGCTTGCTCCAAGAGAGACGGCCGCTGCATAGCCAAGACCTGTACTGCCGCAAGCTCTGCCTACTTCTTCGACAGCCAATGCGTAAGAGATGGTATCTCCTCCGGATCCGCCGTATTCCTCGGCAAAGGGAATACCTAAAATGCCGAGTTCACCCATTTTCTTAAAGGTGTCATGAGGGAACTCTCCTGTTTTATCAATTTCAGCTGCTTTTGGGGCAATCTCCTTTTGGGCAAAATCCCGCACCATATCCCGCGTCATTTGTTGCTCTTGCGACAAATCAAAATCCATATGAATTCCTCCTCTGAATGTAGACTTTCTCGTCATGCAGGGTTCCTGTAAATGCAGGCGTAAGAACCCAGTCCGACAAAAATTCCGGACGAACAGACTGGTCGGTCTGTTGTGGACAATATTGCAAAGCACGTTGTAAATATACCTTATCTCCTCATAAAGCGCTTTCACAGAGCATTCTAAAAGGTAAGACGGCAACCGTACAGACTGGTCGGTTTTGGATGACAACAAAAGACACTGTTAAGTCTTAATTATAAAGGGCATCAAATTCCCGTCAAGAGGCTTTTCAAACCTGCCTTCACTTGCTTACCTTTGTTTCCTACCTTCACTTGCTTACCTTTGTTTCCTGCCTTGACTCGGTGCCGTCACTTGCTGCCTTTATTATGCCTTCATCGCTCTGTGATTGTCTGTAGTGCCGGACAGCCGCAAACTAATCCATATGCACATCACTGTTGTTAGGCTTCGCGGGCAGAAAGAATCCCGCAAAATCCGGATTTTGCTTGGTATCGTCTGTCAGGAGTGCGTGGAAAACGAGATCGGCGTAAATGTCAGCAATTTCGTCAATACTGTACTTCCCGCTTGTTTGGTACCACATATAGGTCCAGTTAATCATCCCGGAGATGGCCATGGAGACAATCGGTACAGGAAGATTCCGTCGAAACTCACCGCTGTCAACGCCTTCCTGGACAACACGAAAGAGGATATCCATGTAATCGTGCCGTTTCCTTTTTATAGCTTCGGAGTACTCTGGAACCAGATAGACACTTTCCTGATAGAATACAGTTGTATGCGGCTTATACAGATGAAAAACTCTTGCAAAGGACTTTAAAATTTCGTGCAGGCGTTCCGTCGCTGTATCCCATTTTTCATAAGCCTCTTGAGCTTTGTCCAACGCGTACGTAATGAACGAGTCGTGAATGATGTACAACAATTCGTCTTTCGATTTGAAGTTGTGGTAAAAGCCTCCCTTTGAAGTCCCGCTTTCTTCAATTATTTTATTCACACCGACGCCGTGATAGCCATACTGCTCAAACAACTGCAGAGCAGTCTCGATGATTCTTTCCTTGACATTGCGTTCCGCCATATTTTTGCCCCCGTTTCACCACGCATCCTATTATATGGCTTTGAAACAGGGGGCGACAAGAATTGTTACAGGTGGAGGAAAGATAGATTCTTATATAGCATGTAAATTGCAACAACAATGATAACTGTAGAAAACACAATTTGCAGCAACCGTTTTGTATTAGCCAATCGCGTTGCCAGTTTTACACCAAAAAATCCGCCGATTAGACCACCCACAATATATAAAATGACAATAAGCCAATCTACAAGTCCGGAAAACGCATAGGATACTGCAGTGGTTAACCCAAACGTTCCCACTGAAAACAAAGAGGTCGCGATAGCTTCAATCATTCCCATCCCAGTTGAAAAAACAAGTCCTGGAACAATTAGAAAACCTCCGCCGATACCAAAGAATCCGGCAATCGCGCCCGTTGAGAACCCGGAAGGAATGACTTTCTTTGCTTGTATATCTAACACATGCTGTTCATTATCCAATTGTTTTTTGGGACGAAGCATCAATACAGCTATCACAATCATTAAAATTGCAAACAAAAATAGAATCGCGTTGTCGTTCACCATTTTCCCAAAAATAGAGCCTACATAAGCACCGATGGCTCCTGGTATAGCAAACAGCACAGCTGCTTTCCAGCGAACGTTTCCTTCTCGCCAATGGGGAATCAAGTTCATGAATGCATTGACCGAGACAGCAAGAGCCGTTGTCCCAATCACTATGTGAGCATCGTGGATTCCTACCACGTACAGCAAGAGCGGAACGGCCAAAATGGAACCCCCTCCGCCAATCAAACCCAGGGTAAATCCGACCACTCCGCCAGAAACAACCGACAGTATCATTTGCAAGTCACTTAGATGCATATATCCCTACCACCTTCTCTGATGTAACCTCATATACCTATGGGGGTATGTTTTTGGCAACAAGAAAACGCTTGGGTGTTATTACGGTTTACTTTCCGCAGATAAATCCAAAACGAGCTGCTCAAGGGTGATGCTATTTACTTTGGAAGACAGTACGCCTAAGAGTACGGTACGTAGTATACTCGGACTACTGACATCTGTGAAATTGATATTAATAATCACAGTTATAAATAAATATTATAAGTTTGATGAGAAACCATCCCTAATCACCTGAGTTTTGAAGCAGAGTTTCCACCTCTGCTTCAAACTCATGGACCGCTGCTCTGCTGCCACCGTTCTATTACCGCCAGTTCTGTTGCCGTTCTATTCTGTCGGCCCAAGCCAGTCCTTCATTCCGTCAGAAACATTTACGGCTTTTGTGAACCCGTGTTTTGTGAGAATGTGACAAGCTGATTCACTTCTGCTTCCGCTCCTGCAAATGACAAACAGTTCTTTGTCGAGAAGAGGCTTTAGCTCAGGCAACCTGTACTCCAACTGACCGAGAGGAACTGAAATTGCACCTTTAATGTGTCCTGACTCAAATTCGTCTGGTTCTCGTACATCCAAAACCACACTCTCATCATGTTGCGGTCCATTCAGCCGTTCCATTAACCCTTCTGTTGAAATCGTCAAGGCATATCTGGTATCCGGTTCTGCACCGTCTGCATGAGCCCGCCGAATGTAATGATGGTATTTTCCTTCTCTCTCTTCAGTACCTAGAAAATGATGTCCCATTCTGGAAGCCCAGCTTTTGACGTCTGCCACGGAACCAGCATCAGTTGCAATCACCCCCAGCACTTGTCCTGGATTTATCTGCTGGATTGCCTTCTTCGTCTTGACAACAGGCATTGGGCAGGACATGCCCGCACAATCTATTATTTTATCAACAGCATACTCAATCATCTAAAATTCCCTCCGTCTTCTCAACTGCAAACCGAGTCCTGTCAGACTCCAATGAGTCAGGTAAAATACAATCAAAATACAATCTAGTTCAACTAGAATGTCAGGGAAACGTCCGCATCGTATGCAAAATCCAGGAAACTCATGGCACCGCCTACTTCGATTTCATCTAAAAATTGATTGCGTGAAAGCCCCATGACGTCCATGGTCATTTGGCACGCTATCAGCTTTATGTCGCTTTCCAAAGCAAGCTCAAGCATCTCACCCACGGGCGGAATATTTGACGATTGAAAACGCTCTTTGTAGTGTTCCTTTCCCTGTCCAAAAGACAGGATGTCTTGTGCATCCTTTCGAATAATCTCGAGACCGTCAAAGGTAAAGAAGACGGCTACTTCTGCATCGGTCGCGGCAGCAGTTGTGGCGATGTTTAAAACCTTATATGCCGTCTCCATCCCACCATTGGACGCAATGATTGCTACACGTCGTGTCATTGTGTATTCCCTCCATGTCAAACTCTGTTGTTGTGAGCATTCATTGCTCTGACTACGATTTGGAGTATACCCCTGGTTTATATATATGTAAAATGAATAAATTCAATTTTATTTATAATTTGTTTTTATATATAGTGCATTTGTGTGTTCTCCAGGCGGTTTAATGAACGTATTGTTCAAAAAGGAAGCCCTGTCTGACAATGAGTTGAATGTACACACACTCATGCCGGACAGGGCAACAACTGACTCAGGCTGACTGATATTGAGACTCATGTCATACCGTTTGTTGCTCCTAATCAGTTTTTGATAAGTAACGTGCGGCAGCAACCACCAAAATCGAGACACACAAGCCGAGGCTCAAAACAAATCCATTTCTGATCCACAATTCTCCCTGGGCAGACAAGTCACGTGCAAACATACCTGCCGCACCCCCGATGACTGCTAGTATTCCTACAGATGAAGCAGACAGCAGCGAAGTGGCTAAAGCATGACCGCGATGGTTCCTGCCAGCGTAGGTACTTCTCGACCGCAAGCTGTTCCAGGCGAGGACCAAAATTTGCCACACGACATTTAACGCAAACAACACGAGAATCGTGTAGGCAATTCGACCGGGCACATCCGCCATGGACCAACCTGTCCACTGTGGTACATTCTTTGCTGAAATGTTGCTGGCAGCTTGGACGAACTGACTTGGAACGGGCATCCCAAGCCCCCACTGCACCTTGTTGCCGTTAACCTTTAAGTTTTGTTGGTATGCCTTCGCATCTGCGTTGTGAATTTGGTATAAAACCTGATTTGCATGTACAGGCAAGTGGGAGTGCTGCTTGCTGACATGAGCAGCGTCTGCCAGGACCCACAAACCAGCCCACATGGGCGTTGCAAGGCTCGTACCGGCACCAATCGTCCATCCTCCGCCGCTTCGAAGAGCAACTTCAGGATAGCCCGCAAGCCACACTACATCTGGAACCTGGCGCCACCAAGACTGGTGCTGGAGCGCCTTGTTTTGGTATGGGGGGCTTGTCGCTTCGAATACCGCGCGACCATAGCCTTCTCCGGACCACGGACCGTAATTGACTGTGTTCATTTCGCTCTTTGTGAAGTCGGACAATGAGACGCCGCCGACAACAACCAGATTTGGTACCACCGCTACCGGAGCCACGTTTTGGCCACCGTCACCCGAACTTACAAAATACGGATAATGGCGAGCGGCCCAATCAGCCAAGGTCACTTGTGAATCACCAAGGAACGGATTTCTCAACAGAAAATTAAAGCTGATATGGGAATCAGAAATGGCGTTGGGATGAACTTTCTTAATCATCGCTTCCACTTGAGAAATCGTCTTTCCGGATTCTCCCAAAACTACGAGTTTTGCTTTCGGCGCTACAGAATGGGCCCATTCGACGTCCATTAGGGTTTCATCCAAAGTAGCGTTCTTCTTCATCTTTGTCTTCTTGCCAACGAGGTTGATTTGCTCGTTGGGCAATCCGAATGTTTTACAGAAATCGTTAAAGGCGTTCTGACTAAAATTTGTGTTCTGTTCCAAAAACAAGATGGTCTCTCCGGCTCCGTCGTTTCCAGCCTTCTGTGCCGCCGACAACTGAAACAGTTTGGAGAATGTCGCAGGTGTCAATGTCTGTGGAGCTTTGCTTTGCAATTGCTTGAGTGTTGACAGTACAGGTAACCCCGCCGATCCCGGTGCAGAACCCCCTGCAATTCCATTGTGCCAGTAATCATAACCCATCACCCATGCCGACAGGTTAAAGAACACCCATGCCAAAATCACCAATACTATGCTAACGACAGCCTGCCCGAATTTCGATTGACGCCGGTCATTCGGCTGATATATGTCCATTGCCGCTCTCCCATCCACTTTCACAAAATGCCGTCATTACAGTTCTTCCCGTATAACAGCATCCTTTAACCCCTCACGTCTTCGTGGTACCCATGTCTCGTGATGAGAAGTATCTCATTTTTGCTGCTCTGTCTTATCCACTGTCTTATCCACTGTCGTACCAAATCGATAATGGTCGAACCAATTGATAATGTGATCTAAACGTTCAATACGGTGAGCCGGCTTGCCAGACCTGGACAATTCATGGTTTTCGTCTGGAAATCGAACCAATTCAGTGTCCACTCCGCGCCGCTTCAACGCGATATACCACTGTTCGGCCTGCTCCATTCTGCAGCGCAGGTCCTCTTTTGAATGAATAATTTTGGTTGGTGTCTCAACCTGGGGAACATATCTGATTGGCGAACGTTCCATAACGAAATCTTCCTGCTCCCATAAGTCTGCACCACCAAGCTCTTTGTAATTAAAGAAATAACCGATATCGCTGGTGCCGTACATACTGTATAAATTGCAAATGGACCGCTGCGTGACTGCTGCACAAAAGCGATTGTCATGTCCGACAATCCAGTTCGTCATGTAACCGCCGTAACTTCCGCCGGTGACAAACATTTTCGTACGATCTACGTACGGCCTCGATTCAACCAAATCGACACCAGACATGATATCTTCATAATCCTTGCCGCCCCAATCGCCAATACAACCTTTCACAAAGTCCTCGCCATATCCCGTGCTGCCCCGAGGATTCATGTACAGCACCAGATAGCCGCTTGCAGCCAGAAGTTGCAATTCATGATGAAACGTATTCCCGTAGCAAGTGTGCGGGCCTCCGTGAATCTCTAAGACCATCGGGTATTTTTGAATTTCGTCATGCTTTTGCTCTTTTTCATGTTTTTGGTCTTCTTCAAAGGACGGCGGTTTTAACAGCCACCCTTCGAGGGGAAGTCCGTCGCTCGCTTGCCATGACAAACGCTCCGGATGCGACAAATCCAATCCCGAAAGAAGACCGTCGTTGTGCGTCGTCACGGCATTGGAGGAGCTACCTTCTTGCGCATACATTTCTGCTGGGCAAATCGGCGTTTCTTTTGCCATAACAATTGTTTCGTTGCGCGCAGCAAACGAGTTTATCACAGCAGGCTCATCAGGGCTCACCTGTGAAATGTTCCCTTCCAGGCTTACTTTGTACAGATTGCAGTTTCCTCCGGATGTGGCTGTGAAATAAATGTAACTGCCATCTGTCGACCACACTGGCTGTTCCGGTGCACTGTCATATCGTGCATCTGTGCCAACGTGATTGCCTTGGCCAAATTCAAACTGGGGCGTCAAGTCTACCGCCTCACCGCCTTTGGCAGAAACCACCCATACGTGGTTATTGGCTGCGCTGGTTTCTCCCTGTTGGTGACCGAAGAATGCAATGCTCTGTCCATCGGGTGAGAAGACGGGCGCGAACGTATACCCCAGCCCCTCGTATATCAGTTCTACTTTTCTATCGGTTGTATCAACCGAGTAGATAGACGGCATAATTTCAATTTGATTTTCGTGCCTCCAGGATACAAAGACGACCTTCCTGCCGTCAGGAGAAAATACCGGCTGATCCTCATCAAAAGGGCCATCCGTTATTTGCGTAAGATTGTCCCCGTTCCTTGAAACGGTCCACAAGTGGAGTGCATCGTCACCATAGAATCCTGTTCCGTTCATCCAGTATCGAAGTGTCTTAACGGTTCGCACGTCAGACTTAGTGCCTTCATGGTAGTCGCGCGCAGAAAACACCAGTGTACGGCTGTCCGGTGCCCATGAATAGCTGCCAATACCTTTTCTAAAATTCGTTATTCTTACCGGTTCTCCTCCCGTGTACGGCATCACGTACAATTGAAATTTTCCCGTCCGGTCCGACAGAAATGCAAGCCATTTACCGTCCGGTGAAAAAAGAGGGTTTTTGTCTTGTGCCACTCCCTCAACACCTGATCCCGCCGTAAAGCAAAAGTCTTCAAACGTTTCGAAGTACACCTTATGTACCCTGCTCTGGTATCGATTTTCTTCTTCATTAAGCCCAGTCAAAACGTAAACAAAGGATTTTCCGTCAGGAGCTATCTGTGGATCTGAGCTGAACTTTAGGTCCAACAGAGTGCGTGTCGTCACAGTATTCATAAAATTCCCATCACCCTTCTCACAGCTTCAAACAAGGTTTCGAAAGACATTAGCTCTATCTTAAAACAAATCTCCTTTGTTCCCAAGCACACAGGAAAAGGAAAGAGACAGGTCAAAGAACAAGACACAGTCTGCAAGATGCGGTCTGCAAAGTGCAGTCTAGAAAGCGCAGTCCGGAAAGTACAGTCTGGAATCTAATAAAAAACTGCCGAGTCCACTCGAACACGAAACGAGTTCCTCGGCAGTTCTACCGTGATCACAGCCATGGCCGTGAACTATTTCACAACGAACAATCAGCCTCTTCTGGCTCCGCCCCCGCCAAAAATATTCAGCAGGAACAGGAAGATGTTGAGGAAATCCAAGTACAGGCTAAGCGAACCAATAATCGCGTAACGCTGATACGCAGGATTGTTTTTGATGCGCTGTGTGTCCCATGCGGTCAAGATGGTAAAGATGGCGACGCCCAGATAGGAAATGATAAACTCAAAGCCGCTTGAACGGAACAGCATGTTCAGCAACGACGCAATGATAATCCCTATCAAGCCAAAGAAAGCAAGACTTCCGATACGTGTTAAATCAGTTTTGGTGACAGCACCATAAACACTCATCACTCCAAAGGAGAGGGCTGAAACCGCGAACGCCAATGCCACCGTCTCTCCGGTATAGCGAAAGACAATAGGTGTAATCCAGATGCCGTTAATAGCTGAGTAAATTAAGAACCACAGAACCGCGGTTCCAGAACTCATCTTTGTAATGCGAGCAGACAAGAAAAACACAATCCCAAAAGCCGCCAGGAAGAAGAGCCAAAAACCTCTCACCGCGATTGTACTCATTACTACAGACTGCACAGTTGCCAATGATACAAGTGCAGTAATGACAAGCGCCAGGAACATCCATCCGTACACTTTACTCATATATCCACTGCGAACAGCTTGATGTCGTTCATCATAGAATCGTTCCATTTGTGCCACCTCCTATATACGTTGTACCCATATTATAAAGGGATCAAAAGCGTTTAGAAATAGCGCATTCAAAATACCAAACGTACGGGCCATAGTATTTGCGAAACTAACCTTGTGACTGTGTTCCGTCTGCACAATATGAGCTGGCCTAATGTGTTCACATATTTTTACATATGTTTACATATATCCATGAATACTTATAGGTATTGACGAGAGACGCAAAATGTAAAAGCGATTGCCGCTGGGCGGACTCTCCCGGCAGACGGGAGCAGAGATATTATATGCTCATGCAGACAAACTCATACCCATCGGAGTATATCATACCACAGCCGACGCTTCCGATACCATCAGCGGTCACCATCAGCGGTCACCATCAGCGGTCACCATCAGCGGACACTGCCGCAATGCGCTGCCACAACAGACTGACGTACGATGCCAACCGCAGCCTGCCGTGCGGTCCCGAACCTTTTTCGTTCAAAACGGAGTTGAGTCCGACAGAATATGTATCTGTGCCTCGCTCGAGTAGTGTTGTACCGGAACGAGGTACTACGTTGCATTTCCTTTGTTCATTTTTCTCTGCTTTATGCCACTTGCACTGATTCACCTAGACACGGATGAGGCTGCGGGGCGGAGGCTGCGGGGCGGGCGATTAGTGACTCGAAAGATCCCTATTGTCGGCGAGGCGATGCCATTGTGATCCCAAGGATCCTTAATGTCACCTGGCCCGCGGCATTAGTGTCATAAATGGACACTAATGTTGGGAGAGGCAGAAGAGAGCATCGGTGTTAGGGAGAAAAGGGATCACTATTTCGGAGGGCCTGCTGGTGATAGTGATCGAATCGATCACTGATATGAACGAAGGTGTCAACTACAACTTAGACTCCATGACACTACACCGTTCGAGTACCTAAGTACCGCGTGGCTTGAATTGGAGTGGCTGCCGTGATAGGCTCATTTGCCGCGGCCATTAAGTACTTTATATAGGCTGCCTTGGCTGCAGTCATCACGGCTGCAGAGGCTCCAAGTCAAGCCACTTGAGCTGAAAGACTCGACTCGAAGGCAAAAACTTCTCGACGATGAGCATTCTGATATGCGTGGGTTGGTTACCACATAGTATCTCTCCGTCCAAGGAGCTTCCGACTAACTATTGGCGTGCGTTCGGTGGAGAAAGACTCTCCACGTAGCAACAAGTGATCTGCGTGGGTTCTCCTCTACGGTTTTACACTTTTGCCTTCGAGTCCAATCTTCAAGCCTTTATATCACTTCAAACGGTTATCCCACAGGGCTATGACAACGGCAACTTACTCAGTTACTAGCTACTGAATTCATTTCTTCTTTAGAGATGGCCCACACGAACCCAGCTAACTCTCGGGCAAGTGCAACGATGGCTTTGGTACTAGGCTTACCTCGAGAGAGCAATCGAAGGTATTTACGATGTAAGCGGTCCTGGGCTTTCCAAGAGATACTTTGCACAGAAGGGGACTGCCCTTCCTGTCGCTTTCGAATGTCCCCCCTCAATGCAGGTCTATAGCGATAGCTCCAAGCCGCTTCGACGAGTACTCTTCTTAGGTGGGTATTTCCTGTCTTTGTAACTTTCCCTTGACGTCGCACAGGGCCGCTCGATGATTCACTCGGTATTAATCCTGTATATCCCATGAATTGACGGGCAGTCGTAAAGCGACGGAAGTCTCCAACCTCTACAACTAAGGTCACTGCCGTAAGCTCTTTTACACCACGGAGTGTTTGTAGTGCTTGAATGACTGGCTTGTGTGGGCTTTTCATAGCCAGTTCGTGAATTTCTTTTTCCAAGCGTTCAATTCGTTGTGCAATTACAATAATTGCATGTAGATATTCTTGATGTGTCTGTTGTAGAGCTCGGTTCGAAAACTTTAACTGCTGTAGCCAAGCCATATATTTGCTCTTCCACTTTGTCATCTTGGCAGGGGATGTTAAGTCATGACGAAGAAGAAACTTACTCATGCGCTGTCTTGCTCTTAGTAAGTCCTCTTTTGCATCTTCTCTACAGCGCACTAGATCTCGCAGTGCCTCATCGTCTTCGTTCGGGACGTATACCGCTGTGAGCTCCCCTGCTCGGTGTAGATGTGCCAGCTTGATTGCATCTCGACGGTCTGTCTTCACTCGATCTCCAGGTCGTGACGGAATGAGAGACGGGGCGATAACAGAACACTTTACACCCATTTGGGTAAGCATTCTCTGGAGTCCATATCCTAAGGGACCCGCTTCATAACAGACATCCAAATCCTCAGGTTGACCCAACTTCCGAATGAGTTTTCGAATTGCTTCCGGTGTGTTAGGAATAACCCCCCATGACCTTGGTGCATCTCTGCCGGCGTCGGCAACAGCAATAGCAATCGTATCTTTGGACGTGTCTAAACCAACATATTTTGTGTTATCCTGCATAGTATCGGCTCCTTCACAATGTAGCTCTGATTGGTTTTCTGGTTCTCTTACAAATCCAGTATTGCCAATTAACCTACGAAATTGTGACATGGAGCCGACTTCGTTCATGATAACTATTCTGTCGCGGGTATGGAGATAAGGAGCAAAAGGATCACTAAGCAACGGTGTGCCAACGGTGCAGGCGCCTGCACCCACGCTGCGGCCCCGTGTCTGCCGTAGCGGCTGCCAGATTCATTGCATAATTAGGGTGCAACTGCAATTTTAGTTGATTAATGGCAGTTTACCACTCATTCTTTCCGTTCGATCCCGCTGATCTCCCAGGCCTCGCTGGCTGTGGCGGCTGGGGGTGAGCCGGTGAGGCTGGTTAGTGCCTCCAAAGATCCCTATTGTCGGCGGGGCGATGCCATTGTGATCCCAAGGATCCTTAATGCCACCTGGCCCGCGGCATTAGTGTCATAAATGCACACTAATGTCGAGAGAGGCAGAAGGGAGCATCGGTGTTAAGGAGCAAAGGGATCACTATTTCGGAGGGCCTGCTGGTGATAGTGATCGAATCGATCACTATTCTGTCGCGGGTATGGAGATAAGGATCAACGGGATCACTAAGCAACGGGATGCCAACGGCGCAGGGGCCTGCGCCGACTCTGTGCCCCTATGTCCGTCGCAGCGGCTACCGCGTTTACACCATTATTAGGTCTAAACTTCAATTTCAGTAGATAAATGGTAGTTCACCGCTTATTTTTTCGTTCGATCCCGTTGATCTACCGGGCCTCGCTGGCTGCGGCGGCTGCTGTTCGAGCGGGGCTGGGCGATTAGTGCCTCCAAAGATCCTTATCGTCGGAGGGGGAGCGCCATTGTGATCCCAAGGGAGCATCGGTGTTAAGGAGCAAAAGGATCACTAACCAACGGCTTCATGGGTTCCTATGCGAAAACCGGCCCATCCCAATCCAGAGGGAGAGGCCGGTCCATGAACGCGATCCTACCATTTTACACTTGTAAGACTGTGACATTTCGTACCTTCAATCATTCTATCAAATCAATCGATGTATTTCCGAATGACGAATGTATCGTTTTAACGTGTCGTTTTGCGACGACGACGCAGGTACAAGTACCCGGCTCCAAGGAGTACAACTGCGGGTAAGATTCCTGCATACGGAACCTCGGGCATGTCTCCTGCCGTACCGTTTCCGTGGATTGTCACGTGTGTGAATCCATTGGAAGGTCCACAAGTGAAATAGTAGTCCTTTCCTCCAAATGAGAGGTGGGTCTGAACAATGTATTTACCTGAGCTGTAGTGCCCTTCGGCTGGAATGTTGACTTTATAAAATCCAGTAGAGACCTTTGTCCCAATACTCTTAAAAACATTTGAACCCCACTTGCCCGGACTCTCACTCAACTTGGACTGTGAGTAGTTGTAGAAGTAGAATGACTGATGCGAAACCCAGAAATCATATCCGCCAAATCCACTTCCAGATTTTCCATTTATTTTAACGTAATACGTGTGACCCCATTGTAAATCCTGGGTCGATTGCTTTTCTTGTTTGCTCAGGTAAAACGTCAGATACCCTGAGGCATACTTAAAACCGCTTGTGCCGCTCCCGCTGCCGCCTCCGTGGTTGTCTCCGCTGCCGCCGCCATTGTTGTCACCAGAACCTCCACCGTAGCCACCGTAACCTCCGCCGCTATACCCACTACCACTGCCACCGCCGTCAGCCAATGCAATCGGTGCACTGACCAGCAGGCTGCCTACTGCTACAGCCGTTATCACAGCTTTTTTTATGATTCCCTTACCCCACATATAATGTCCCCTCTTCCTAAGATAAGCCCTATTTGTACAAGTCGGAGGGCATCTCGAGACTATAGTAGAACTACAGCATAACTACAGTAGAACTCATCTTTGACAGTTTAGCTGTGGAAAAGTAGGTTATCAGTATCCCGAAGCCGCGCCGTTGCGCGGTTTTTCTGTTGATAAGTTGTGTTTTGAGCTCAAAAATGTAGGTCAAAATGTGTTTGGACAGTGGATAACTTTTTCCTTGTTATAAAAGTATTTATATTGTATAATTGTAGGTAATATTATGAGCGGTGGTGAGCCCAGTGTTCGCACAAGTTGTATCCACAAAACGCCCCGATGGTCGTACCTACAGGTATATGCATATTGTTGAGTCCTATCGCGAGGGAAAAACCGTTAAAAAGCGTCGGATTGCCAGTCTTGGTAACATCGATAACTACTCTGAGCAAGAGATTGAGCAGTTTATTCGTACCCTTGAATCGCTCCTACAGAACCGTACCTCTGGTTCGATTGAGGACTTTGACCCCAAGTCGACCCTCTCTTTTGGCGTTCCCTACGTGGTTCAATTTTTGTGGGATCAGCTTGGGTTGACCAAGGCGATAGAGACCGGACTCAAAGACCGTCAGGTCACCTTTGACGTAGCTCGCTATGTAAAGGCCATGGTCTGTAACCGTTTGATGAATCCGTCTAGTAAGTTGGATTTGTTTCATACGATTGAGGACATGTATCTTCCGGAGGAGGAAGGTGAATCCTGGCAGTTGCAACATTTCTATCGTGCGCTGGATCACCTGATGGATATGAAGCCCGAACTGGAGACATTTATCTATCAACGACTCACGGACCTCTTGAACTTTCGTTTATCGCTTGTACTCTATGACCTGACCAGTACGCACCTCAGTGGCCACCACTGCCCAATTGGCAAGCATGGATATTCACGAACCCACAGGCCGGACCTGGAACAGGTCGAGCTGGGTCTGCTTGTGACTCCGGATGGGTTGCCAATTACCCATGAAGTCTTTGCGGGAAACACGCCGGACAAAAAGACCGTCAAGGAAGTTCTGGAGCGTTTGAAGAAAGACTTCTCCGTTGAACAATGTGTGTTCGTCGGAGACCGCGGTATGGTCACGAAAAAGAACACGGAGTTGTTGGCGGCGCTTGAGTATCCCTATATTGTGGGCTACCACAAACGTGGCCGCGTGGTTAGCGACACCTTATTGGCACAGTACGGTGACCTCTCTCTCTACACTGAGCTGCGCGGAAATCTCAGCTATCTCGAAGTGCCCGCATCTGCAGTGGAAGACGATGAGAAAGGGCAAGATGCGCGCTATATTCTCTGCTACAATCCGCTGAAGGCGAAGGCGGATGAAGCCTTCCGCACATCGGCATTGGAGGAAGCGGAACAGGCATTGGTGGACTACCAGACGTGGTTGGACAAGCCCCATCGCGGGCGAAAAGCAAGTACACAGTCCATCATGCTCAAAGTCAGTGACATCCTCACCAAAAAAGGTGTACAGGGGTTCCTTGAGGTGGAGTTCAGTGAACAGAAGCTCTCCTACACATGGAATGAGGCGGCCCTCGCCAAAGAAGCCTTACGCGACGGAAAGTTTGTGATTAAGACCAACACGTTGCTCCCTGCCGAACAGGTGGTTACTTCCTACAAAACGTTGATGAACGTAGAGCGGGCTTTTCGAGAGATCAAGAACTTCCTGGATGTAGGGCCGGTGTACCACTGGAATGAAAAACGTGTGCGCGGGCACATCTTCGTCTGCGTACTTGCCTATCTGTTCGAGCAAGAGATCCAAGTGATGTACCGACGTGGGTGGGCGCAGCAAGAGCAAGAAGCAGAGCAGATGACCAACGCAGACGAGCGCGAGCAACGGCTGGAGGAACTGAATGACCGTTGGTACACAGGCGAGCGAATCATGAAAGACCTCTCGCGTTGGCACGTGATGAAAGCCGAGTTTCTCGGGAAAGAATTCCTCAGCGTTCCACCGCCACCACAGAACCTAAGCGAGGTCCTCAAGGCACTGGGTATCCCGCTTCCTGCCAAGGCAATCCAACTACGCAACACGTCTTCAGGCACACTCGTTTAACGAGAATCCCATCCTTACGGCCCCAATCCGTTTGGGGCTATTTGTGCTGTAGGGCAAAATCCCCCCTACAATCCCTTGCGGGGTCTAGGGTGCTGTCAAGGATGAGGTAGAACTACTAAATATCTATTCTATACACAGAATATCATATGGATGTAATTAACTGGGTAAAATGCGCAGTACATCTTGTTTAAGATTTCTTTAAAGTACAAACTGCGATCACAGATATCACTCAAGTCAACTAATTTAAAGGAATCTTTAGGTTCCTGAACTAAACTCTTTAGCCAATTTGAGTTAATTTCACGGTACTATGGAAATAAATAAAAGGTCGAATTGACTATTGACTATGTGCATTTGGGTAAGGAGGAATTGTATTGACCCTTAACTTGAAGAAATCATCTATTGTGGGAATTGGAGCAGGATTGGCCGTTGCCGCGGTGGCAATGGGACCCAGTGTCGCAATGGCGCAAACTACCTATCACTTCATGTTTGACCATTCAAACGGAATGACTACGACTCAAAAGAGTGTAACCCAGGGCGGAACACTGGACATTACATTGAATGTAATTGAGTCAAACCAGGATACGCAGGGCGGAGAAAACCACGTTCACGGATTGCCTCCCACAGCCAAGTTTACTTTTGTGGACAGCCACGGCCAGACAGTCTCCGAAACCGGAACAATGATTAAGCCCACCACCGGTACGGGCGGCCATTATGCGGATGCATCCAAAGTAATGGAAGCAAACAAGTTGGGCCAGAAGTTCCAGGCAACCTATGCAGTACCTGTGCCAGCCAAGATGACCGGTAACGCAAAAATCACCACAGCATTTACCATGTGGCAACCGTTCGGCACACACTATGGTTCTGATTCGGACGATCCCGTTGGCGGCAACTTTACGCTGACAGAGCCCATCTCTCCATCCACCGGCGGCAACATGCCTGAAGTCCCCTACGCAGGCATCATTCCTGTAGTCCTTGCCGGCGGCTACCTGTTATATCGTTTCTCCAAGAAGAAGCAAACGACCTGATTGGAGTCTTATCCCAACAGAAGATTGAGGGGGTATCTTGGCGGTCTGCGCACAAGATACCCTTTTTACATTCCGTTCCCATTCCGTTCCCTTCCGGCTCAATGAACCGCAGAATCAATCGCCGTCATCGGAGTGGTCCATGATGAGCTCCGGTGATGCATCTTCCTCAAGCATTCCTAAAGTCACTGTGAAAGTGGTCCCCTGACCAAGGATGCTGTCTACAGCAATGTCACCATGATGGAGATCGACAATCCGTTTTGCAATTGCGAGTCCAAGTCCTCCCCCGGTGTCTTTAGACCTAGACTTGTCCACCTTATAAAACCTTTCAAACACGTGCGGCAGGTCCCCTGCAGCAATCCCCGATCCCGTGTCACGGACTTGATACCGTACCTCTCCTGAACCTTTTTCCAAGACCAACTCGATGGTGCCGCCGGGCGCGGTGTGCTTAATGGCATTGTAGATGATGTTTGAGAACACTTGCTCCATTCGATCGCGATCAATCAACATCCACGTTCCATCCTCCGTAATATCAGCGGCTTCAACTCCGCGCCAGGCAAATGTCAGACCAGCCTGTTCCACATCGCCCTCGAATTGCATGACCATGGAAACAAGAAATTCTTCCGCGGTACATGGACTGAAATTGAAATCAGCCTGTTTGGCTTCTAATCGCACCAAATTGAACAAGTCTTCAATGAGTCTTGTCAAGCTGACTGTCTTATCGTGAATTCGACCAGCAAATCCCTTTATTTGTTCATCGGTCTGTGCAACACCGTTTTCAATAGCCTCTGCGTAGCCGGCAATAAGCGTGATTGGTGTGCGGAGGTCATGGGATACATTGGCCAACAATTCTCGCCGCATCCGGTCTGCCTTCCGCAGTTCCTCATTGGCCTGTTCCAATTGGGTGTTTGCCTCAGCCAACGCCGTAGAAGATACTTCCAGTTCCTGCGTCCTTTCCGCAACCTTATTCTCCAAGGATTCATAGAGAAATGCATTTTCAATAGAGATAGCTGCTTGTGCAGCCAAGACTTTCATGAAGTCAAGCCTGGATTCTGTGAAGGCTCTCGCCATCCGGTTGTTCTCCAGATAGAGCAGTCCGATGATGTGCTGCCGACTCATCATAGGCGTGCAGAGGACTGACTTTGGATTGCCAATCGGCAGGTATGGGTCCGATTGGCTGGGCAAATGCAGAGCCGCGTCCACAATAAGTGTGTCTTCCGTTGTTCTGTACGTGTAGTCGATAACGGACAACAACAGTTTATCCCAGGCATCAGCCGCTGGAATACCCTGCAGCACAACGGGGTGCGGCTCGTCAACGGAAGCAAATGCTTCTACATACAGCCCGTCCTGCCGGGAAAGTAAAATAAAACCACGCTGGGCTCCTGCACTCTCAAGCACCAGATTCATCAGCCGTGTCAGCAGTTGTTCCAACACAACTTCCCGCGACAAAGCTTGGGCTGCTCGAGACACCATGAGCCAGTCTATGCGTTGTGAAATGTCTCGGCCAATCGATCCGTTGTCACTAGCGTCAGCCTCGGCTCCCCTTCGGCGGCGTCGTTCACCGCGTCCACGGCGCAGTACAGAAGCTCGTTCTTCTTCCAGTTGTCTTGCCTTCCCTGCAATCCCAAACCCGTAATAATCATCAATGGCCGCAGTATATAATGCACGGGCGTAGTTTCTTTTTCCCTGCTGCAAGACCATGTCGCCGCATCTTTCGTTCGCCACGGCACTGTAGAATTTGAGATTCAACACCTCGGCCTCCGAAGATGTCTGTTCGTACAGGTCGGTTGCTTCATGGTATAAGCCTTTCAACCTCGCTTCTTCAGCTTGCATAAGATGCAGCATCAGGTCTCGCTTTTCCGATTGTATCGGTCTTGCAGCGAAGTCCCGGACCATACTGCCAATCTGTCTCCGCCTGCTGCTCTGATTCAATCCTGAATCCATGCGGCATTGGTCCGCTAACAAAACCACGCTCAAGACCGTAACATCAGAGTAGCCGTAAAACGGCACTGGTGAGACGGACATTGCTGTAGACAGGCGTTCCGCCATTTGTAATGCAATCGTTTCATTACCAAATAGAAATTCGCGAATGAATCGAAGCAGTCTAACCCATAGATGAAGTGTGTGCCCTAATTCTTCTAAAAAGTTGTCGCCGTCATGTAGCATGTCTGCCCCTGGTGGAGCCTCTCCTTGAACAGGACCCGCAAGGCTTTGATATTCACTGTGAAACACTTCGAACAGGGACTCAATATGAGAACTGCGCATGCTTCGATAGTGGGCCCGTGTTTCATCCAATTGAGACAGAACTTCAGAAACAGAGTGCCCGGAGACAAATTGAAAGGCAATCATCAAAAGATCGATCTGAACACACAAATACAAGTCCTGTGCTGTCAGGGCGTGCTCTCTTGCAATGCTTAGGGACTGCAAAGCGTTCGCAACAGGATGTTGCCAAGGAGCTATCAATGCGCCTTGAGCAAAGTATGGTTCTGCCAGGAACGGAGATTGAAGGCGGAATTTGTCGTGGTCAAAGGCCGCATTCAGCAAGGAATTCGCCTGTTTGAAGTCACCTTTGAGTACCAACTCGCTGACTTTTTTTATGAGAGGCTCCGCTGCATTTCGTTCCTGGTTACCGTCTTCAAAACCGCTTGTGACACCGGAAGAGGTCTGCTTTTTTGCGTTCGTGTCAAAGCTGGCGGGCTGAATCCCCGGCCAACCGTATAAGCTCAACTGACGAACTTCCATTTTCGCTGACGTATCGTAAGTATTTCGGACTTTTTCGAAATGCCCCGCAGCCACGTAGAGGCGGAGCAACCGTAACCGAGCATGTGCTTTCTGACTTGGATTCCCTGCCATGTCCAGCAGCAACACATACTCTTTCTCCGCAGCATTCAATTCACCAAGCATAAAGTGAGAATTAGCCAAGCCCAGCCTGAGTTCAAAAATAATCCCGGCACGGTTATCCCCGAGTGAGAGATGGCCCATCCAGACCAAACCCATGTTGAAATATGTAGCCGCAACACGGTATTGGCCTATGTGGTTAGCTTGCTGTCCTGCCCACAAATTCAGTTCAATCAGCGTCTTACGATCAATGCCCAGCGCGGGTCCGGCGTTCAAGTGGTTGACAATGTCAAATACTGCTGAAGGATAGTCACGAGGATCGACCCGCCGCTGCAACAGCGCCAACCCGATGCGGTGTTCCATGTCGCTCCGCTGTGCTTCACTCAAGTCGCTAAGAAACTCTTTTTGAATTTGTTCGTGCTTAAAAGAGTACAGACGAGACTCGTAGCTCGTTGATTGGTGTTTGCCTTCTTGGTCAGATCCTTGCTCAAATTCCAGCCCAAATTCTTGCGCAGATCCTTGTGCAGATCCTTGTGCAGATCCTTGCAGGCGCTCTTGCGTCCATTCTTTCTGTTCCCAACCAACAATTTGCTTTTCCAGAGCCCGTGAGAGCGCGTCTTCCACTTCTTCCGCAGAGGTGTCGGCAACCTGTGCTATCAGCGGAACGTCAAACTGTCTCCCCGCAACCGCAGCCCACCTCAAAACAGACAGAGTTGATTCATCAAAATCAAACAAGAATGGTGTTCTGCGCCATGCGTCCTCTACGGTTTGCTGCGCCTCATCATGTTGCGCATCTACTTTCCACAGCCATTTATTTTCTTCAATATCGAACCAAACGCTATTGGTTTGTTGAAGTCTCACAATCCAGCGATGCACTAAAAACGGATTCCCTTTGGTGCGATGAAAGATTGCATCTGCCAGCGGATTCAAGTTCGTGTCTGAACCAGGGAACATCCTCGAAAGGATGTTTGCAATTGTGGCTTTTTTGAAGGTCTTCAAGCTGATAGACAGCACGTCCTGTCGCTGCTGCAATCTAGCCATCCACTGGTACACATCTCCAAAGGCATCGATTTGACTTCTATCCAGTGACAGCACCCACGTTACTCCACGCGGTTTTCTGTCAATAAGACGTCGCAGTAACCGCAGTGTGATGTCATCAATCCATTGGAGGTCGTCCAGACAAATCAGCACGGAATTCGCTTCCGCTGTCAAGACTTCCAACAGCCTAAGGAAATAGTCAGCGGCTTGAGGGGGAGTAACGCGTTCACTATTCGAGGGAGGTGCGGCCAGAAACAACTCGAGTTCGGGTATGACATCAAGCATGAAATGCGAGCATTCCGACAGACGACTCTGCAATTTACTGGACCAAACGGAATGTGCTTCAGAGGATTGACCAAGGAGCTTCCGTAATATATCCCGAAATGCTGAAGCGACAACGCCATACTGCGGAGTCCATGGCTGCGAATCACAGTTCGCAACGCCAACAAACTTATAATCATTCGCTTTGGTGTGTACAACGTTCTGCAGGAACGCCGTTTTTCCCGTTCCAGCCTCACCAAATAACAGAGCTACGCTGGGACTTTCACGATTGGCAGCGGGATGCCCTGCAGAAATCAGTTTAGAAAATTGGTTTAACTGATCGGTGCGTTCCCAAAGTTCAGAGAAAACGCGGCCAGCGTCTTGAACGTCTTGCCGAGCTAATGGAAATAATGCAATGGTGCCGCTTTGCTCCCACAAATTGAGGCAATTTCTCAAGTCCGAGTATAGGCCGTATGCACTTTGGTATCGATCTGCCGGGTCTTTTTGCAAACATTTCATCAAAATACTTGACACCATGCGCGGCAGCGATTCGTTGTAATGTGTTGGCGGAACAACACCTTTCGCTAAATGAGCGTGGATCCAGGCAGTGACGTCGTTCTCTTCGTATGGAAGATGAAGCGATGCTAATTCGTACAGGACAACCCCCAAGGAATAGATGTCAGTGCGCTGGTCTACCGGTACATCACTCCTGCCCATCTGCTCTGGAGCCATGTAGGCGAGGTTTTCTGAAACGCCGGAGTCGCGAATGAGAACGTCACTATAGACATCTTCGCCGTCGATTGACTCTGGTTCACAGTTCCCGGAGTGCTGTGAACCGGAGTGCTGTGAAATAGAAAAACAGGATTTCATCCCGTTTGGACAAATGAAGACCCTGTCGGGCTGAATTCCCTTGTGTATAACCCCATTTGCATGCACTTGTACGAGGGATTTAGCAAGTGAACAAGAAATATCCAGATAACTGCTTATGTCAGGTATTGCACCAGCTGTAAAAACGCGCAGCGGTAATAAATTCGGGGCGGAATTCTGTTTCTGCCCAGTCAACTGGACACCTCCGAGCCATGTCTGAGATAAGTGAAAATGAGAATTAACCTGCATCCTCGTGTTCATCTATAAACTTATATCCAGTACCTCGAATTGTAACAATGTACTTCGGATGCGTGGGATCTGGCTCAATCTTTTTCCTTAAATTACTAATATGCACCATGACAGTTCGCACATCCCCAAAACTGTCTGAACGCCAAATGACGTCATACAGTTCGTCAGGTTTGTATATTTTGTCAGGGTTCTGAGCCAAAAGCTTTAATAGCTGGAACTCTTTCGCGGTTAGAACGGTCGTCCGATTTCCGTCTCGGACCGTAAAGGTGTCTTCATCAATCTCCATTCCGCCAATGTATAGGAAGGGGGGTTCCTCGGGCGTCCTTTCGGTTGAATTGCGATACCGACGCAAATTTGCCTTCACCCTGGCAACAACCTCACTGGGACTGAATGGCTTTTCAATGAAATCGTCTGCTCCCAGACTTAATCCAAGAATCTTGTCTGCATCTTCGGATTTGGCGCTGACGAAAAGAATTGGCACGTCTGAATGTCTTCTGAATTCTTCACACAATTCATAGCCGTTTGTAGAAGGCAGCATGACGTCTAACAACACAATGTCCACTGACTCTTTTTGTATCTTGTCTACAGCAGCCCAACCATCCTCAGTAATGACGGAGAAACCTTGACGTTCTAAATACATTGAAAGAAGCTCTACAATCCCGGGATCGTCTTCAACAAGGAGAACTGTTCCTGTGTCCAAGTCGTATACCTCCCATACCCCGAAGTCATGAAGAAAAATAAAAGGAGAATATTCTGTCTCTATTTAACGAGCTTATAAAGTTCTCTTTATCATTTTAAACTTTTTGAAAGATATTTCAAGATTACTGAAACGAGTTCACCATTTACATTGCTGTAAAAGCGAGGGGTTCCTGTCATATAAGGATAAATATGTATCGAAGAGGCGCAGAGAGGCTTCGGGATTAACCTTCTGCTGAAAGGTCTAACTACAGAAAGCATGGCCCCAATGCCTCATCTCACAGCCAAACACTCTAAATTGTAACCCCGCAATGCCTTTGCACATCTTCCCAAGATACGTACTTTCGCACAATATCTTCTTCGACCAGTTCTGCTCCTCTTTGGACTTCAATGAACTTTAGTGGCGTCAGTGCACGAATCGCATGCCACTGTTCTGCATAGACCCTGACCACATCCCCAGGAGTGATAGGTATAATCCGGTCATCAACGGCCAATTCGCCCTCACCTTCAACAAATGTCCACACTTCACTCCGCCAGCGATGTTTCTGGTAACTGAGGTTGTGCCCTTGTTTTAACTCAATCGACTTTGTCAGAACCTCTGTGCCGTCCTCCAGTTCTTGATAGTCCAAGACTCGGTACGAACCCCACATGCGTTCGTCAAACATCGGCCGTCCATGGTACTTCTTTAAAACCGCTTTAAGTTGTGAACTCTGTTGTTTATCGGCAACCAGTATTCCGTCAGGCGAACTGACAACAACGGTGTCCTTCAACCCCATACCAATCAAAGGAATCCCCAATTCGTTAATGACATGGGTGCCTTCACAGTTGACAGTTTCTCCGAGGCCGACAAAACCGTCTCCCATTTCTTCTGTTAACGACGACCAAGTACCCAAGTCTTTCCATTTTCCGTTGTAGGGGCTTGCTACAACGGAAGAAGCGTGCTCTACAACCTCGTAGTCAAAACTGTTTTTTGGGAGGTCCTTGAAGTTTTCGCGGATATCTGTATAACTAGGAGAAATCCCCTTAGATAAGAGAATATTCTTTAACCATCCAATTCTGAAACAAAACACACCACAGTTCCACAGTGCACCGGAAGCAATCAGTTTTTTCGCTTGGTCTTCGTCGGGCTTCTCTACAAATGACTGCACCTGTCGGTAAGGCTGGGACGTCGTCTCCCCTTCAACCGAGATGTAACCAAACTTGCTGGATGGTTCTGTCGGCTCTACACCGAGTAATGCCAAGTCAGCATGTGACGCATTGAGTTGTTCCTCAAGGCCTGACACTCTTTCGAAATACTCGTTGTCGACATAGTGATCGACCGGAGCAACGACCATGACTTCGTCGTCAGAACAACCAACTACGTCAGCGAGGTATGTGCAGGATAACGCAATAGCTGCAAATGTATCTCGACGCTCCGGTTCTTCTATAACGGGTACAAATCCAACCTGAGCGTGAATGGAATCCGCTTGCGCCTTGGAAGCGCACACGTACGCATCCTCCAACAAGTTGACTGTTGTCAGTTGGTTCCATACTCTCTGCAGCATGGAAATTTGTGAACCATCCGGCCCCTGTAGTACCTTCAAAAACTGCTTTGAACGGACATCGTTCGACATCGGCCATAAGCGCTTACCCGAGCCGCCGGAGAGAAGAACAATCTTCATCAAAAACAACTCACTTTCTAGGTGTCTGTAGAATTCGCAGGTCGGTGCAAATAGCAGAGTTGGAAATTCTATTAAAAGACTGCAGTAGTGTGTGAAGGGTATGACATGCTAGCAACAGTATATCAGAATCGCCTTAAGATAAAAGGTTTCTGGCAAAGATCAGCCAGAAACCCTTGAGTTTGTGTTTCAAACCAACATCATTGTTCACATGGAACCGAATTGCCACCGTCCCATTGTTAGTGCACTGAACCGTTCATTGTGACTGTCTCTATTCCGCTTGCAGCCATGACACGTACAGATGCTGCTGTACCAGGCGTCAAGTGCTGTGTCGGCACTACAAACGTAATAGAACCGTTCGTCCAACTCACAATCCGCAGCTTATAGAAGTTGGAAGGCGACCCTATGTTGACGCCCTGATCTGACACCTGAACGTAACCATTTCCCTGAGAACTGCCAAACCCGTTACCGGTTACCGTCACGGTTTTCCCGGGGGTGAGCTGTGCCGTCGAAAGCTGAGCGGGCAGTGCAGTTTGCACGTGCATCTGCACAGTATTTGAAGAAGCCTGATTTCCGGTGAACACCGTGGCCGAAGCCGAGCTGCCAGGTTTCAGATTGACAGAACCATGGGGTACGCTCTGTGACGGTGTCACGAACTGAATCTCAGAGTTGGTCCACTTTAGGATGTTGAGTTTGTAAAAGTTCTGTGGAGACCCCCAGTGAACATTATTGTTTGAAAAGCTCACGTAGCCGGAACCCCTGGAACTGCCAAACCCGCTGCCATGCAATGTTAAGACCTCGTTGCTGTGAATGTCGCTGGCAGATACGCTTGAGATGTGGGGTGTTGCCGGCGGTGCCTGATGAGAAGCTTGCACGGCCAAAGAAGATGAAGTCACCAAGGCCGAAGCGGGTAAGTCGACAGCCTTATCCGGCGTGTGCAACGTGCTGCTTGCAGATGAACTCAGCACCGTATAAGTATGCGCCGCAACTGTATGTCCGACCCCGTTCACTTGCACGGTTTCATTGGTATTGCCTGTGTTCACAACAACCCAGTGTGCACTGCTTCCCCGTGTGATCTTCGCGACCAGCAGATTGCCTGCGGTTTTAGCGTCAAGCTGTGCTCCGCCTCGCACCAGTGAGGTTAACTCGGACAAAGCTTGTCCAGTCGGATACAAAGAGTTCATTGACTTTTCAGGTGCTTGCCCGTCGCCAGTCAACGCGAACGTACCGTATTGACTCACGGCATGGTGAACTTCAGGTGAGGCAACTTGTCCATTTGACATAAGTGCGTGAGCTCCACCGTGCAAGCTCCACCAATCCACCTCGTTAACACCAAGGCTTCGTGCCAGCAGCATGCTTTCCATCATTGCCGTTCCACCGATATTTTGAACCGTTTTGGGCCGGGGCTGAGAAAACAAATTAAATTCCGTAAACCACACCTGAATGTGAGATGCATATTTGCCCGTGTTTCCAATGAGCAATCTGCGAACCTCTGAGGTGATGTCCGGAACATCTTTCATGAGTGTTTGTAACAAACCGGATTGACTGACTGCGTTATCAACCGGGTATACGTGAAACGTAACAAACTGAATATACGGAGCGTCTGTTCTTAAAACTGTCTCATTCCACTTTAAGTCTGTACTGGACATCCTTCCGTTCAAGCCTGGAGTTAGATTCACACCCACCTTCATGCTTGGGTCTATCTGATGAATAGCAATCGCCATTTGCTTTGCAACATCGGCGTATTCAGCAGGAGACTTGTTAGCACGCAGGTTAATTGTTCCGCCAGCGTAATTTTCACTTCCAACTACCATCGCCCTGACCGGAATGTGGTGAGACACAATATACTGTGTCAATTCCCTAACGTCAGAGACCGATTGGCCTCCGTTCCACTGGGAGTTCATTCCGTAGTTAATGTTGAAGATCCCTTGGTTCCCCGTCGCCTTCAGCTCTGATGACCAGCGCAACATCGAAAATGGACTCGTGAAACTGTTCCATGTTCGATAATTGTCCGATCCGTTTCGTGAACGATTGAGTTTCCATGACCAAGCATCGTTATTAGGATATCTCTGCAACCCTGTACCGAGCTTTCTAATTGCTGGAATGGTTGACGATGCATTCATTCCGTTGTCCCACTCAGCCACATTCAAGCCAAAATTATCAGGAGAAACCTGCACTCCTGATGATAGCCTTGCCGTGTAAGGCAGCGGTGTGGAAGGATTGGAACTTGACGCTTGACCGGAAGTTGACTGACCGGAAGCCGATGAGCTTGAAGTCGTCGAATTGGATGTCGAACCTTGCTGTTGGGATTGTTGAAGTTGACTTTGCGTCGAATGACCGCCTTGCACTCCGTTAGAACTCTGCGATTGTGTATTTGCCATATCTGTCTTCGTCAAGGATGTGAGTGAAATCGTTTGTGATGTGCCTTCGAGGTTCAAATCGGATACCAAAGCAGATGACTGGCCCTTAGTCGTTCCATGTGCCTTCGACTGAAATCCCGTCTGCACATTGTCAATGTGGTTGCTATTGTCCGGGCCTCTTTGTTTGAGTATTCTGTGACCGCTGTACGATGAAGACTGAAAAACCAACCCTTTGATCGTAGCATTTTCCGCAACGCCTACTGAAATGATTGCGATAGGAAGCACTACCGCCAGAAGCGAGCCATAACGCAATGCGAAGACCTCCCCCAAAAAAAAGCAAGTGCGATATCCCCCGCGTGAGGAACACTGCACTTGCTTGCCTCCGCATGGGCAACTGGCTGGCATACATCTCTCGATGCGTAGCCCCTGTAGTTTTGCGTCCCCAGCTTTCACCGGGTTTGCCTTTTTCCAAACATCGTTATGATTTTGGTCACACAAGCTTCAAAAATATTTTTCTAGCTATGGTCTAGTATAGTAGAAACATTACTAGATTGTCAAATCTTGTCGTACCAATTAAGGAGCAGAAGACCCGATTGAAAAAAGTTTGTAGCCAAGGTTTCCAGAGAACTGTTTCGTCTCTTTGGCCCAAGCAACTTTACCCTGCCACAGTCCTGGATACGTTCTATTGATGGCATCCAATGCCCCCACGCCACCCGGGTTTGGAACTAGAAAATCACTAACGCGTCCCCTTGGATTCAGGAGAAGACTTTGAAAATTCAAATCACTTGTAATTACTACCTGTTTGGGGTCCTTGATGAATGGTACGACGCTAAAGGAGTCAAAAGTATCCAGCAACACGACTAGATGCGGGTGTTCATTAATGTAGTTCGCTACGATCTTCCCTTGCGTCATCCCATTATTCTGAGCCGCCTGGGATGCCGGAAGTCCTTCCACGACATGAGCAAAATTCTTTGTGACACCTTTCCCCATGATGGGAGTTTGTATCTCGTGAAACGTAACGTAGTTGCCGCCTAGCAGTACGGCTGCTGAAACGAGCAGCAAAAAATGTCGCACCAGCCAAGGTCCCTTTGCAATCACAACCATGAGCAATGCCACGAGAAGGATGCCAAAAGGAATATACGTGATAAAAAAGCGAGACCAAATTGCGGACGCATGCTTATAAATCATCACAACCTGAAAGAGTGGAATGGTCAGAAGTGCTGCCACAAACAAGAGTGCTTGACCGCGACGTTTCTTGCTGAAAGCAAAAACCAGTAAAGCACCCGCGAGTCCAACAATAGCAGGCGGAAACAAAAAGGAGAAGTGAGCTACGGTCTGCAGCGAGTAGAACAAGTGGTGGGCGTCCCTCAAAATGAGTTTATCATTGTAGCTTCCCGTACCTATTTGGGAAGCATTAGAATATGCAGAGTTCATGAAATACAGTGGATTCCCCATAATCGTCCAGTTTAAAAACACCCAGACCAATCCAGCGAAAATCAAGGGCAATCCCGCAACAATCAAATCCGCCTGGATGCGCGATGCGGAATACCCTTTTAAATACAAAGCCAGCAAAAGAGCGAGGCCGACCAGGGCGCCAAAGGGAACGGCCTCATATCTCGCACCAAAACACGCTGCCAACCACAGCCCGGCCGAAATCAGATGGCTGTGACGCCCATCATCCAAGTAGCGCACCGCACCGTGGAGTGCGCCCAGCATTGTAGCTATCATCATGGCTTCCGACATGCCGTTGGAGGAGTACAACCATATTAAAGGATTGAGAGCGTAAATCAGCGAATAGACAATCCTCCAGAACCGTGGAATCCCCACATAAAACAAAATGCGATTCAAAAAGTACATGCCAAACGCACTCGACACCGAACTCATCAGATTCGCAGCAAAACCATCAGTAATCAGTGCAGGGAACCAGTGATGAAACAGAACTATCGGTAATTCCACGATGCTCGGAAGAGGATTCCACACAAATCCCATGGCCGCGAGATGAAACTTAGGTGAAAAAATTGTGTAATACGCATTGAGTACTCTAGTCAGGGCATCTGAGTTGATAACATGAAGCACAAAAGCTAGATAAACGCCACCAGACAAAGCCATCAAGAACGCCAGGAAAGACAAAATGAAGGGCTCAAGCATTTCCAAACTTCTGGTTTGCCTCTCCTGCATTAAAGGCATCGAGTGTCTTTCATGATTCGGTCCTAATGAAGTTGTTTGAGATAAACTCGTCATGTATATTCGCTCCATCTGCAACCTGTATACATCCTGCAACTGGTATACATTGTTAGGAATTACTTCCGACAGTTAGTATTTGAGTGATAGATTTGTCATCTTTCTTCGCCAGCCCATGAATCGTCTTTTCCCAGTAAGACGGCTTAACAAACAATTGATAAAGAGCTTTCCATGACGCAATGGACATGAAAATCCAGTAAATCGGCGATAGCAACGCATATTTCGCCAAGGGCCAGGATTGGCGTTGCATGGTTCCAACCACGTTGACATAGGTAAATGCGAAATTCCCGAACATGAAGTTTATAACAGACAGATAGTAAATTGGGTTGTCATACAACTGATGCATAAAGTGAGGCTTAAAAATAAACCACAGCACGGTCATAAACCACATCAGCGGGTTGAGCAAAAACGTAAATGGTGTGCCGCCCACAATCATATGAAAAGCGGCTGTGCCCTTAACACCGAGCGCGCGGTGCAGTTCCACTGGACGACGCATGTGAACCAACCAGGTTTGCATGTATCCTTTGACCCACCGCGATCGTTGGCGAATCCAGTTGAGAAAATCAGCGTTAGCTTCTTCAAATGTCGTTGAGTTGACAATGGCTGTGCGGTAACCGTGCTTGTGCATTCGAATACCTAAATCGGCGTCTTCTGCCACATTGTATGGGTCCCAGGCGCCCATCTCCTTGAGCACATCGGCACGGAAATGGTTGGATGTTCCCCCCAACGGGATTGGCAGGTCGTGGGAAAACAGTGCTGGCAGTGACAGTTCAAACCAGTTGGCGTATTCGGCAGTGAACCAGCGGGTCAGGATGTTCTGTTCCGCGTTATAGTAGCTTAATTTTGCCTGAACACAGGCAAGGGTCTGGTCTTTGTTCTGTCGGAAGACAGAGATTGCCTTCAAGAGTTGGTCCGGCTCAGGAATATCCTCAGCGTCAAAGATAACCACGTACTCCCCGCGCGCCCTCATAAGCCCGTAATTGCATGCCTTGGGTTTGGTTTTGGGTTCGGAAGACGGCACAATGACCATCTCAATGAAATTAGGAAGTTTGGAAGCCTTCGCAATTTGGATGGTCTCTTCGTCGTCTTCCTCCAGCAGCAGCTTTACATCCAGACGGTCTTTTGGATATTGCAAGTTCTTAATTGCCTCCACCAAGTCAGGAAGTACTTCAGCTTCCTTGTACACCGGCACTAAAACGGTATAAGCCGGAAGCGAAACCGGCGGAATCTTGGCCAAATCTACTTTTGTCACCGTGTACTCTGTCGTTTGCTTAGCAGAGCGCTGCATGAGCCACAGTCGAAAGACGTTGTTTGCCGCATATATCAGTTGTAAAACGATGACGACGAAGGCTATTGTCCAAAGCGGTCGGATGGCAACGCCTCCGGCAAACAGAACCAGGAGCACAGTAGCCGTCACGATTTGCCCTCGTGAAAACCGAACACTGGCACTTTCATCGGGACGTCTGGCAACCAGTGCAAGGCGGCTGCTTTCCTCATGTTCTTTACTGTATTTAACAGCAAGGGCTGACATGACATCGCGGTAACCAGCTGCACAAATACGAACCTTGCACTGAAACTGTTGAGTGAGCGCTGTGAGTGCCTCGGAATCGTCCGGATCCACCATAGCGACGGTTAAAGTAGTCGCGTCTCGGCCCAGTGGAACGACCAGGTGCCTGTGCCAGAATTCATCTGAAACACTTTCCCACACTTGTGCGAGACTCGCGGCGTTGAGCATCGTCTTAAGCTGTGGTTGGTGCAGCAAATCCACCACCGGAATCTTACGCTGTTGCGCAATGGCCAAAGCGACATCCCATGATGTCAAGGAATTTCCGCTCGTGAGAATCGCACCAACACGGCTGCCCGTTTCCTTCTGAGCCTCCAGTGCGTCAATCAATTCCTGCCCGGAAAGCTTCCCTTCTTGCAGCAGAATCTCACCAAGCCGGTTCTCTGCATTTGTGCCGGGCTGCTCCTCAAGTCGCCGCCAAGCGAACACCAAGTCATCCAAATCAGTCCCGCAAAGTACGATGGAACAATGCGTTTCCATTGCTAATTCCCGCAGCGTCGGTTCGTCCTGTACCTTTTCAGGATTGGAACAGGCTACGAAAACACGCTGATTATGCTTCGCGAAAGGCAGAATGGAAAGTGTTCGGCATGCATTTAGGGAAAGGAGGGCAGCTGCCGATTTGCTGACGGGATCGACCCATCCGGTTGCATCAGACAATCGATAGGGGCGCAAAGAGACGAACAGTTTCGCGACCCGAACTGAATCCCATCTCCAACTGTGGCTATACTCCGACTGAAAATCTGTCTCAGTCATCACGCAGAAACTTCCTTCGGCATCACATGAATCGTTCCTTTATCATTGTCCAGAAATTGCACGTCCGGCCGCTTTCTCAACCAAGACAGCAGCGACACTGGGTCGGTTGCAATACCGTCCACGCGATACACACCGTCTCGAAATAATCGAAAACGAACATTTAAATACGGACAGTCATCAAGGGCGTCCATCAGCCCCGTAATGGGTGCAATTGTATCAGTGGGTCCAACCATAACAGTCATGGGAAAGGAAGTTGGGGTTTCTGCAAACGTGTCAAGCTGTTGACGCTTCACCGTCGCCAATGCGGCCGCGTACTCTTCCTTCTCAGCTCGCAGTGTCTTCACTTGTAGAGACAAATCCTGCAGAGCCTTTTGTAGTTCTTCCTGGTTTTTCTGCGCATCGTCAAGGGTCTTTTTCAGACTCTTAAGTCGCCGATCCACCTTCGTACGACGATACCCGAACAGTTGCAGCCCTAATCCGTTGGCCATACTTCCCATTCCTTTGCATTGTTGTGTTCAAACAAGAATTCTGACGATTCTAGCACAAGTTTATCAGCTTTCAGGGCCGAAGTCACCCTCATGACACTTCGCTCAGAACCGCGCAAACAAAGGCATTACAGAGCTTTAAAGTTTTCTTTAGAAAGCGCTGGCATGCAAAATGCTATAGTAGAGTTACATACAGTATGCAAGCATTACGGAAGGAGAAAAACCAATGAAAAGTCGGTTGCTGATGCTTTCGGCTGGCTTTGTGGGCGCTTCCTCTTTGTTTATGACTTCCGTTGCATTCGCCGCCACAAACAATAGTTACAGCAGCAAAGTGGTCACATCTTCAAAACAGACAAGTATTACACTTTCAATTCCGAATTTAAACAACAAACTACAGCCTGCACAGACACTTACCTTCGTGTTTACACTCGGCGGGCCTCAGGGCAGTTCAAGCGCTTCGAATCCAAAATCGGAAACGGGAAACTTGACGCCTTCACCAGGCCATCCATTCACGTATACCATTCCGCTGCCGAACTATGGACAGAAGGAGACAGTTTGGGTTTCCACGTCCTATAAAAGTAACGGGTATCAATACACGTCTACGGCTGGACCCCTTGTGGACACCCTGCCGGAAGCTCCGCTCGCTGCGCTCATTCCACTGGGTATGGTTGGCTTGTGGTATGCGAACCGAAAGCGGAAAGCAAAAGCCAAACTAGATAACGTGGAACTATCTTAGAAACTGAAGAGAGGGTCAAGTTCTATTTTGGGTACACGGCAGAAGACGCAAACTGGATTTCATACTTATGTCTGGGTTCTCATTTGGGGCATGGCCTCTGTTATTCCGTTTATTCCATATTCGCAGCCGCTGTGGATTGCGACCCTATCTGATACACCGTACTCATATCTCGTCTGGGTTCCGGCTTTCGCCTTTGTTTGGGCGGGCTGGTCAATTTGGCGGCACCACACGGCAAATGATGACTCCGAACTGAGCTATATGTTGGGGCTCGTACTGGCAGTGTTCGTCGGTATCCTGCTTGTGGTTGGACGATTGCATTGGGATCTCGTTTTCGTAGGCCACAGTGTCGGCCTCCTGTTCTGGCCTGTGTGGTCGCTGGCAATGGCATGGTGGATCTTCGGCATCAAGATTTCCCGCGTTGTTTGGAGGCCCCTTGTCTATCTGCTATTGTGTTGGCCCGTACTGTACAGCCAAATTGTTCACTGGACTAATCCAATTCTTGACGCAATCGCCAATGCAGGTGTTCAGGTTTTGACCAGGTGGTTCGACTGGATTTCCATAGCGCAATCATCTGGAAACTATACTGTACTACACAAGGGCATAAGCACCCTGGTTCACGTGACATCTGTGTGCAATGGTGCAGACAGTTTTCTGGCAATGATAATCCTTCTACCTATTATAATGGTCTCATACTCCCGCGGTCCGTGGAAGAAACTGTTGCTCGTCGTCTTAGCCGCGGTCTTAGCGATTCTCGGAAACGTCATTCGGTTGTGGCTCATCCTCTTCACACTTCACTGGTTTGGAGTGAAATTTTCGTTGGGTCTGCTGCATCCCATTCTGGGCGTTTTGTTGTTTTTGGTCATGATGGGGCTGGTGATATGGACGGCAAAACTTTTGCAGCTGCGAGCTGTGAGTTTTAAAAGAAGTACCCCATTGCAAAGACCAGGTGTATTTCGCCTTTCCAGTTCCGTATTGTCAGTGGCTGTTCTCACGTTTCTATTGTGGCCTTTACTTTTACAGAGCCCAGGGACCGTGCGACATCCAGTCCTTCTGCAGACAAGCGTATTGGAAAAGTTGATGCCGCCAATCAATGGCTGGCACAGAGGGCAAGTCCATAATTTTAATGAAGCGTCCACACTTGGACCTGGGGCCAAGACCAGTTCTGCTGCCTACACAACCATTCAGGGTGATTACGCGTTAACCGAGATGTGGTGGACTTATCAGCCTCTAACACTCAAAGGTTACTCGGAACACAACTGTTTGCTCTTCCACGGTTCAAAAATCATTGCGACCGAACCTATGAAACTGGACAACGGCATTACCGCCAACGTCTATGCCATCTACCTGCCGCCTCTTCACGTAGGAGGAAACCGAGACATTTTTCTGGACACAGTATATGAGTACAACGCAACATACCGCGGAAAAAAAGTATATATTCGAATGGAAACTGCAGCGCCGGTACTGCTCCACGTTAAGCCAAGTGCCGCAACGACGCAGTCTGTCAAGGAGCTAGCGGCCAAACTGGTAAACCGAAAATACAACCAGGTTCGGCATATTGATCCCGTCAGTGTGAACCAAACAGTCCATCTGCACAATTACATTGGGTTTATTCGACAAATGGGAGCCACCTTGTTGTCCAGTTCCAATGCTTCATCAAGTCTCTAGCTGCAGACAATAAGCAGGTCAGCCCGTAAAACATAAGACAACAAATGAGTATTTTACGCCGAAAAAAGGAGTGATAGACATGAGTTCAACAGCAAGCGGGATTGAAACAGGCCGGCAACGTCACAAGGGAAAGCTAAGCCAAGGGATTAACATTTATATTGCGGTATGGATGATTGTAAGTGTCGTCCCGATTGCGCCCTACGCAATCCCGCTGTGGAACCATGCGCTGGCGGACACTCCTTACGCCTACCTGATTTGGATCCCGGTCTTTGGACTTATCTGGGGTGCCATCTCACTGAAGGGCATCGCGCGCTACAAGGACGATGCGGAACTCAATGCTATCCTCGGCTTTCTGCTTCTAGGTTTAGCCGGCACAGTGCTTTTTGCAGGCATGACAGAGTGGTCGCACATCTTTATTGCAAACAATGCCGGCCTTTTGGTTTGGCCGTTCTGGAGCATGGGAGCCGCTTGGCTGCTGTTCGGCATCGGCGTAACCCGCAGGCTGATCAAGCCGTTAGCCTATATCCTTTTGGCTTGGCCGCCGCTCTATACAGTCATTGTCAACCATACAAACCCGCTCCTCTACGGAATTGCCAATGCAGCAGTTGTCAAGGCAGCCCACTTGGTCCCTTGGTTACAGATGTCCGGAACCTACGGGAACTACCTTGTTAACTACAAACGATCGACGCTGTTGGTCACAGTATCCAGTGCATGCAGCGGAGGAGACAGTTTTCTGGCAATGCTGATTCTGCTGCCAGTCATTCTTGTAGCCTTTAAAGGCGGTCCAATTAAAAAAATCCTGTTAATTGCAATCGGCACGGTACTTACCGTTGTCATGAATTTGCTGCGACTGTTTGTACTCCTCATCTCAGCTCATACACTGGGCGGGAATTTTACCTTTGGCATTCTCCACCCCATTATCGGCGTGCTTCTATTCCTGGGCATTATGGGCGTGTTGGCCCTCATTGGTAAATCGATTGGCATGAAAGGACGTACGTCGTCGGCCACAGGTCACCTCTCAGTTCCTGGGTGGGGACGAGCGGGCACAACGATAACGGCAGGCCTGGCACTCACCGTTCTCTTATGGCCGTTGTACAGTTGGGGAGAAGGTTCGTTTCGCTCTCCCGTGACAGTTTCAACGAATAATTTAAGTCAACTGATGCCGAACATGCCAGGTTATCACCGCACACTGCTGGGCAAGTATAACGAAGCATCCGTTCTCGGACCAGGATCTTACGGCACAGCATTTGCCTACTCCAATAGTAACGGACAATATGCAATGGCAGAGTTGTGGTGGACCTACAATGCCAGTGCAATGAAAAGCTACGGGGTCAACAACTGTATGTTGTTCCACGGCGATCAAATTGCCGGCAAACACACTTTCACTCTAACCCCGGGAATTAGCGCCACGACCTACGCTGTCCTTTTGGCACCCTCAAAACTCAAAGGGAAGCGAAACCTGTTTGAGGATGTGTCCTATATGTACGCTGTCAAATATAAGGGAAAAACAGCCTATATTCGCGCAGAATTCGCGACACCCGTAAAATACGGCATCAGCACCACAGATAGTGCCGTGAAGCAACTCGGACAGTCTCTACCCGCACTTTGGAGTGCTCAGTCGAAGGGTTTGTCAGCACAGTACTCCGATATCAACGCTACGCAACTCGACAAGTTTCATTCCTTCGTCCGAACGTTTTCGGACATAACGCTAAAGAAAAAAGCTTTGGCACCACAAAAAGCATAGACGTGCATTGAGGGGCTCGTTGCCTGCGAGCCCCTTCATGAAAGCTCACTTCCCCCTGCATATCTGCATGAGAACACACTTCCCTGCATACCTATATAGTTGTGTCAAGGGATATATGGTAGAATAACATAGAGTTCTGCGAAAATATTCCATGTTATAGTTCTGTGCAGGGGTGATAGGTAGGATGAACCTATCTTTATTTCCGAAGTATTCCAGCAAAATAGAAATGCTTGGCTATCCGTTATTTACACTCCTTATTATCGTACTTCTTCCTATTTATAATGTCATGCTCAAAATATACAGTCCCGCTGCTGTATTGCCGCTGAACATTGAAGTCATCACGGAGATTTTTGGGGTAGTCATCTTTGCTTCCCGCATCATGGTCCGGACGGTTCAGCGCCACTATAGACTGGCATTTTATGTCCTGGTATCGATGCTTAGTTCCTGCGAAATCTACGGAGCGTGGCTTAATCATTTCACTGCAATTCAGGTTCTTTCCTGCCTCATGGGTCTTGCCGTTACAATACTCGTATTTGATGATGCAAACGCACTGCGAGTCTTTACAATCACGTACTTACTTGGGTTTGTTGCGGCGCTTTCGACACGCGTCTCCCTGACACATGTTCTATTCCTGGGAACCGTTTTTACAACCATGTCATTGGTCTCGTATGCTGCTTCAACTCTGCGCCTATCGTCGCTGCGAAGGTCAGAAAACGCGCAACTTAAACTGAAGCAACTCGCGTTTTATGACGAACTGACCGGAGTTGCAAACAGAACACTGTTTATCGACAAATTATCTTTGGCCCTGGCTGGGCTAAACCGTGAATCAGAGTCTTTAGCAGTATTGTTTCTCGATTTAGACCAATTTAAATCCATTAACGACTCTCTTGGTCACCATGTGGGCGATGAAGTTTTGAAGCTAATAACCGGTCGCATTCAAAGCTGTATAAGCGAGGCCCATATCCTGGCGCGTATGGGAGGGGATGAATTTATGTTGCTCATCCCAGAACAGACTCATTCTGATGAAGCTATCGATACTGCCGTGGCTGTTATGAAAACGGTCGAACAGCCCATGCGTGTGGGTGAACACACTTTCTATCTTACGCTGAGTATTGGTATCGCTTATGCACCACACCACGGTTTGACGGCAGAAGAACTCATGAAAAACGCCGATTCCGCCATGTACTCCGCTAAACGAAACGGACGACAAAGCTACCGTATATACACAAATGACATGAATTCGAGTTTCAATCATCACCTGCAATTGGCCGCGGATTTACGGGCGGCACCCGCCAATGGCGAGTTCTTCTTGGAATACCATCCTCGTATCGACGCCTACACAGGGAATGTCGCAAGTGTAGAGGCTCTAGTACGATGGAATCATCCCAAGTTTGGCATACTTTATCCAGATACTTTTATTCCTGTTGCAAAAGAGAACAAAATCACGAGAATCATCGGAGAATGGGTGCTGGACCAGATTTGCAGACAAATTCTGTTGTGGAAACACGACGGTTCTGACACTCTTCGCGTCGCAATGAACGTGGCCGCGGCAGACTTCCAGCAACCTGAATTTGTCCAAGAAGTGCAAACAATACTGCACCGATATCCGGAGATGAATGCTAACCTTGAGATCGAGATTACAGAAGCAGCACTAGCAGACAATTCCAAAATTGTTGCAGAAAACATTACAGCCTTACGGTCCCTCGGAATTGTCATCACGATTGATGACTTTGGAACAGGATACTCTTCCCTTGGACTACTCAAGGACTTGGATGTCAGTTGTTTAAAAATTGATAATACATTTATCAATGACATCACTGACAACGATAAGGATTTGGCCGTTGCCAAGTCTATTATTGCCATTGCAGAAGCACGTCAACTTGCTGTGATAGCCGAAGGTGTAGAGACTGAGCAGCAACTCGATTTGCTGCGCGAACTCGGTTGCCATGAAATTCAAGGCCACTTTTTCTGCCAGTCCCTGTCTCCTGCTGACCTGCAAGCGTTTATGGAGACTCGTATCGTCGTTTAGGTATACGCGTCTTTATTAATAATAGCTGCTTTCGAAACCATGTCGCAGGACTCAGTCCTCGTTCTACAGAATTTCTCTTAACACATGTCCCTGTTGTCTCTCCTCCACCGTCTGTATATTGAGTCAATTTTGAATTCCAGCGCGGATCCTGAAGACGTGATAGAACAAGGGAGGTTTACTCATGAACATTCGAAGAATTCTGTTTGCGACCGGAGAAGTTGTCCCCAACAATGGCCAGGGTTACTTTCCAAACGATATTAAGCAACTATACAACGTTCCCGCTCAGCTAGACGGAACGGGTCAGACTATTGGAATTTTAGAGTTTTCCAACGGATACAACTTGCGTGACGCAACTCAGTTCTGGAATGCCCACAACATCCCCACCCCGTCTGTCACCTTTGTGTCCGTAGACGGTACCAGGAACGACGGAGGCGTTCGGCCGTCAGACGAAGAGGCAACCCTTGACCTGCAGTGGGCCGGTGCAATGGCACCTGCTGCGCACATCATTGTGTACGAAGCAAACGGCGGACAGACCTATGGAGAGTTTGCCGCTGCTGTAACGCGATCGCTGACGTATATTTTGAACGACACGCAGCACCACCCTTCCGTTCTCTCCATTTCCTACGGCGACGCAGAAACTTCGTTCCCGTCTTCTGATATTCAAAAGTGGGATGAATTAATTCGTCAACTGGATTTGAAAGGCATCACAGTCTGCGTCTCGTCTGGTGATGACGGTGCATACGGCCTTCACAATCCCAACGGTCCAAGGGTAAAACACGCGGACGCTCCAGCATCCGTACCTCATGCCGTGGCGGTTGGCGGTACATCTCTTCAACCCGACGGTTCAGAATCCGCCTGGACATACAATGGGCCGCAAAACGGTGGTGCAAGCGGAGGTGGTTTTAGCTCTATCTTTCCGCTCCCATCCGCTCAAAGCGGGATTACCGGTACGACTGTGAACGGGACCTCTGTTACTCCCTCTGGAAGAGGTATTCCTGACATAGCTTGCAATGCCGATCCCGCTACAGGCTACCAAATCATCTTCCAAAGCCAACCAGCCGTAGTCGGCGGCACCTCCGTGTCTTCGCCTGTCTTCGCTGCAATCATTGCCTTAGCCAATCAAAATCGGGCAGCGCAGAACAAAACACCCCTTTCTGGAGTTGGGCAAGCATTGTATGCACAAAACGCACTGTCCAGTTACAACGACATTACAACCGGGAACAATTCTTTTGATGGTGTAGAAGGATATGCCGCTACAACAGGCTGGGATGCCTGTACCGGGCTCGGGTCATTTGATGCTGCCAAGTTGATTAACTACCTCGCGACCTTGTAATACGAGAATACGAGAATACGGGCTTTTGACGCGCCCCCCTCAACGGCAGTCGGCTGCGCGTGAGACGCAGCGAGGGCAATAGGGCAACGCGATCGGACGCAAGCCTTCGCGCATTTGTCGGCGCTTACGCTGGTTAGTGATCCCGTTGCTCCTTAACACCCACCCGCCACATGATAGTGATCGATTCGATCACTATCACCAGCAGGCTCTCCGAAATAGTGATCCCTTTGCTCCTTAACACCCACCCTCCACTCTGCCTCACCCGGCATTAGTGTCCATTTATGACACTAATGCCGCGGGCCAGGTGGCATTAAGGATCCTTGGGATCACAATGGCGCTCTCCCTCCGACGATAAGGATCTTTGGAGGCACTAATCGCCCAGCCCCGCCCGAACAGCAGCCAGCAAAGCGCGGATGATCAACGGGATCGAACGAAAAACTGAGTGGTAAACTGCAGAAATTGAAGTTACACCCTCATAATAGGATGAATTTTACAGGCGCTCCGACAGAGACGGGGGGTGCAGAGTCGGTGCCGCTGGCTGCGCCGTTGATTAGTGATCCCGTTGATCCTTATCTCCATACCCGCCACAGGATAGTGATCGATTCGATCACTATCACCAGCAGGCCCTCCGAAATAGGGATCCCTTTGCGCCTTAACACCCACCCGCCACTCTGCCTCACCCGGCATTAGTGTGCATTTATGACACTAATGTCGCGGGCCAGGTGGCATTAAGGATCGTTGGGATCACAATGGCGTAGCCCCTCCGACGATAAGGATCTTTGGAGGCACTAATCGCCCAGCCCCGCCCGAACAGCAGCAGCGGGGCCAGCCACCACAGCCAGCGAGGCCCGGTAGATCAACGGGATCGTACGAAAAAATAAGTGGTAAACTGCAGAAATTGAAGTTACACCCTAATAATAGGACGAATTTGGTAGCCACCGCGACGGACACGTGGGCGCAGAGTCGGCGCAGGCCCCTGGGCCGCTGGCAGCCCGTTGATTAGTGATCCTTTTGATCCTTATCTCCATACCCGCCACAGGATAGTGATCGATTCGATCACTATCGCCAGCAGGCCCTCCGAAATAGGGATCCCTTTGCTCCTTAACACCCACGCTCCCTTCTGCCTCACCCGACATTAGTGTCCATTTATGACACTAATTCCGCGGGCTAGGTGGCATTAAGGATCCTTGGGATCACAATGGTGCTCCCCCTCCGACGATAAGGATCTTTGGAGGCACTAAACCGAGGGACACAGTACCCCACCGTCTCCGGCTTGACCTTGAACCGGCCAAGCCAACACTTTTAGACTGAGTTTTGGGTCTATCTGAACGGGATGCCAATCTATTTAGAAACTCCACCTGTATTTTCTTGACATTTACTGAAATGCCGACCGAGCACGACTTCCTCGGGAGAGAGAGGTGGAGCAAATGTGAGGGTAGCTAATGTCATATTTTAGATCTGGTCTGCTTCGTAACTTGTTCTTCACAACTCAACTCATTCAATCAATGCACAAAGGTTTTTTTCACTCGCTCGGAGCGGACAATATACAGCAAAATAGCCACTGGAATAATCAGTGCAACAAGTTCCTTCCAGAAGCCAATGTGATGAACGATATTAAGAACGACAATTACCAGTTCCACAACAATGGAGTAAATTTGATAGGCAAGCATCCACCCTACAAACGACTTTTTCTTGCTCATAAATAAGAACAGTATGACGATGTTTGCGGCTGCATTAATAAAATAATCAGCCGCTTGGACCTCATACGGCGTCGTAAACAACAACTTGTGGGATACCAACAATCCTGCAATGAAGTCCACTGAGTAAAGAATCACATCAACCCACAGCACAATACCGATAAGAATTAACCACCCGCGAATTTTGGTCTGTACTTCACTAAAATTACCAGCCACTGCGTCCCCTCCGGCAAACATAATTTACGTCAGCATATCGAAAACATAAAAAAAAGGGAACCCTTTTCCCCTAAACGGTTCCCTCTTCCCCTAACGGCAAGTCAACATCTTTGTGCTTCTTCCAAGCAGAACGTCCGTGGTCTCCTGCTCGAAAGTACAGTTGCTTGCCGCCTTCTATGCTCTTGTCTCTCAATGCCTTTTTCTATTTACTACTGTACACCAAAACGGCAAGAACTGCGCTTAACTCTACTTGAAGTCTATTAAGAAATCTTTAAGTTTGATAGTCTTTGCTATAAGCTCCTCCAGACGATCTCGTTACAAGATCCCTCGAAACCAGCCTACACCCGGCATTGTAAATCGCGAACACTTCAGGAGGCGAAGAAGTCTGTCGTCATTTTTGTAGTAATTGCAGGAATGCGTCACAATAGTTATGAACAACATGACAACCATATACTCAATCTTAAGCAAACGGAGGATGTGCGATGCCCAATACAAGAAAATTACTGAAGCCCCCATTTCGTGCGGATGAAGTAGGAAGCTTGTTGAGACCCAATGGACTGAAGGAAGCTAGGCTTCGGAGGCAAAACGGATTAATATCCAAAGAAGAACTGCGAAAAGTAGAAAATGAGGAAATCACCAGGATTGTAGAGAAGCAAAAGGAAATTGGTTTGCAAACGGTCACTGATGGGGAACTAAGGCGTGCTTGGTGGCATTTTGATTTCCTTGAAGGGCTGGACGGAGTAGAAGGATTTGATACAGACAGCGGAATTCAATTCCATAATCAACAGACTAAATCACATGCCATAAAAGTTGTCGGTAAACTGGATTTCACCACTCACCCCATGATTGAGGACTTCAAATTCTTAAATGGAATTGCCGGCAGTCACACTGCTAAAATGACAATCCCAAGCCCGAGCATGCTGCATTTGCGAGGAACTCTGGATACAGACCTCTATCAGAATGAGGACGACTTATTCCAAGATTTAGCTCAGACCTACAAGAAGGCAATTGGTGCTTTTTATGATGCGGGTTGTCGCTACTTACAACTTGACGACACATCTTGGGCGTATTTTTGCTCTGACCAACAACTTAAAGACATGCGTCTTCGCGGCTTAGACCCTGACAGAATGAAAAAACTGTACGCCAAGACTATCAATGAAGCTGTTTCAGACCGCCCTGACGACTTGACCATCACCATGCATATTTGCCGAGGGAACTTTCGTTCGACTTGGATTTCCTCCGGGGGCTACGAACCCGTTGCAGAAACACTCTTTGGAAACCTCAACATAGACGGCTTCTTCCTTGAATACGACACGGACAGAGCCGGAGGTTTCGAACCGCTGCGCTTCGTTCAACGCTCCGATTTACGGATTGTGCTTGGTCTCGTCACATCGAAATCCGGAGAACTAGAAGCCGCTGAAGAGATTAAGCGCCGAATTGATGAAGCCAGTCAATTTGTGCCACTCAATCAGCTTTGCCTGAGTCCGCAGTGCGGATTTGCGTCCACAGAAGAAGGCAACCTCTTAACTGAAGACCAGCAGTGGGCTAAATTGAGGCACGTTGTCAGCATTGCTGATGATGTCTGGAAATAGGTGTACCGACCTGATCCTTTTCTGCTGAACCACAGGGCACCTGCTGCCAGTCTCTGTGTTTATTGCTTACATCTCTTTTGAGTCACTTTGCTTGCCCCTGCTGTGTGCTTTGTCGCTGCCTCTGATTCGCCTATGAAGTCTGTTCCCTGCTTCCGGAACAGACTTCATACACGTTCCACACGCAAGCAAACACTGCTTGCTCCGCCATGCACCGCTCTCCCCCTACAAACACTGCTGCTCCTTCAGTGCTCCTTCAGTGCTCCTTCAGTGCTCCTTCAGTGCTCCTTCAGTGCTCCTTCAGGTGTTCACGGTTTTCCCAGCCAGTTCCCGTTGGCCGCCCGTATGGAACTGTACTTTTCAGGCTGCATCAAGCCTAATTGGGAGACAGCATCGGGATATAACAATCCGACTACTTGTTCCAGACCGTCGACAAGCCGAGGTGACGGGCGGCAGAATAGCCCCTCAGACAAAATGTAAACTTGCCCTTCTCGCAAGGCAGTCATATCACTCCATGGTTCCCCTCGCTCCATAATCTTCTTCACTGGTACTTTGTGCTGGGGTACGCCTGTCCAGACTGCCAAAAACCAGTCTGGATTGCTTTCAAGGACTCGTGATCCGTCATCTTGAACTGAATCCCCGTCGACGTCTGCAAAGATGTTCTCAGCTCCGGCCAGTCTGCTGATTTCCGTGAGCCAGTTGTCTGCGGCAGGTGAAAACACCGGATTGGGCCACCACTCCCAATAGAGTTTTGGTCGGCCGAATCGCTCAACCTTGGACTTTGTCCAATCTTCAATGCGCTGAACTCTCTGCTGCAAACTGGCAATTACAGCGTTTGCGTCTCGATGCTGTATGGACTCCGGGACACTCCTGTCCAAATTTCGCAAGTCACTGTATATATCCTCTAAGTTATGAGGAGCTAAGACAATCTGATTTAATCCAGCCTGATTGACCGAATCAACCACGTGCTCCATCCCTGGCACAGACAGCGATGATACAACAAGATGGGGTTCTAATCTTGTTACGGCCTCGACATCAACGTGCAAGTCTGGACCAAGACGAGGGAGGTCTTGAACCACGTGAGTTGGGAAATCTGAGTAGTTGTCGACCCCCACAAGAAATTGTTCCAACCCAAGTGCATAAATGAGTTCGGTATTGCTCGGACATAGTGAGACAATTCTGTAGTCCATTCCATTACAACCTCCCTTCTTCATACTCCCGCTGATTGTTTTCTCCGGCACTGTTTTGCCCTGCGTTACTGGCACAATTTCCATTCCGCTTTTTCAATTCAGTTTAACATGCCCAATTTAGATAACATGGTTTTCATGACCTGCATCATACTGTAAACTTATATCTGATTCGCTTTACGTAATAACGTATGAATCTGACGAAACTTCAACTGCCAACTACACCGCTGCGATACACTCGTCCCCTAACATGGGCAGAACTCTCGTGAACTGCATTTACATATAAATCTGTCACACAATTGGGTATGAATTCGTCTTACTCAATGTAACCTTACTGTAAAGGACGTAACCTTACTGTAAAGGCAATGTAATCTCGCGTGAAAATTCACAAGTCTAGAAGCACAACATAGAAGTTTTCTGGTGATGCAAACTGTTGGTGCTTGGAGCTTGGGGAGGGTGAAACATGAGAAACAAGAAAAAATACCAGAAACAATACAACAAGCAGGCTAAGTATTCAAAAATCCCACCCAACGCTTATAAAGTACGCAGCAAAGGTACACGCCGTTTGGCTGCGGCCACACTCGCTCTAGCTGTCCTCGGAGGGGGAACCACGGCCGCATGGATCATCCACAAGGTCAGTCATTACAACATCTACTCCACAAACCCGTCAGCTACTGGTAACAGGGTATCAGGATTGTCCAACTCTAATTCTGCACTCATCTCGAGTCAGTCTCCTCCTTCTTCCCCAAAGGTGCAAACGGGGGGAAGCACGACGGGGCATTCACAGCAATCAAAGTCGAAAACCGGTAATACAAACTCAGCTACCCCCTCGCACCCACAGTCAGGAAATGTCACCGTGAAAATTTCGGGAGGCAGCGGACTCAAAAGCAAGAGTGGTGCGGGACCATATGAAATTCCGAACAGGCACGATATCTTGCAGCAAATGATGCAAAAGCCGATGACAAGTCAGGCACTCATTAAGGTACCAGCCATAGCGCAGTTGCCACAGCTCAAGAATGGATGTGAAGTCACAAGTCTGGCGATGCTATTGGAATTTGAAAAGCATCCGGTCAGCAAGATGAGTTTGGCCGCAGAAGAACCGAAAGACAAAACGCCGCTTGTGATGAATCAGAACCAACAGATTGTCTCGTGGGGAAATCCGAACGTAGGCTTCGTCGGCAGCGTAACAAAATACGGATATGCTATCTATCACGGTCCTTTAACAAAACTCGTTAACGAGGTTCTGCCAGGGCGCGGATTGGATTTGACCGGAATGTCCTTTAAAGACTTGGAAAAAATCGTGGCGAACGGAACACCTGTAGAAGTTTGGGATACATATAACTTTGCGCCGACGAACTCTTGGGTTACTTGGCAGAGCCCAGAAGGTATGGTTCATGCTACATGGGACGAACACGCGGTCCTTTTGGTTGGCTACAACAAAGAAGACGTGTATGTGAACAACCCGCTAAAGGGTGGGTTGGCTGCTGAGAAAGTCCCAATTGGTCCTTTTATTAAGGCATGGGATCAACTCGGAAAACAAGCCATAACAATAGCCCCTCAGAAGTTCAAAGACTAAACTTTTTCAAGTTTCCTACGAAATTTTGGTTTGGGGGCAATCTATGTTATATCTAGGCTAAGAAAAGGAGGTTCGAACCATGGGTTTAATGAACAAGTGGATTCACTACGGAAAGCACGAGCAGTATTCCGGGTATTTTGCGGTTCCTGAGCAGGCGCAAAAGCCGCTGCCGGCAGTCATTGTGTTTCAGGAAGTTTGGGGCGTAGATGAACACATTCAAGACGTAACACGGCGCTTCGCTCAAGCGGGTTACGCTGCCATGGCACCCGACCTCTATTCGGAAAGCGGAGAACGCAAGCCAGGACTTGAACCGAGCCGAATTGATGCTGTCAAAAGTTTTCTCGAAACAATGCCGCCCACAGCCTGGCACAGTGAAGAGGAACGAAACAAAGCCCTTCAACAACTGCCCGGAGATGAACCGCAGAGGGTCGGCGAAACCTTTGGCAAGCTGTTTGGAGGGCTTAGCCCCGACAACTATACAGAGCAAGTGTTAGCAGCAGCACAGTTCTTACGTGAAGAAAACGAAAGTACCCAAGGACAAGGAATAGTCTCTGTTGGATTTTGCATGGGCGGTGCCCTGTCCGCACATCTCGCGGCTCACGACAGAAACTTGAAGGGCGCAGTCATGTTCTACGGACGTCCTCCCAAGGATGAACTGATTCAAAACATCAATTGCCCGGTTCGTGCTTTCTATGGAGAGTTGGATGAACGACTGACGAAAGGCGCCCCCGCATTTTCCCAGCAAATGACCCAACACAACAAAGATTTTGAGTACACGGTCTATGAACAAGCGCACCACGCGTTCTTTAACGACTCACGCCGCTCCTACAATGTAAAAGCAAGCCGCAGTGCCTTTGCGAAAACCTTAGGCTGGTTTTCTAGTTGGATTGGATAGATAAGTGACGTACGTTAAGTGACTTTAGGTGACTTTAGGTGACTTTAGGTGACTTTAGGTGACTTTTAGTGACGATAAAATAAATTAGCAAAAGATAAGGTTCAATCTCAGGCATAACTCCTCCTGAGTACCAACACCAGGCTTCTCAGCCTTTGCTGAATTGGTCTGACGGGTACTCCGGGGGAGTTTCTATGTCTTCTTGTTTTCATTTTTGTTTTCATTTTCATTGTCATTTCAATACGCGGACTGGCATGTCAGGAAGTGAGCCGCCGGCATCTATCGGTTGCCCTGAATTTTTTTGCTGGTAGGTATATTTCAGGCCCGATCCCGTATTGAAAACCACCACTGTTTCCTTCTCACGAATCCACCCTGCTTCTCTCAACTTTCGGGCACCAGCCATAGCTGCGGCCCCTTCAGGACAGACGTGCAGGCCTTCCCGAATACCAATCTGACTCTGCTCACGAAGTAACTCTTCATCAGTGACAGAAATGACCGTGCCTGACGTCTTAGCTACGGCATCCAGTATCAAAAAATCACCCAGGGCCTTTGGCACCGACATCCCAACAGCCACTGTGTGCGGGTCATCCCACGGTTCAGACACCGTCTTGCCAGCGTTGAAAGCCTTCACTAACGGTGCGCAGCCAGATACTTGGACAACCACAATCCGAGGCAACTTCGGTCCAATCCAGGTCATTTCCTGCAGTTCCTTTAAAGCTTTGTAAATTCCAATGACTCCTGCTCCGCCGCCGGTAGGATAGACGATGACATCCGGAACAGACCATCCGAATTGCTCTGCGAGCTCAATTCCCATGGTCTTTTTCCCTTCCAGTCGATAAGGTTCTTTCAGCGTAGAGACCTCATACCACCCGTATTTTTGTGCAGCCTGGGTTACTAACCTGCCAGCATCGGCTATGGTTCCATCGACTGTAAATAATCTGGCCCCTGCAAATACGGTTTCTTTTCTGGCAGGTTCAGGAGCATATTTTGGCATAACCACAGACACCGAGATTCCTGCGCGAGCACCGTAGAGCGCCCAAGCTGCTCCCGCATTCCCATTGGTAGGAATACCCAACACCTGAACACCGAGTTCCTTTGCCTTGGCCACCCCAACTGCTGCACCGCGGGCTTTAAAGGTGCCTGAAGGAAGTACCCCTTCATTTTTAACCAGAAGTTTCGGTATGCCCATCTCTTTTCCCAGCCCATCAAGCCGCACCAACGGCGTCATGACCTCTCCCAATGAAACAACATTGTCTGGGGTTGTCACAGGCAACAGCTCATGGTATCGCCAGAAGGAAGCTTCTCGGGTCCGGATTTGTTCTTTGCTGAGCGCTGTGCGAATGGCATCGAGATCGTACTGAGCCAATAAAGGTGCACCGCACTGGCACGTTTGCTGCCTTTCGTTGGCTGAATAAACCTTGTTGCATTTTGAACACTTTAAATGCGAGAGACCACTATACATGTACATTCCCCCTGTTTCAGACTATTCCGCCGCAATGGACTGGAGTACTGGCATTTAGGACGAATATTGATTCTCAATATTTTCCGGTCAAGGATAAGCTCGCATCAGCTTATATGTGGGAGGATTTGCATGAATGATCTCGATCACCGAGCTGTATATACACTAAGGAGCAATAATCTCTAATAAGCTCTGTTCAGTCCGGTTGAGTTTAAACCGATTTGCAGGGAGAATATGTGTGTACGAACTTTTCGCATCTGTCAGCGTATACAGTTTACGGACAGCACTAGATCTGACAATGCGTAGGAGGTGGGATTCGGTTAGGATCTGCGGGACGAGTATACACGGTCCGTATACGACATTTTTGTTCTCGCATTATAGGTCTTTAACCAATTGTGATGAGTATTCGAAGTCCAGAACTAACCTTGCCTGTTGCATATCGTCAGCCCCGGATTGAAGACGCACCCCAAGTCTGGTCATTAGTCAAGAAGACGGGTGTGCTCGACGTCAATTCTTCTTATTCATACCTCATGATGTCGAACTATTTTGGAGAAACCTGTATTGTCAGCGAGCACGATAATCGCGTTATTGGGTATATCTCTGGCTTTATCGTCCCCAATCGAGAGAATGTACTGTTCGTCTGGCAGGTTGCTGTCGACGAGCGCTACCGCGGTTACGGCGTCGCGTCAAATATGCTAAGCAAGTTGTTGCAACGTGAAGCTTGCAAGCAGGTTCAGTATGTTGAAACGACAGTTTCTCCCGACAATAAGGCATCTGAAGCCATGTTCCGCCGATTGGCCGATAATCTCCAAACCCGCCTTGAAGTCGTAGGTCAATTTAGAGCACAACTGTTACCGCCAGATGGGCATGAAAACGAACGGATCTTTGTGATTGGGCCGTTTCACGCAGAGACAGCGCATCATCTCTAGTTCAGAATTTTGCGACCCGTCTTGCTATTCCATGTAAACGTTTGTCCATCTGTCTTGGAATAAATTGTAACAGTCAGATGCGGATCACAGTAAATGTGGCCACAGTGAGACGAAACACCCGTCACACCGATTGACTGAAAAACCAAGGAGGTACTATAAATGAAATCCGTATTGGAAGTTGAGAAACCCGCATCGTCACTAGAAGTATTTGAAGAACTCGAGTCTGATGTACGCAGTTACGTTCGCAGTTTCCCGACAGTTTTTGAGAAGTCGAAAGGTCACACTTTGTACGACAGCGAAGGCAAATCCTATATTGATTTCTTTGCCGGCGCCGGGGCTTTGAACTACGGCCACAACAACGAACGCCTCAAACGCAGCTTACTCCAATATATACAAGAGGACGGAATTGTTCACAGCCTCGACATGGGCACGAAAGCAAAAGCGGAATTCCTCACAGCGTTTCACGATGTTATCCTTAAACCCCGCAATCTTGATTACAAGGTCATGTTTCCTGGTCCGACAGGCACAAACGCTGTTGAGAGCGCGTTGAAGCTTGCCAGAAAAGCAACTGGTCGAACTGGCATTGTCAGTTTTACAAACGCTTTTCATGGAATGACTTTAGGCTCTCTCTCCATCACCGGAAACATTTTTAAACGAGAAGGGGCCGGCGTCCCACTGTCGAACACGGTCTCCGTTCCATATGACACCTATCTTGATGACGGGATAGATACAAGTGAATGGCTGGACAAAATGTTGGAGCACGGCGGAAGCGGAGTCCATCTTCCTGCAGCAGTCATCGTTGAAACGGTTCAGGGTGAAGGCGGCGTAAACGTTGCCAGCGCAGCATGGCTGCAAAAAGTGGAAGCTATCTGCCGTAAGCACGACATCTTGTTGATTGTGGATGATGTGCAGATGGGTTGTGGGCGAACGGGATCGTTCTTCAGTTTCGAAGATGCAGGCATCAAACCCGACTTTGTCTGCCTATCTAAATCCATCAGCGGTTACGGGCTGCCAATGGCGTTGACACTGATTCGTCCAGAGTTGGACGTGTTTGAGCCGGGTGAACACAACGGAACATTCCGAGGTCACAATCCAGCTTTCGTTACAGCAAAAGAGGCGCTTTCCTACTGGGAAGACGACAAGCTCGAACAACAAACAAAACGGCGCTCCAATATGATTCGTGCGGAGTTGGAGAAAATGGTCGACGGCACAGCGGCTATGAAAGGCAAAGTGCGCGGCCGCGGCATGATTTACGGTGTCGAATGCGGTGTGCCTGGTCTGGCGGATAAAATTGCCGCCGAGGCATTTAAACGGGGTCTGATAATTGAAACTTCCGGTGCCGACAGCGAAGTGTTAAAGCTATTACCACCCCTTACCATTGACGACGAGGCACTGAAGCAAGGCCTCGACATTCTGGCAGACAGCATCCGTCACTGTGCAAAAGCCCTGTAACAGACCCTTGTGACAAACGCCCTACAGCAAGTTCCGGGCTATCAATCAGGGAGCAAGTTATAAACTAGGGAGCTTGTCATAAACGCCGCAAGCAAATCACAAACAGAATCGACACACAGGAGGTAACAACGAAATGTTTGTAAAACAATTGGATGACATTGTAAATACTGAAGCAGACGTCCACGGTGAAACGTGGAACAGCCGACGGCTCCTTCTCAGCAAGGACAAAGTAGGATTTTCACTTCACGACACGATTATGAAAGCCGGTACCAAGACCAACATGTGGTACAAGAATCACATTGAAGCTGTCTACGTGATTGAAGGTCACGGTGAGATAGAAGACCTTGCTTCAGGCACAGTGCATGAACTGAAACCCGGGACTCTGTATGTGCTCAACAATGCAGATAAACATCAGGTCCGTCCCGAAACCGATGTTCGGATGGTATGCGTGTTTAATCCTCCTGTTACGGGGCGCGAAACCCATGACGAGGAAGGTGCGTATCCGCTGTTGCAAGACTAGCTATTTATTAACAACCTTCTATTTGTTATTGGCTGATCCGTCTTCGTAGAATCACAGCTGTACTCCAATTTAGAGTCGCCGACAGCCGGTTTGTGCGTACAGCGGTTGCGTTCCTTCGTTCTCAAGTGTCGAACAAAGGAAAGTAATCGTCGCCGCCAACCGGCTGGCTCATTTCACCTTGGAGGCAGCTATGGCATGAATTGAACCAGTGGGTCCTGCGAGGAATCCAGGCAACTTGGGTACGCCTCTACTGCCAAGATAGAACCTCGACCGCCAAGATGAAGCCTCTACTGCCAAGATTGACTGCGATACCACTGTTCATCAGCAAATGCTAATGCTTACAACCAAGATTTACCTCCATAGATCCAATTCAATCAACCAACAAATCTACTATTGATGAGGAGTGTGGAATGATGACAGACCTGTATCCATCCCGAATCGGAGGGCAAGCCACCATTACTGACCGAAAGGATCCCGTTTTGCACGGAGAATGGGATAAGCTACAACAGGGGCGTTTGACCGAGTCACAGCTAAAGTCGTATCAGCAAAGTGGATATTTGCTCCTTGAGAATCTCTTTTCTGAACCGGAAGTCGACAAAATGTTGGACGAGCTCAAAGTCATTTGGCGAGACAGAGCAGATGACAAGAGCCCGGAAGTCGTTCGCGAACCTTCTGGGAAAGTGATTCGCTCCGTATTTGATATCCACAGAAATAACCCACTATTTGAAAAAGTCTCACAAGACCCGCGCGTCCGTGAAGCCGCTGAGCAAGTACTGGGCAGTGATGTGTACATTCATCAGTCTCGTATTAATTTTAAACCAGGGTTTGTAGGCAAGGAGTTCTATTGGCACTCTGATTTTGAGACGTGGCATGTAGAGGACGGAATGCCTCGCATGCGTGCGGTCAGCTTCTCCATTCTACTGGACGACAACATGCCGTATAATGGGTCGCTCATGCTTATACCGGGATCGCAAAATTATTTCGTTTCCTGTGTTGGCGAAACCCCGGAGAATCACTTTCAGACCTCCTTGCGCAAGCAGGAACTGGGCGTTCCGGACAACAACAGCATGCGTAAGTTGGTCGAGATGAGCCGAATCGATATGCCTGTGGGCAAAAGGGGATCGGTGCTGATGTTCGAATGCAACACCATGCACGGCTCCGCCAGCAACATTTCGCCCTTCCCGAGGCGCAATGTATTCATGGTCTTTAACAGCATCAACAACCAACTGGTCGAACCCTTCTCCGGCCGAAACCGTCGTCCTGAATTTATTGCGAACCGTACTCCGTCCATCGCGACACCCTACGTTTAACGACCATTCGTCGGAATCGTCGCCGCATATCAGACTTGAGCAAGATGCAGGAACACACACAAGCAGATTCATGCAGGCATGCAGGCATGCAGGCATGCAGGCAAGCAGGCAAGCAGGCAAGCAGGCAAATGCAAATGCAAATGCAAATGCAGATTTGCGCAGGGATAACTCATATCCATCATGATTGAAACACTGAATTCATAAGGAAGTACACATTAGGAAGGGGCAGGTGAATGGACACCTGCCCCTCTCCTTTATGATTTTTCAACAGCGACTGTCAGGCCAGGGCGTCGAGGGGGCCGATGGCCGACTAGCCGGCGTCGCGACCGATGGCCGTCGGCCAAATAGAGATCCCACAGGAGCTTATCCACCGCAAATCGGCACAAATCACAAAAATAAGCACCTGCGGAGAGCTTATCGGCAGTCGGGCCGCCATATCCGGTCACCGCCAACCGAATAGAGATCCCACAGGGGCTTATCCACCGGGAATCGGCACAAATCACAAAAATAAGCACCTGCGGAGAGCTTATCGGCAGTCGGGCCGCCATATCCGGTCACCGCCAACCGAATAGAGATCCCACAGGGGCTTATCCACCGGGAATCGGCACAAATCACGAAAATAAGCACCTGCGGAGAGCTTATCGGCAGTCGGGCCGCCATATCCGGTCACCGCCGACCGAATAGAGATCCCACAGGGGCTTATCCACCGCAAATCGGCGCAAATCACGAAAATAAGCACCTGCGGAGAGCTTATCCGCAAGTCCGACCGCCATATCCGGTCACCGGCGGCCAAATAGAGATCCCACAGGAGCTTATCCACCGCAAATCGGCACAAATCACGAAAATAAGCACCTGCGGAGAGCTTATCGGCAGTCGGGCCGCCATATCCGGTCACCGCCAACCGAATAGAGATCCCACAGGGGCTTATCCACCGGGAATCGGCACAAATCACGAAAATAAGCACCTGCGGAGAGCTTATCCGCAAGTCCGACCGCCATATCCGGTCACCGCCGACCGAATAGAGATCCCACAGGGGCTTATCCACCGCAAATCTGCACAAATCACGAAAATAAGCACCAGCGGAGAGCTTATCGGCAGTCGGGCCGCCATATCCGATGGCCGTCGGCCAAATAGAGATCCCACAGGGGCTTATCCACCGCAAATCTGCACAAATCACGAAAATAAGCACCAGCGGAGAGCTTAACCCAAGTTGGCCTTCCCATCTGTCCAGAATTTCAATTTTAAGCATCCCTGAGGAGTCTATTCCCGATGAACAACGTATAGATGTTCCAATAGACTCGTGTGGGCTGCTGTTCCTCATCCGTTCCTCATCCGTTCCTCATCCGTTCCTCATCCGTTCCTCATCCGTTCCTCATCCGTTCCTCTTCCTCTTCCTCTTCCTCTTCCTCTTCCTCTTCCTCTTCCTCTTCCTCTTCCTCTTCCTCCTCTGTGGGCGCCATCTCGTCACAGCCCCCATCCAGCCCTGCAAACTAGTTCCGGTTAAACACGACCAGTTTCAGTTCTGTCATCTCTTCCACAGCGTACTTCACACCTTCACGGCCTGTTCCGCTTTCCTTGACTCCACCGTATGGCATGTTGTCCACGCGAAATGTCGGGATGTCGTTCACCATCACGCCTCCTACATGCAGTTGCTCCGCTGCGTCGAATGCTGTGTGAACATTGTCGGTATAAATACCTGCCTGCAGCCCGTACCGGGAATCGTTCACCTTGTCGATGGCTTCCTGGATAGAGGCCACTTTGTTAATCGAAACAATCGGTGCGAACACTTCGTTGCAACACACTTTCATGGTGTTCTCGGAGTGAAGAAGGACTGTCGGATACAAGATGCCGTCCTCACCTACACCCCCTGCGGCAACTTCAGCTCCGCCTTCGTGGGCTTCCCGAATCCAATCCATGGCCCGGTCTACATCGGCCCGGGTAATCATGGCCGAAACGTCTGTGCCAGGGTCAAGCGGATTGCCCACTTGCAGTTTCTCCGTCTCCTCCTTGAACCGCTCCACAAAAGTATCAAACACACCTTCGTGCACATAAATGCGCTGCAGCGAAATACACACCTGGCCCTGGAATGAGAATGCGCCTGTCACACACCGATTGATGATTTTGTCCACGTCAATATGGTTATCCACAATCAGTGCCGAATTGGATCCAAGCTCCAAGGTCACACGCTTCAACCCAGCCTTGTTGCGGATCCCGATGCCCACACCGGGGCTGCCTGTGAAGGTAATCATACTGACACGACTGTCCTTCACAATCTGCTCCCCGACGACAGAACCTCTGCCTGTCACCACATTCAGTGCGCCTTTCGGCAACCCGGCCTCTTCCAGAAGTTCTGCCAGAAAAAATGCGGACAGCGGTGTTTGGTTGGCCGGTTTCAGGACAATGGTGTTCCCGGTTGCAATGGCAGGTCCAACCTTATGAGCCACTAGGTTCATGGGGAAGTTGAAGGGCGTAATAGCCCCCACGACACCCAACGGTTCACGGACTGTGAAACCCATGCGGCCTTCCCCGCCGGGTGCTGCGTCCAAAGGCACCGTCTCACCGTGGATACGCTTCGCTTCTTCGGCTGCAAATTTATAGGTCTGAATGGTCCGGGCAACTTCACCCTTGGCGGTTTTCAATGGTTTAGCAGCTTCCGTCGCGATAATCTCCGCTGCCTCATCTGCCCGGGTTTCAAATAGATGAACCAGTTTCTCCAGAATGCTGGCCCGCTGATGAGCAGGCATTTTCGCCATGACTTGCCGTGCTGCATCAGCTGCAGCAATGGCCTGGTCCACTTCCTCCGGCACAGCCTCGGGAATCTCTGCAATGACGGACCCGTCATAGGGTGACTTCAGTTCCACGTACTTGCTGGCCTCGACCCATTCACCGTTGATAAACAGTTGCTTTTTCACCCTGCACCGCCCCTTTCGTTACCACTTGATGATCCCTCGTTCCTACATCCCTAACTCCCTGCAACCTCGGCGAACGCTTGTTCCATGGCGTCCAGTCCTTCTTCCAACTGCTCGTCTGTGATGACCAGCGGGCTGAGGGTCCGTATGACGTTGCTGTACAAACCTGCACTGAGCACCATCACGCCGTTCTGATAACACGCCTGAATAATGCGACTTGTCAGTGCCTTGTCGGGTTCTTTGGTTTCGGGGTCTTTGACGATTTCCAATGCGCACATAGCACCTAAGCCGCGAACGTCACCGATAAAAGCATACCGGCTTTTCAGCTTTTCAAAGCGTGCCCTAATCTTTTCGCCAATCACTGCCGCTCTGTCCGGCAGATGATCCTCTTCCATCATCTTAATCACTTCAAGGGCTGCAACACAACCCAGCGGGCTGCCGCCGTAGGTCCCGCCAATTTCACCAGGACTCGATGCATCCATGATGTCTGCACGGCCCGTGACAGCACTCAAGGGCAGGCCGGCGGCAATCGATTTGGATAGAGTAACGAGATCGGGAATCACATCAAAGTGTTCCATAGCAAACAGCTTTCCCGTTCGGCCGAATCCGGTCTGAATCTCGTCTGCAATCAGCAGGATGTCGTATTTCTCGCAAATCCTCTTCACACCTTGGACGAAGGCCTTGGACGGGACCACAAATCCGCCCTCACCCTGCACGGGTTCCAGAATGACTGCGGCTACATCTTCAGGGGCCACTTCGGAGAGAAAGAACTCCTCGAACTGGGCCAAAACTTGCTCATCCACTTGCTCGGGCGTGACACCATATGGCGCCCGGTAGTAGTAGGGATAACGCATCTTGTAGGTTTCCGGTGCAAAGGGACCAAACTGGTATTTGTAGGGCTTCACTTTGCTGGTCAGGGACATGGTGAGCAGGGTTCTGCCGTGAAATCCCCGTTCAAAGGAGATAATGGCTTTTCTGCCTGTATACTTCCGTGCAATTTTGACCGCGTTTTCCACCGCTTCTGCACCACTGTTTAAAAACAACGTCTTCTTTGCGTGGTCTCCCGGTGTCAATTGATTCAGCTTCTCTGCAAGCTGGATGTACGGCTCGTACATCATGACATTGAATCCTGTATGGAGGTATTTATCGAGTTGCTGCTTTAACGCATCCACCAATGCCTGGGGACGGTGACCCACATTCAAAGTGCCGATGGCTCCGGCAAAATCGATGAACGTGTTTCCATCCACATCAGTGACAAGGGCTCCTTCGGCTGTTTCGGCAAATGTCGGAACGGTGTTGGATACACCGCGCGGTACATGTTTCTTTCTCTCCTCCAACATTGCGGCGGCCTTCGGTCCCGGAATCGGTGTGTTTAGCTTAATGAAGTTTCTGTCACTCGTTTGCATTCAACTCTCCTCCTCTGTTCTTCGTCAGCCCTCTGCATTTTGCTTGCGCGGCCATTGCTATTCAGCCTCAATCATCTTGGCCCCGATACCATCCGGACGGCTGAACGTTCAAATTCGTACTGATTTGCTTTGTTTCCGTATACGCTTCGTACCCCTGTGTCCCAAGTTCCCGTCCCAACCCGGACTGCTTGTATCCGCCCCAAGGTGCTTCGACAAAGGCCGGGTGGTAGGTGTTAATCCACGTTATGCCAGCCCGCAGCTTGCGAACCACCCGCTGGGCCTTTGCACCGTCAGTTGTAAACACACCTGCTGCCAACCCGTACTGGGAATTGTTCGCCAATTCAACCGCTTCGTCTTCGGTCGAGAACCTTTGTATTACACCGACGGGTCCAAAAATCTCCTCCTGCACAATCCGCATGTCAGGAGTTGTATCGGTAAACAGCGTGGGCAGCAGGTAGTTGCCGTCTACAAAATGCTCATGACGTTTCCCCCCTGTTAGGAGGGTTGCGCCTTCCGCAAGTCCCAAACGGATATAATTCTCCACCTTTTCCATGTGTGTTTTGGAAATAAGCGGTCCCATTTCGGTCTCATCAGAGAAACTGTCTCCCAGCGCAATGTTTTGCGCCTTTGCAGCCAGTGCGGCAACGAAGCGGTTGTAGATACTGTCTTCTACCAAAATGCGCGATCCCGCTGCACACACCTGCCCGGCATTCATAAACACACCCAACAGCGCATAATCCACAGCCGTGTCAAAATCAGCGTCAGCAAAGATGATGTTCGGCGATTTGCCGCCTAACTCCAACGAGACGTTCTTCATATTGGATGCAGCAGCTTGTAGAATCTTTCGTCCGGTTTCCGTTCCGCCGGTGAACGCCACTTTATCTACCAGTTTGTGTTCGGCCAGATACTGCCCGATAACACTGCCCCGGCCGGGTACCACGTTGACGACCCCCTTAGGGAAGCCGACGCGATGCATTAATTCTGCCAGCTTCAACACAGACAACGGCGTAAATTCCGAAGGTTTGACAATACATGTATTGCCTGCAGCCAGAGCAGGCGCCAATTTCCAAACCGCTATCAGTAAAGGAAAGTTCCATGGAATAATCTGTACACAGACACCAACTGCATCGCGTACGACAGTCGTTTGTATGTCTGCACCTGTATCCAGCATTTGACCGCTGTCGGTTGTTGCCAGACCCGCAAAATACCGAAAACACCGTACAGCGTCCTCCACATCCAAAATACATTCCCTTAAGGGTTTACCACTGTTGATTGTCTCTAGTCTCGCAAATACAGTTGCCTCTTGTTCAAGTTCATCTGCCAGCCGATGTAAAAGCCCTGCTCGCTCATATGCATCTGTTTCCGGCCATCCGTCCTGGTCAAATGCGCGGCGTGCAGCCTGAACAGCTGCCTCAGCTTCTGCTTCAGCCGCTTCCGTCACCATTGCTGTGAACTCATTGGTAGCCGGATAATACAGAGCCCGCATATCTCCTGTTTCCGCCTGAACAAAACTGCCGTCGATATACGCCAGACAGGTTCCGTCTGAACCTGTTTCCAGCGAAGACAATAGGAGACTTACGTCTTCAGGTAAATGAGGTTCTGTCATCCTGTTGTCTCCTCTCCGTTTTACGTCTTGTATCACTGTTTTACGTCACTGTCTTGCGTCTTTGGACTCTATTAACGCCCTGTACAGCGCAGGTCTCCTTTGATTTAGGTAATGGACTGACGGGTCTAAAGATGCAATGTCCGAAAGGTCGATCTCGGTCGTTTGCAGCCCCTCTTCCCTGTCTGTTTCCAATAACCACCTGCCTTCTGGATGCGCTACACAAGTCTTCCCGCAAAAATCGATGTCTTTCTCTGGACCCAGTCGGTTAACAGTGATGACAAAGAGACTGTTCTCCATGGCTCTGACCATGGAATAACGCCGGTGATGTTCTCCGAAGGGAGACATGTTGTTCGCCGGGTTAATGAGCAACTGTGCTCCCTGCACTGCCGCCATGCGCGCAGATTCCGGAAATTCAATGTCATAGCAACTTTGTAAAGCCACGCGTCCGAAGGGCGTATCCCAAACCGGAAACTCGCTTCCATAGACAAATGTCTTCGGCTCATCTCCAAACAGGTGTACCTTCGCATATGTGCCGACAACGCCGTCGGGGGAAAGGAGTGTGATCCCATTGGTGAACGGAGCTGGGATATACGGACCGCTTGGATGCTTGATGTGCTCATCGCTGTGACTATCACCGTAATTATCGATTCGATTGTCGGTGCGTTCATTGCTGCCCTCATGGACCCGCGCATTGCTGCGCTCGTCAAGCGGACTCAAAGGCGACACACGGTAAGATGGGTGTCCGAACACAATCCACACATCGTGTTGCCTTGCGGACTGTGTTAAACGGTTCATCCATTCCTCTTCTTCGGCTTGAGAAGGCACATGCTCCCACAACTCCGGCAGGTAACCCGTAATGAACAACTCAGGAAACACGAGAATTTGAACGCTCTTCTCACCGGCTTCCGCAATCACTTGTTCCATAAGTTGCAAGGTCCCCTCGATGTTGCCCTGTACTGGTTGGCCTTGGTATACACCCAGTTTAAAAGCCGTCATGTTGCACCTCGATTCGCAGCAGTCTTGATTCCAAGCCTTGATTCTAAACGGTCTTGATTCTAAGCAGTCTGAATGAAACACTGCGTCCTAGCATGGAGCCAGCCCTACTCCACCTGCATAGCCACTGCCCGCACAGGAGCACCATCACTCCCACTGAGCTTAATGGGGAACAGAGAGATGAGCGGATTGGCAAAGTCTATGGACTCAAAGTTTGTCAGATTCTCCGATATGATTCCGTTCACAGCGGCGATGGCATCGTGTGCGGGAAAGCTGTCGCCGCCGGTGATATCGAGATTGATGCAATCAATGCAGAAGGTCCTTATACCTTTCTCCAGCAATGCCTTAATTACCTCAACGTGTACATAGGGGTGAAGAAAGTACTTGTCTGTCCCCCCGTATTGCGACCAGCCTGTATGAAAGAGAACAATGTGGCCTGCTTCAACCTGGTCCACGTATGGCTGTACATCTTGCAGCCGAATCGCTTCTTGTTCACCCTTGCCAAGGGCTGGGATAACCAGCCCTGTACCAATAAACAAGGATAAATCAGACTCATCAATGGTCTGCCCGGATTGAAGAAAGTGGTATGGTGCATCTACGTGACTTCCACTCTGCGATCCGATATGCACATGATGCAGATTGTACCCATCGTGCTCGATGGTTGTAGCCACAGACAAATGGGGCTTTGGGTCGCCCGGATAAATAGGTGTGTTGTCATCGAGAGTGAGAGATAAGTCGACGATTTTGACAGGCTTAAACATATTCATCAGTCCACCAAAGAACCCATGACAGATTCGCCCTCAAAAGCCACTTTTGCCCCTGCCATTCTCATAATGGCAAAGTACAATACCGCCGTAACCAAGAAAGTTAGAATGGTCGCACCTGTTGCCAAGGGTTTCACGTAGGTGAAGTAATAAGCGAAGGCAGCGCCCAGGATATACACGACATAGGAAATCAGATTGAACCCGCCAGTGTACCAGTACTTTTTCTCTGCTCCGGACACAATCTCCTCAGAGTTGTAATACCCCCGTTTTAAGAGATAGTAGTCTGTCAGCATGATGGCACTGACCGGGATAAACAGCGTGCCGACCATTAAGATGAAGTTTTCGAAGTTGCTTGTCAGCCAAGTCTTGAGCAAAGCACCTAAGACTGCAGCAACCCCGAGAGCGAGAGTCGGAGCAAAAAACTTCTGCTTTGGAAAGATAGCTAGGTAAGACATGCTTGCACTGTACAGTGCCATTACGTTCGTAGAAATAACAGAGAGGAAAATCACGATGCCGGCTACAAAGCCAAGGGTTGGGTTAATCGATCCAATGAGCGTGGTCGGGTCATACGTCTGCGGCCGGTGGCCGAGCAGTGAAAATCCAGATACCGCTGCGCCCAAGCCCATAGCTACGACTGTCGCCAAGGTATAACCAAGCCACGTACCCAGCATACTGGTACTTTGCTTTTTCACATTTCGATTGTAATCACAGGATGAAGTCATCCATGAAAATGCGGTAGCAACCACAATATCAAAGGCAACCATGGATGTGATTTCAGGGTGTTTCGATACCGCCATGCTGGTCAGGGCGGACAAATGGAAGTGTATAAACATATAGCTGAATACCACGACGGAAAGGATTAGCATGAGACTTGCCACTAAATTCTCCGTTCTTTCAATCATACGGTGTCCGTACAGTGTAATAGCCACAACGATAATTTCAGTCACGATGACGAATAAATTGATATTGCTGTACCCTGTCAAATACTTAATTGCGTTGTTCAAACTGAGTCCGCCCATATAGGCCTGAATCCAGCTCCAGCCCATTAATACAATCGTATTTACAGCAGATGGAAGCGCGGAACCAAAGTGACCGAATGCGCCCCGGGTTAGAATCATGGTAGGCAGCCCTGTTCTCGTTCCCATGTTGCCGGTCAATATGAGCGGAATTCCGCCAACAAGCGATCCCAGCAGAACAATCAGCATCGCATGCCAGAACTTCAAGTCCGGCACAAGCAGCATTCCTGTAAACACCGTTGTCACAACCACGTTGGCCGCAATCCACAGTGTAAAGGTGTGCCATAGATTCATTGTCCGATCCGATTTTGGCACCGGAACGATTCTATCGTAACTTTCCTGTGAACTCATACAGTTTCCCCTCTTCCTATTTTTAAGTAAGTCGAGTCGAGATAAGTCGTTATTCAACCTTGGCGCGTTTAGCCAAAGCCAGCAGTGTAATCATTTCGTAGGCCACGTTGGCAGCGGCGGCGGCTGTGAGCTGTCCGCTGTCGAACGCCGGCAGTACTTCGACCACATCAAAGCCAACGAAGTCAATCCCGGTGAGTCCGCGAACCAGTCGCAAGGCTTCCGCTGTCGTCGGTCCGGCTACTTCTGGTGTGCCAGTGCCGGGTGCGTAAACGGGATCGAGAAAGTCTACATCAAAGGATAAGAATGTCGGGCCGTTGCCAACTCGCTCTTTAATGATTTCCAACATACGGTCAATCCCGATAGATTGAAGCTGGCTGGTTGTGTAGAGTGCCAATCCCAGTTCCCGTGCATCATCCAAATCGCCAGGGGCATACAAGGGTCCCCGCATACCGACTTGGATACCGCGGCTGGTGTCTATCAATCCTTCTTCGATGGCTCTGCGGAACGTTGTACCGTGGTTGTACTTCAGCCCAAAGTAGCTGTCCCACGTGTCGGAATGAGCATCGAAGTGAACAAGCCCCACCGGTCCATGCGTCTTGGCGATGGAGCGAAGTTCCGCCAGAGTGATAGCGTGATCGCCGCCAAGGACAATTGGTGTAATCCCCGCTGCCAGCACCTCGTCCAATCCCTTTTCAATGCGCTCGTAGGATTCTTCAATGTATCCGGGAACAACAGACAAATCGCCATAGTCCACGCCTGACAAGTAGTCGAACAGATTGATTTCCTGCTCCACGTTGTACGGTCTCAGCAATACGGAGAAGTCGCGGATTGATTCTGGTCCCATGCGTGATCCCGTTCGAAACGACTGCCCCCCGTCAAACGGCGCCCCCATGACTGCAAAGTCAATCTGCGGCTCCGGCGTCTCGACCAGCGGCAGCCGCATAAACGTGCGTACTCCGCAAAACCTTGGTGACTCTTGTGAATTTCGTGGTTGATACTTCCCCATGTGATGCGCCTCCTAGATGAATGAGTTGGTACAATGCCCTTGCCTGTCATACTGCAAGAGTCGTGCCAACTCCCGTGGCAAGACGCGTAAATACACTGAAAAGTCGAATAATATTCTATAAAAGTCCAAATCCACGTAGATAAAGAGTGAAAATTCATTGATTACAGGTAAGATATAATTATCAGATGTGCAGTGTGTCATTAGCAATTTCTAAGGAATGCGAAAGTAGTCTTACGAAAACGATTCAATTGTGAATAGATATCGGTCTCCTATTAAAAAGCATTCTGCTTCATCGACTGATTTCATAGGATAGAAGGGCAATTATTCAAAGTTGAATTTATTATTCATCAATGAATTGACATCTGAACGTTATGAGTCCCATGTTCCACAAATCATTGCAGTGTTTTCCCCAACATAAAATCGGTGTGTTGTGGCTCAAGTGCCTACTGTACGTTACCCTCTTCTCTTTCTCCAGAGAGGGGGGCATATTTTTGCAGTTTACGGACTGCGGTCGGCTGACTGATTCCTAGCAATTGAGCGACCTCTACCGTTGTTCTGCACTGTTTCCGGGCAGATTCGAGAATGTTTCTTTCAAATTCGGCTACCATTTCCGGAAGTGTGTTCTTGCCAAGTGCCGGACTGGAAGGATAATCTTTTCCAAAGGCAATCGATTCTGGTAAATCTTCTATGCCAATCACCTCACTTCTGCTCAGAATCACAGCCCGCTCAATGACGTTTTCCAATTCGCGAATGTTTCCAGGCCAATCATAGGTCGACAGGCGTTCAATGACTTCGGTGCTCACGGCTTTTGCAAGACCATGTTTCTCGTTCATCTGTGTCAAAACATGATGGGTCAGCCGGGAGATACCATCCCTCCTATCACGAAGTGCGGGTACAGTCACGGTCACAGTATTGATTCTGTAGTACAAATCGTCGCGAACTTCACCCGTTCGCACCATCTCATCAATGTCTTGATTTGTTGCCGAAATGAGACGGAAATCCGAGCGAATGGACTTCGAGCCTCCTACTCTTCTGAATTCCTTGTCCTGCAGTACTTTCAATAGTTTTACTTGAAGGAGTAACGGCAGTTCTGCCACTTCGTCCAAGAACAACGTTCCGTTGTCAGCCAGTTCCACCAGCCCGATTTTTCCTTTTTTATCGGCACCCGTGAAAGCTCCGGCTTCATACCCGAACAACTCGGATTCAATTAAGTTCGCCGGAATTGCACCGCAGTTCACTTCTATAAACGGCCCTTCACTCCTTGAACTGTTCTTGTGCACAAGTTTCGCCAAAGCACTTTTCCCGACACCAGATTCACCCAGCAACAAGACGGGCACATCATGTCGAGCAACTTGTGCGACAGATTGAATCACCTTATTCATAGCACCGCTTTCAACAATCAGCCCGCTCACATTTAGTTCCTTGCTCCGCAATTGTTCCAGTTCCGAGCGAACGCGTGTCATCTCCTGTTGCACATCTTGAACGTGATCTTTCAACGCATGGAGTTCTGTTACATCATGTGAATAGGAAATGATACGGCGAATCCGCCCATCCTCGTTAAGAATCGGTGTGCCTGTCACCAGCATTTTCTTTCCTGTCGCAGTTTTCTGCAGCAACACCTGTCTTGTCCCTGTTTTCAGCACCTTCAAGGTGACAGATGGATTAAACACCCTGCGCTTCTCCAAATCTTCTACAGACTGTCCCACTAATTCATTCAGCGGTATATTGTAAGAGTCCTCAAAGGTCTGGGATGCGCTTAAAACAATTCCTTCCCCCGAAGCGATGAGGATGTCATCGTGGGACGAGTCCAAGATCATCCGGAGTTCTTCATGTGCGTCGGACACCTGTTGCAACGCTTCAGACACTTGTTCATACACCGTGATATCTTCAAAGACGAAAAATTTCAGGTGACCATGAGATCCGATTCGAATCTGACGAAACACCAACACGCTCTCCTGATACGGAATTTTCAGGCGTTGCTTATCATCTTCAAGTTGCAACATGTCTGCCTCTGTAATGCGGCCCAACCATTCCTCAACTTTCGAATTGAGAAGGGCCCGCCGTTCTGTCTTAAGCAGTTCGAGTGCTCTCTCATTGCAATAGACAATCTGATTATCAGCTGCAACAACAACTACACCATTGGGCAAGTGTTCCACAAATTCCTGATAAGGAAATGCAATTGGAACAGAAGTGTCCGCCAAAGACCCCGCACCTCCATCTCTGTAATGCAATGCTCATCTCTGTAATGTTTCACTCTGCGATGTTTCACTCTGCGATGCAATGCCTAACTCTGTAATGCTCCGAACTGTTATGCTGCCTGGCGGCTGAGCGCGCTTAACCAACACATTACTCAGCACAGCAGCACTCATGGGACAACCACAACTGTATACAAAATAATTCGACAAATGTGAACCTAAACTCCTGCAGTAATAAATGGATATGGATCCCGCCTGTCCAGCATCACAGCGCCACTCCCATTCTCCTATCAACGTGATGATTGTCCACTTGAAAGATGGGACGAACGGATGGGACGAACGGACAGCTTGCAACACAGTAGAGTTGTGAGCCGCCGCACAGTCATAGGGATCCCATCGATCACTATGTTGGGGCCGGCATCATCATAGGGATCCCATCGATCACTATCCCAAGTACCCGCCCCATCATAGGGATCCCATTGATCACTATCATTACCCTGCCCTCGTGGACGGGAGGCAAATAGTGATTCTTTGCGACACTAACACTTTCGACACCGGCCCCATAGTGAGCTTTTTGATCACTAAGTGACCACCGTCTCGCTATTAGTGATCTTTTCGATCCTTATTATACAGAGCATGACCCGCAGCATGGCCCGCAGATGCGACCTGGAACCACAGCCCTGCCCTGGAACCACAGCTGCGACCTGCCACCCTCAACTCACACGCGTCAAGGCGTTGAAATTGTCTCCCATCAGACAAAAAAGTGATAACCAGAAAATTCTGGTTATCACAATCTCCATTCATTCAAGTTCACCCTGGTGATTCATCTGCTATCTGCTATCTGCTATCTGCTATCTGCAACATGAGTCGCCGTCCCACGCCGCTATAAAATCTTGCTCAGGAAGGATTGGGTACGCTCTTCCTTGGCGTTGCTGAAAATCTGCTCGGGTGTCCCTTCCTCAACAATTTGCCCGTCGTCCATAAAGATGACTCGGTCGCCAACCTCGCGGGCAAAGCCCATTTCGTGCGTTACCACAACCATGGTCATGCCTTCTTTAGCGAGTGTCTTCATGACTTGAAGAACTTCTCCTACCATTTCTGGGTCCAAAGCTGAGGTCGGTTCGTCAAACAGCATTACTTCGGGTTGCATTGCAAGTGCTCTGGCAATGGCGACGCGTTGCTGCTGTCCCCCGGACAGTTCATCCGGGTAGCTGTCTTCCTTGTCCTCCAGCCCTACTTTCGCCAGCAACTCTCGTGCAATCTGCTTACTCTCCTGTGTACTTCTCCCAAGCACCTTGCGCGGACCAATGGTAATGTTGTCCATCACCGTGAAATGGCTAAACAGATTAAAACGTTGGAAGACCATTCCCACACGCTGCCGAAGTTTGACAACGTTGGCCTTATGCGCGGTCAACTCCAAATCGTCTATCCAAATATGCCCTTTCGTCGCTTTTTCCAAGCCGTTCAAGCACCGTAAAAATGTACTTTTACCGCTGCCTGACGGACCGATAACAACAACCACTTCCTGTTCTTCAACATGGTTGCTTATATCAGTTAAAACCTCGTTATCTCCGAAAGATTTATATAAGTTTTTAACGCTTATCAAGTTGCAACCTCCTCTCAAGGTAGGCAGCAAATCGCGTAATTAGCCAAATGAATACAAAGTAGGCGAGTGCGATGAGTGTGTAGATGGTAAACGGATCGAAATAATTGTTAATGACAATCTGTCCTGAATAAAGCATTTCCACTACACCCACTGCCGAGAGCAGCGATGTATCCTTAATTGTTTGTGCAAACTGATTTACAAATGGCGGAATCATCCGCTTTAGGGCTTGCGGTAAAACAATATAACGCATGGTCTGTCCACCGCTCATTCCAATACTTTGTGCGGCTTCTTTCTGACCTCTGTCCACACCGAGAATCCCGGCACGGACAATTTCCGTCACGTAGGCTCCTTCATTTAATGCCAAACCGATGGCTGCACCCAGAATTGGGTAGGTCATTTGTCCGAACCACTGGTTAACAGGCAGCACTTGTGGAATTCCGAAGATAATGATGAAAAGCTGGACCAGAAGCGGTGTCCCGCGGAACAACTCGACATAGATAGTCGGCAAGACTCGAACAATTCGCAATGGAGCTAGTCTCATCAATGCTGCGATGACGCCGAAAATCATCGCAAGCACAATACCGAGCACGGAGTACTCTACCGTAAGCCTAAAACCCTTTAAGAGAACGGGTAGATGGTTCACGACGATATCCAATAGCATCTCTCCCAAAAACTGAGCGCACCGCCTGGGTGCACAGGGGCATTATCGCTTCACCGCTTTAATACAGAACACACGATATCCGTGTCTCATCACATAGCACTGAAGTCAGCCCCACTGTCACCCCGGCTTGTGCGCAATTCTTTTGTGTTCCTGTCAAATCAGCTTGAAGACTTGGCCACTACCTGCTTCGGTGTCATGACACTTGTAATAATTCCATTGGTATCACTGCCGAAGTATTTCTTGTACAGCTTTTTGTACTCACCGTCGCTTTGCATTTTCTTCAGGCCTGCGTTAATTTTTTTCAGCAACTCAGGCTTCTTTTTGCTGACTGCAATTCCATAGTATTCACCAGTCAGCATACCTCCAACCACCTTGACCTTGCTGCTGTGGTCTTTGGCAAACGATGAGTTCCCCGGATTATCAAAGATGACCGCAGAAACACTGCCACTCATGAGCGCGCTGTATAACTGCGAAGTCGTATTGAACTGTTTCAGGTTCTTTAAGCCTTTGCTCGTGGCAAAATCAGCCCCGGTAGTCGCCTTCTTCACAGCTACGACCTTTCCTTTCAGGTCTTTTAATCCAGTAATGCTGGAGTTCTTCCGAACAAGAATCGATTGACCTGACAAGTAGTACGCATTCGAGAAGTTAACCTTTTGCATTCTCGTTTTTTTGATGGTGAAGCCGGCGACGGCTACGTCGACTTGATCGGATACCAGCGCAGGAATCAGACCAGAAAACTGCATTGTCCGCGTGTTCTTAATCTTCAGGTTTTCAAGCTTCGCGATGTCATGAATCATTTCGATATCAAAGCCTGTCAATTTGCCGTTCTTCTTCGTTTCAAAAGGCGGGTAGGTGGGTGAAGTGCCGAGGACAAAACTCGTTGCACCGCTGCCGGATCCGCCGGTCGATTGCCCAGTGCTGTTGCCACCGCCACTTCCCCCGCTGTTGTTACTCGTTCCGCACCCCACGGCTGTCAGTCCAAGTAAAGCTACTGAAGATAACACGACTGCAAATTTCTTCAATGCGTAAACTCCCCCTTGTGATTCTGTGTGTTTGTCTCTGTCTCGGCGGCACCGTCCTGCGGCATTTCAAACCTGCCTGATAACAAACAAACACTATACACAAGGTTCTCACTCTGAAACGAACCCCATATATAGTGCCTGTGCTGCGTTGGATTCAGTTCCGCCAAGCGAGTCGACATAAAATATTATACCTTTTCAACCACAGAATTTCAAATTGTCGGTAATCACTACAAGATGCGCTTTCCATATAAGAATCGCGGACCCCAGTAGTTGTCAGTCAGACTGATAATCTCTAATCCGTGTGTGGTTTTGGCAGCAAAATTCTGATTGCCCATATAAATCCCGTCAAATGTCACGACATTTTTACTGTTATTTTTAAGATCAAAGCAAACAATGTCGCCTTTTTGGAGTTGGTTGGGATTCGTCACCTTACTCCCCAGTTTTGCCTGTTCGGCAATGGTCCGTGGCAGTTGAACACCAATTTTGGCGTATGCATACTGCACAAAAGCGGACGCATCCATTTGCTTGGCCGTACTCCCCTGCAGCATTGTTTGAACTGCACTCACCAAAGCCTGCTGCTTCTTCTGTGCAACGGGACCGCCAACCGACACGGTCACATTCCCACTAGAACCAGCCTGTCCTTGCGAGGACGACGCATTAGATGTTTGGCTGCTGTTTGAGGTTGATGACTGGGATGTGGAACTTGTCCCATTCGTCGACGATGACGAGGGAGCATTTTGTTTCGACGCTTGTGCTGTATTCGTGATGTTGTTTGAATGAGAGACGGGTGTTGTGTGATGATGGCTTACTGAATAAATTAGTAAAGCCGCTAACCCGCCCAGGACACCGCTGGCTGTTACTGCATAGGTAACTTTCATAGTCTCAACCCCTTTCTGGCAATACGCGAACTCATATGATTTCTCGTTGTTTTAAATGGTTCAACACAGGTTTCGTTACTTTCAACTGGTTTCTGATCTCGTTTGTTTCATGTCATATGTGTCATATCGTATGTTTCATCAAATCATATCAGGTATCTGCCTCAAACTGAAGATTCTCCACTGCTTTCCTTCACTCGCGCCAAAAGTATCAAGCCAGCCGTCACACAGCACGCAATGAACACCCAGCTAATACTGTATGAGCCTGTACTATCGACTATGTAGCCAAATATTACAGGAAAGATAAGAACACCCAACTGCAGAATCGATACCGCTGTTCCAACCGCTGAACTCGACTGACTGGAATCGACCAGTTCTGATACAAGAGTGACCCATAGACCGTTCCATCCCATTGCTGCCAGACCAAGCAGTACGAACATAAGGATTAGCATCCAAATTGGGGTTTTCACGGAAATTGTCAGCATTGACAAGGACAAGCCCGCAAGCATGACTCCGATGAAAAACAGTATGGGTTTTCGCTTGGAAGAGAAAAACGCGTCACTCACTGTTCCCCACAGCACTCTTCCAATCATGCCTGCAAGTTGAGCGGCTGCAAGAAAATAGAATGTGTAGTGATAAGACATACCTGCTTGACTGTGTAAGAACAATTGACTGTAGCTGATGATAGCGAATTGCGCTCCTATGAAAGTGGTTCCCGCAAGGCTGGTGTACCAAATCGCAGTGTTATGCAACAGCGACGACTTCTTACTTTTGCCGGTTTCTGTCCCACGCACTGTGTTGACGCTGCGTATAGTTTGCTTTTGTCGGTACATAAGCAAGTACAGAATATTGGCCAGAATTGCAACTGTTCCTGCCAAATCAAAAGCAGCATTCCAAGTGACTGCCTTCGTAACGACAGGCAGAACAAGCGCAGCCAGGAACGCACCAGCGGAAATCCCCATTTGTCTGATTCCCATAGCTGTCCCTCTGGATGAGGCAGGAAAATAGTTAAAAATCGCCTTACTGCCTGCTGGTGTAGCAGAACCCGACCACAAACCTGTTTCAACCAGCAGGAACAAAAGCATCCAATAGCCGGTGGACAGTGATGCGACAAAAATAGATAAACCCGTCATGACGCCGCCGAGAACCATCATTTTCTTTTCACCAAAGCGATCGACCAATTTGCCGAAAAATAACGCTGTCAGACCAATGCCAAAATTGTTGGCACTGACCGCAAACCCAACCTGAGCATGATTCAGATGAAAATGACTTTGCAAAAAGGGTGCTATAGCTCCTACTCCTTGTCCCACGAAGGCAATGGACATCTGAGTAAACGTCGTCAGCAGGAGGACAAACCACTTGTATTTATCTGATGTCTGAACTGAACGAGCAAAACCGTTCAATGACGAACCTCCCTTTGCTGTCACTACACTTATTGCAACCACTACACTGCTTTACGGCCGCACTCTAGGGGGTGTCCGGAGTGGTGTTGATGTTGTGTTGGTTGAGACGGCGATGGAGCAGAGACGCCTGTGCTGTGCTCTGCACAATCTTAACAAAGTCCTGCAACCTACTCTCCTTCTGTTCTCTGTGATAGATGAGTCGAAGTTGACGTCGAGGCGGATTGTGGACGGGAGCATACAGCAAGTCTCCCTTTTCAATTTCATCTCGTACCATTAACTCTGACAGCAAGGCTGCGCCCATTCCTCGTTTAACGGCCGTCTTAATCATGTCGATGGACCCCAGGGTTACCGAAGTTTTCAAAGAGACACCCTGGTTCAATGCCCAGTTATCGCAGACCTGAGCGGTGGATGAGTCCTTTGCGTGCCCAATCAGTTCAATGGCTTGCAGTTGATCGGGAGTAATGGGTGCCTTCAACCACTGCAGCCCGGTATTCGGTGAAAATACGCAGCCGATTTCGTCTTCCAAAACAAGATTGCTCTCTAATGCAGGCGGCACAGGTCTTGCATCAATAATAAAGCCGACGTCGATCTCCCTCTCTTCTACCCGCCGCCTGACCATGGGACTTGGCACGTTCTCTACTACCAAAGCAATATCCGGTCGCAGGGCATGGAAGCGTTCTACCACAATGGGAACAATATATGTTGCCGGCACTTGACTAGTCCCAATCAAAAGCCGCCTCTGTCTGTCAGACTGAAAGTCTGCCAACACTCGCTCCGCCTCTGCTGCTGTCGAAGTGAGGGTCCGAGCATACCCAACCAGTTCTTTCCCGGCTTCAGTCAGATTCCAGCGATGATGGTTACGAATCAGCAGAGGAATGCCCGCAACAGATTCCAACGCCTGCATGTGAAAGCTTACTGTTGATTGGCGCAACTCCAGTTGTTGGGCAGCCGCGGAAATGCTCTGTGCATCAATGACGGCCAGAAACACTTTTAGCTGCTGTAGTGTAATCGCCACAAACACGCCCCCTAACACTCTAGCAAGCCTATTATATCGATATTGCTGTCAGTTGTATCGATATTATCGTCTTTAATATCGATATTCCCTATACGAATTTATCAGAATGTTTACTACGTCATTATTTTTACTTCAAGTAGTTTTGCTAAGGTCAAATAGAACCTGGGAGGCTGAAGCAATGAGTGTTCAAAGTGTCAACTTGTTCCATCACGAAAATCTGGACCAACCAACCAAGTACCTCGCCGTTCGTCACTTGTTTAAATCATTTGCCGGAGCTACCGTGCTCTCTGACATTCACTTCGAAATACGTGAGGGAGAATTTCTTTCCATTTTGGGACCCTCTGGCTCAGGCAAGAGTACATTGCTGCGAACCATTGCCGGGCTTGAAGTTCCGGACAGCGGAGAGATAGTCTGTGACGGCAAACCCTACTTCACACAAGACGGGACAGTTACACCTGTGGAACACAGGGACTTGGGTATGGTATTTCAGGACTTCGGTCTGTGGCCGCATTTGTCGGTGTTCGATCACGTTTCTTTCCCCCTCTGGAGTCGCAAGAAACGCGGAGCGCTCAATTGGAATAAGGGGCAAATTGCCGACCAAACCATGGAGACCTTGCGCATGTTTCGCATGGACGGCTTTGCGAAAAAGAAGCCTCACCAACTCTCTGGCGGGCAACAGCAACGTGTTGCATTTGCACGTGCTGTCGTGTCCAGGCCCAAGCTAGTGTTGCTCGATGAGGCGTTCAGCGCCCTTGACCCGCAATTGCGTGCAGAAGTCCGGCCAGAATTAGTCGGGATTCTTCGTGAGCATAACATGACGGTTCTCAATGTGACTCACGATCAGGAAGAGGCCATATCCGTATCAGACCAAATCCTGGTTCTTGTCGGAGGACAAGGTTTACAAATTGCTCCTCCCAGTGATTTATACGACCGCCCTGCCAGGCAAAGCGTAGCAGAATTCGTGGGCCAAGCGCACTTTATTCCTGTCTCCTACGACGGACAGTCCACCTATAAACTGCCCGACGGACAAGTCATCTCTCTCCCTCCCGCAACGACGACTGAGGACCAGCAGCCTGAAACCGATGCGAAGCTGTTGGTTCGTCCCGAATTTGTGCAGATACGAGAAGCAGAACACGTTGCAAAGCAGAACAATGATTGGCAAACCAATGATTGGATAACCACAGATGCGAAATCACTCTGGCAAGGACGAGTCATACGGCAAACGCCCCTCTTAGGGAGATATCACATTGGGCTTGAGGTTCCGGGCATCGGAGAAATTTCCGCCTATCACCATCGGCCATTGCAACTGCACCAAGTTGTTTCATTAGACCTTGAAATCCATCGGCCTCATTTGATTTTTGATACTGGAACAATATGAAGGAGGAACTCATATGACTAAAAAATTTTTTAGTGCATCGTTGTTCACTGTATTGCTGGTTTCCGGTGTCTCCGGATGCGGAACTGCCGCACACGGAAATACGTCATCCAGCAGAAGCAACTCCACCTCTGGTTCTGGCTCCGGTCAGAGCAACACACTGGTGGTCTACAGTGCCGGTCCCAAGTCTCTGGCAGTAAGTCTTGTCAACGACTTTGAAAAGAAAACCGGCATCAAAGTTCAACTTTTTAAGAGCACAACGGGGAAAGTCCTGGGTCGTCTGCAAGCTGAGAAGAGCAACCCGAAAGCCGATGTAGTTGCCTTGGCTGACTGGTCCGCGGGAAACGCATTGAAGAGTCAGGGCATGTTACTGTCCTTCCATCCTAAAAATGAAAGCAGCCTCTTGTGGAAAGACGCTGGTTCCACCTACTTTGGCTACAGCGCATCCGCGCTGGCCATCACGTATAACACAAAACTCGTCAAGAACCCGCCGACGACCTGGGCAGCTGCAACAAGCGCCAAATGGAAAGGGAAAGTCGTCATGCCCGATCCCGCACAGTCTGGTTCGGCAGTTGATTTTGTGGGCGGATACCTGCAAAACCACAACGACTCCTGGAGCTTCTTCCAGAACCTGAAGAAAGACGGTGCAGTCGTGCAAGGTGCGAACTCGCCTGCTTTGAATCAGGTCATAACGGGATCGAAAGATATGGTCCTGGCCGGTGTAGACTACATGGGCTACAGCGATATCGCCAAAGGAGAACCGCTTGGTGTCGTGTATCCAAAGGGCGGAACGGTTGTAAACCCGCGGCCCATTATGATTCTGAAATCCAGCAAGCACGTACAAAACGCCAAGAAATTCGTCAACTTCGTCTTATCCAACGAAGGACAAGCGGACGTCGCGAAGAAATTCCTGCTCCCCGGTGTCAAGGGCGTTGCGGCCAGCCCCAAGCGCAAAGGCCTGTCTGACATCAAGGCCTGGAGTGTGAATTGGGTGACCCTATCAAAAAACAAAGCAGGGATTATCAAACATGTTGACGGCTTACTCAAATAAAGCAAACGAATCGAGTCCATCAAGCAGACTGCGGAAAAAAGCAGGTCCCCTGCGTTTGCTGTTTGGCCAAAACGGCAGCTTGACAGGACAGACAGTACTCACACTTCTATTCGTATTGCTGATGGCAGCCCCAGTACTTGCCGTACTGGGACAAGCCTTTTCCACAACAAAAATTGCAGAAACGTTAGCGAGCCACAGTACGTGGACAGCATTTCGCAATTCCGTTATTCTCGGTGTCCTGGTTTCTGTTGTCAGTGCCTTGTTAGCCTATGTGTTGGCGTGGGCGATGACGGTGACAAATTTGGCTAGATACCCTTTGGCACGGGCTGCATGTCTCATTCCGTTCATGGGGCCTCCCTACCTCATGTCTCTGGGGTGGATCTTGTTTATGGAACCAGGCGGCTCATTCCAGCACTTCATTCCCTGGGCCCATCCATTTGCCAGCCATTTCTTTTCAATTTGGGGACTTGTTGCAGTGATGAGCCTGCATCTGTTTCCAATTCCTTTTGTTTCTGCACTCGAGGGGTTTCAAACCATCAAACAACGGCACGACGTCATCGCGAAAGTTCACGGTGCTGGTATGGTGTATCGGTGGTTTCGTATTTGGCTGCCCTTATCCGTACCGCTGGTCGCTGCTTCAAGTGTTTTAGTCTTTGTGAAGACCATTGGGGAATTTGGGACGCCATTGGTATTTGGCAGTTTGGTTCACTTCCCGGTGCTAACGACCGCAATCTATCTACACATGTCAAACTGGCCCATCAGTTTTTCTGCAGCAGCACAACTGTCAACCCTGCTGCTCGCCACCGTATTTATGGTATGGGTACTGAATGACAGGTATCAGAAGAACGCGGTTCCTTCGGACATCAAAGAAACACCGTTCAGCCGCCTTGGTGCGAAGCACTGGAGTCGCTATGCCGCCATGGGATACCTTGCCCTGTTGGGTCTGGTCAGTTTAGGTATTCCTGTCGGCAGCCTTCTTATTACATCGTTGTTGCGCATTGAAGGAGACGGCATACACTGGTCTAACTTATCCCTTATTCATTACGTCGACGTCCTCAAGCCTGGCAGCGGAGGTCTCGCTGCTGTGGGCACCAGCGTGGAACTGGCTCTGGCGGCGGCAACCCTATCCGTGGTGTTGTCGGTAGTACTAGCCGTGTTTGCCAAATTCCATGTCAGCAGGGTGGTCAAATTTACCGAATGGCTGGGTCTACTCCCCAACTCCATTCCGGATGTCCTATTGGTCATTGGTCTGATTTTGTTTTGGAACGCACCCTGGTTGCCGGTCACGCCGTATAACACAAAATGGATACTGGTACTGGGATATGTTGTGGTGCTGTTTCCATTTTCATATACCTATATACGAGGTGCTTTGTTCCGCCTGGCACCCGAAACATGGGAGGCAGCGCAGGTGCATCAAGCGTCACCTTGGCGTACCGCACGTGTGATTGTAGGACCGCTTATGGTACCTGGCATGATTTCAGGTTGGATTATGGTGTTTGGGGTGACACTGCGTGACTTAGTTGTTCCCATGCTCGTCAGTCCGCCAAACACAACGGTGATTTCTACTTTTATTTACGGCCAGTACAATCAAGGCAGTTTACCGAACGCAATGGCGTTGGCGGTCATCACATTATTGTTGACGGTTGTCGTGTTTACGGCTGTACAGCGAACAACTTCATTAAGATAACTAAGAGTGAGTGATTCTGTATTTATGAATGCTAGAGTTCTGTTCATCAGCGACATTCACGGTCAATTGGACGCGTTGAAGGCGTTGCTTGATAAAGTCAACTATGATGCCTCTGAAGACCGTTTGCTTTTGTTGGGGGACTACACAGGCAACAGCAAGCAAAACCTGTTGTGCCTCCAGTACATCAAAAACTTACTTGAATATGACAACGTTGCGGCAATCATGGGAAACCACGACAGGAATCTCTACAGGTACCTTCAACACAAAAGTAGTCATGAAGGTCGCGAGGATGCCTCACTGTCCCTAGCAACACTGCAACCCTATCTGCCTGATTTAATAACGGAGGTTTTAACGAAGTTGCCCGAAATCGAGTCATTGTTGGAAAGTATGCCGCTTTGGTATGAATCAGCTGACTTTGTTGCAGTGCATGCTGGAATTAATCCCAACTTGCCAGACTGGCGGCAGTCCACGCCGGACGAGTGCACTACCATTCGGGAGCCTTTTCTGTCATCTGTGCATTCAGTCGGCAAGACCGTCATCTTTGGCCATACACCTTGTATCAGACTGCATGGTTCCCCTGACATCTGGTTTGGACACAACAAAATTGGCATCGACGGCGGGGCCGGAAAAGACATGCAGTTGAACTGCTTAATCTTAACGGATGAGGGTTTCTCTCAGCGTTCAGTCCCAATTCAACATGCGTAGAGGCGGTAGAAGGAACGAGAGCTTGCTGCCTTTCGGGACTAGAATGTCAGCTTAAAGGCTGCCATAAACAAGCAAACCAACAGTAAAATAAATACGGACCAAAGCCATCCCCGATATCCTGACGCAGCTCCAAGGAATTGCTCGTCAATCGCCAGGCTGTTTGTATTTGCAGTCTGGACCTGCAATTCTCTGTCTTCAATCCGTTGCGGACCAATCTGCTTCACGAGCCGCTTCCCTTTACGTGTCATGACAAGTGTAGAAATAATAAATGCGGCGACACCGAGCCCCTGCATAGATGTCAGCCAAAGTGATGCTAAATCAGATTTAGGATGGACCATAAAAGACAGAACAACACCGCCGAGAGCAGTCAATCCCGCTCCCATATGACTGGATTTTGTCAGCATGCTTACCAACGTCTGGATTCTGACAAATACCTCGGACTGGGTTGATGCATTCCTGAGGGACTGCTTTGAGGGCCACATCAGCAGAACTGCCGTGGTTACCCCAAACCACAGCGAAATCCCAAAGATGTGAATGAACCACCATAACTCTCTCAATGTTATGCCTCACTTCACTAGATATGTGATATAACTGACAAATCCCATTGCCGATTGCTGAAAATCTATGTCCAGCGGCTGATAACCTGTACCCGCTTTGATTGCGAATCAGAGATTCACTTCAATTCAGATGCCGAAGGAAGTCCGCCTGCGGACTGAGCTGCTTGCACCGCGCGAACTACGGCTGTGGACAGCACTTCGGCAGACAGCGTGCCAACGAGATTTACGGTTGCATCCAGCTCTCCAGTGGCCATGGCAAACACTGTATCCCCGTCGTACATGGTGTGCACAGGATTGATACATCTTGCCAGTCCGTCGTGGGCCATTTGTGCCACCTTGGCTGCCTGTGCCTTATCCAGTCTGGCGTTGCTCGCAACAACAGCAATAGTGGTGTTTGTCCCAGGAGAAATAGGCGGTTGCTCCGCTTGCAGCAGTTCGTTCAGCGGAAGAAATCCATTCTTGTCATTGCGTGCGCCGGCAATGGTTTGATTTGTCTCGTGATTTCGGATGTTACCCAAGGCGTTTACAGCCACAACGGCGCCAACAACAAGTCCGCCTTGGAACTGTACGGCGTACGTTCCGATCCCGCTTTTCATCGCACGTTCCAATCCGGCAAGCTTACCAACGGTGGCACCCATTCCAGCTCCGACATTGCCTTCTATCATAGACGAAATTCGGATACTGTGCGCAGAACTTTCAGAATCGGTGCTTCTGTGAGAATTCAAATCCGTTTGCTTCGTCGAAGCCTGGTTACCCAAATAGGCAGCTTCAGCCGCTCGATATCCCATATCGGCTGTTGGACGAGCCTTGGCATCACCCACAGCCAAGTCAAACAGCACGGCAGCCGGCACGATTGGGACTACGCCAACACCAACGTCCAGTCCCTTGCCTTGCTCTTCGAGAAAGCGCATCACCCCCGTCGCAGCATCCAGGCCATAGGCACTTCCGCCGGCTAGACAGACAGCGTTCACCTTGTCTACCAAATTTAAGGGGTTCAGCAAGTCTGTTTCTCTCGTACCCGGGGCAGAGCCGCGCACATCTACGCCGCAGACCGCTCCATCTTTAGCCAAGACGACAGTGCAACCTGTCAATCCAACAGGATTGTCAGCATGACCAACAGTAATTCCGGGGACATCCTCTATGGTTTTTAGCACGGCGGATCCTTCCTCCTATGAGATGTTTTATAAGCTGACGACAAGGGCTGTTTGCAGCACAACAAGACTCACGACTCTATTCATACCAGCCCTCCGTTGAAAGCACAAGGGTCTGAAACTGGCTCATATCGTGGCCATACCAAACTTCGGCCCTGGACCCATCAGCAATCTCTTTAACTTTGACCGTGCCTTCCACATATCCTTCCTTACTCACGACAGCCTTTGGGACAGTCGGCGGCTGCCCATAGTTCAATGACGAATAGGCCGCATCCGATGCCAGAAAGACGGATTGGGAGTCGTTTAAATCCACCTGGAGTCCCAGCATTCCATAGGAATGACCTGGACCGAGGTTATGAATTCGAACGCCGGAGGCTAACTTAAGTTCCCTTTGACCAGGATGAATCGTTTTCCAGTTCACGTCTTTGCGATGCCATTCTTCCAGATCAGCCAACACAAACTCTCCCGTGTCCAACCCAGCATGATAAGCGCGTTGTGCAGCACTCAGTTCATCCTCATGAACAATGGTTGCTGAATGGGGAAAGAGTGCGATATTACCTGCGTGATCGCAATGCAAATGCGATGCTACAGTATATCGAATGTCCGACGGTCGGATGTTCAATTGCTCCAGCCGCTGATGCAGGTACGCTCCATCCTCTACTGACCACGGAAACTCCGATTGCAACGACTGGGCCCAACGCCCGCCTGCTCCCATGGAGTCAGGGTGACAACCTGTATCAAACAGTATTACACCCTCAGGGTGTTCAATAAGGACAGCATAGACAGGGGCGGCTACTGTCTTCGGCAACGACACATCAAGACTTGTGAGACCTGCCGACAATTCCGGTACAAACCAAGACCTGTCCATGTGCAAAATTCCGTTTGCAAGAACGTACAGCTTCATTCGGGCACTCTTCATCAGGATGTTTGAAACCAACTGTTTACCAGGGACTTGTGACTCTGAATCCATTTTGTCACTCCAGCATCCTTTGTCTTCGCATCGTTGATGTCGACTTCCAATTCACCTAACTGTTGTTGGTTTAGTTTAAAGTTCTTTAGCCACTTCACCACTGTTGGATGTTGTGCAGCCCACTTTTTATTGGCTTCCGTTTGAATCCAGCCCGGTTTTCCAAAGGCTCCTTTCGGGTCTTTGAGGTACTTGAGTTTCCATTTTGAGAAGGCCCAGTGCGGACTCCACAGTGCTACAACAATTGGTTTATGCTTGGCATAAGCAGATTTTAAAGCTGAAAGCATAGCAGGAGAACTACTGTTTACAAGTTTGAGTTTTAATCCATAAGCAGGAATGACCTTTTTTTCGATGGTCTGTGTTTCACCCGCACCTGCATCAATTCCGACAATGCGATTGCCGAACTCCTTGCTATGAGCGTTTAACTGTGAGATGGAATTAATCTTTACGTACTGAGGAACAACCAAGCCAATTCTTGTTTTACCTTGATACCATTTTCCTAGATTAACCAGACTTGACTTGTACTTGTTCATATACGTCTTATCCGTGTGCGGCAGCCACACGTCAAAGTGAAAGTCAATACCGCCCTTGGACAACCCCAGCCATAAGGGGCCCGCTTGCATGTTTGTTAATTGTACCTTGTATCCCCGCTGTTCCAACAGGTGCTTCCATAAATAGACGTCTGCCACATCCTCTGTCCATGTGACATATCCAATCTTTACCGTTCCTTTGCTGCCTGTCTTTGCGCCCGTTGATCCCGTTGTTTGGTTCGCAGCAGTGTTGGATGTGCTGCCGGCAGATGAATTGGAACCTTGCCCGCTGGTGCCGCACGCAGTCAAACCGGCAGAAAGCGCCAATACCGCAAGTGTTCCTGTAAAGCTTTTCGATTTCATCTCTTCATCTTCTCCTTTGTCGTATTTTTAAGAAGTATACCCGTGCCTATACAGTCTCCCGTGACGCGGCATTAAGTGTTACTCGAAGTGTCACTCGGAAGGGACATATCCTTCGGCAGGTAATGAAAGATCTTTCCCGTCTCCAACAAGTCGGCAAATTGACTGAGCCATTCATAAAACTGTAATGCGGCTTCCATGTCTCTGAGATTTTGGCTCGCCTCTGCTTGAACCTCCGTGTCCCCCCGATGAGCAGCCAATTCCTGGAGTTTAGGTTTTACGACTTCTGCTGTGCGGGTGTACGCAGCGCGTTCTTTTCGCAAACTATTCACAATGAATGCAGGGAAATTCTTATAGAAGTCTTTTTCGGCAGCGTAAGTGTTGCGATGACGTTCCTTGTTCCAAGTCTTAACAACACTGCCGGTGTCGACAAGAGTCCGCAATCCATTGTTAATACTGGCTCTGCTCATTCCAACTGCATCCTGAATCTCTTGAAAAGACATCGGTGTTTTTGCCACATATAAAATGCCGTAGATCCGTCCGACTGATTGCGAAAGCCCGTACACTCGCATGGTTTGCTCCATGGCTGAAGCTATTTGATTATGAATCTGTTGAAGGGCATTTCCAGATTCCGGTTTGTCCATCTTCCCACCCCCTCATCATGCAATGTATAGAATGTATAAAAATTATTATACATTCTATACATTGATACAACAAACATACGGTGAACGGGATGCAGAAAACACATAAAAAAGCTTCCAAATATCGTTTGTGAAACGATACATGGAAGCTTCACAATGATGAACTAACCCGGCACAGGCCTAATCAATCAGTTTCTAGAATTGAGCAGGGTCACACCGGACAACGCCCTGCGATTATTCACCTTTCGGCTCGTTGGAATGTTCGTCCACCTTCTTTTCGTCAGTTCCCTCCAACAAGCCAATCGTTCTGACTGTCTTCACATCTGCAAAGCGCACGCCAAGGGCTTTAAGTTGGTCTGCAATGGATGTCAGTTCAATCCAATTTGTCACCGCTTCTTTATAGTCAGAACTGTTTCTATCGCCGTTCGATTGTTCATAGAGACGATTAGCGTCGCGTTTAATCTTGTCATATTGCTCACGCAAGCGCCGCACTTGCTCCAGTTCATTCATGCTGGCATCTCCTTATTTCGATACGAACCTTCTCTCGTCATTGTAGAACCTGCCAAATGAAAAAGTACACCACTTTTCCTTAAGGGTGTACTAGCATATTCTGAGTCTTATTTTAGCTCAGTACCTAGGCTTCACTCAAGTGGCACATCCTAAAAGTTACCTGCTATATTTACGATCTCTCAGTTAGAGCCTCTGCACTACAATTTTGCCAATCCGGATGCTCGGTCGCTCCACGTAGTAATACCCTGCGGTAGCGAGACCAATGGTCAAAAGGAAAGTGCCCGCAACATCCAGCACATGGAGGTGCGGAAACAGGCTTATCAGCGACAAAAGAATAATCAAGTGAAACAAATAAATGCTGAAGGATATTTTCCCAATAAAGACAAGCGGGCGCACAGACAGAGCTCGCTTTACTCCCGGCTCACTGATGGCCAGCAGGATGAAAACACTGGCAGAGAGTGCAGTAATCCAATCTGACATGAGTCTTCCTGTTAATCCCAGTCCTAGCGCCCAGTGTTGCGATAGAAGGCTCTGGGTATACGTGTACAACAGGAGTGCTGTAATACCGAGGGACCATTTTGCGGTTTTTGGTGTTCTGCGCAGGTAGGCCACTAGTGTATCCTTGTGCTTTGCCAGAACGGCCCCCATGATGAAAATAATGATGTAGTGAAGTGTGTCAGGATAATTTGTAAACACATTGACATGTGACCGAAACAGAAGATGCACATAAATCCCGATACACGAAACAGCGAATCCGGTGACAATCACAGTTTTCCATCTATACCGGGAAAGAAAGAGAATCAAGAGCGGGAAAATCAAAGAGATGCGCATTTCTTGAACAAGGGACCAGACAACGGGATCGACATAATTTTGATTGAACTGGTCAAGCATGAACAATTCCTGCAGGATTATCTTGGGGCCAATGTGACCGCCCCACAATCCGTCAATGGAATGATGAACAAAGATAACTCTCATCATCAAGCCAAAGGCCAAAGCAATGATATATGGAATGTACAGGCGAAAGACTCGCTTGGTGATAAACTCGGTATACGTATAGATCCTTCCTTGGTAGTAAGGAAGAGAAAGCACGAAACCGCTCAGCAAAAAGAAGAGAATCACCGCTTGATGACCGGAAATGAGCACGTGCAAAGGGCTGAAGTGAGCAAACCAGTTCTTAACGGGGGCCTTCCCTAGGGTATTCATACAATGTTCTGCCACGACAGTCAGTGCTGCAATGCCTCTCAGAGAATCCAGCTGATTGTATCGTACATGTGAAGCCACTGTACCCCTCCGTTGCAGTATCAGTGCAGCCGCTAATCGGACTGTGAAATCGCTGATACAAAAAGGGTACACCGCCACAATTACATGTCCTTATCATTCGTGTGGAAATCAGATTACAAAATGTTTCACTAGCATTTCATCCTTGGTTGCAACATACAGGTTTGCAAAATTGAGGGATGTAGTTTGGAGGTTTGTTGACGGCATGGGCTATGACGTCTGCCTTCCCCAATCTCGTTCAATCCAAGGTACTCCCCAAAATCTGGCTAAAGAAACCGCCTATCTCAAAGTATCGCAAAATCTCCTCGCTAAACACGGTCAACTTCGACCTGGCCACAACCAATATGCCACTGCATTCAGAAAATTCCGTTTTTACCTTGAACTCCTCCACAACAAAATATATATTGTTCCTATTAAGGAAGAAAATATATGTGAGAGGTCATCTTATCGACAACCCCATTGGGAGGCTGACATCGTGCGGATTGAAGCAAAAAACCTCTGCAGGAATTATAAGGGATTCGCCTTGAATAACGTAACTCTCACTGTTGAACCAAATCGCACAATTGGCCTTGTAGGTCCAAACGGTTCCGGAAAGACAACGCTGATTCACTGTCTCATCGGCATTGAAAAGCCATCATCCGGTTTAATTAAGATGGATGTCTCTCGCAGAACGCTGTACAAGAAAATAGGGGTTCAACTCCAAGATGGGTCCTACCACAGCAAAATAAGGTTGTATGAGATGTTGGATTTGATTCTCGTGAACGGGGATGGAAACTGGGCGTACGTAGATACTTTACTAGAGAAATTTAATCTGCTGAAGAAAAAGAAAGCGTATGTTTCCAATTTGTCAGGAGGAGAAAAGCAAAAATTCTCTCTTGTGGCAGCTTTGGCTAACCGGCCAGAACTTTTGTTTCTGGATGAAGTAACATCCAATGTCGATCAAATCAACCGAAAAGACATCATTCAGTTTCTGAATGAATTGAAGGAAAGCGGCCAGAGTATTGTGATGACAAGTCACTATTTAGACGAGTTGGAAGCAGTATGCGACTACTTCGTCTTCCTGAAAGACGGAGAGGTTCTAGGCCAGGGGACAAAAAATGATTTAATCAAGGCTCTCAACGTAAAATCAGAGATGCACCCAATGAGTCCAAGTCTTGAATACATGTACGAGGCCGTTTACCGATGAGGCAATTTATGAAGTACTTTCTGCTGGAATTTAAACTGTTTGCAAGAATACCCTTTGCTTTTTTATTTTCCTTGGCATTCCCTCTGCTGCTCCTATTTATTTTCGCATCTGCCTATGGAAACAAACCCACTGCGCAATTAGGAAACATTGGTACCGTTAATTATTATATCCCTGTCACCTTCGCAGCAACGGCCATCGCGAATGGAATCATTGCTACGTCTGTAGCTCTGGCTGGGAACAGAAGCCGCAAAATATATATCAGGTACAAATTGATTGGATTTTCTCCACTCCTGATTATGTTCACCCAGATTCTAGTCTACTTTTGTGTAACATTTCTCTCATCGCTATTAATTCTCGCTATCGCAAAAATGATTTATGGAGTCAGCATTCCTGACTTCGGTCATCTTATGCTGTTTAGTTTGTTTTATCTCATGGGGTTTCTTTCAATGATTAGCATCGGATTGCTGCTGGGCACTTTTAGCAATGACGAGCGGTCAGCACTCTCTGTTTCCCTGATTGTTTTCTTCCTCTTTGACCTATTAGGGGGCATACTCATTCCCGTTGAAAAAATGCAAGGTGTCATGACAACCTTGTCTCACTGGATACCTGCCAAAAGCTTTATTCAAGGCCTTAATTACTATTGGAACGGCACAAGTCAGGTTACGCAATTCGACGTCTATTATTTGCTCGCCGTGTTTATTGTCTGCACGGGGGTGGCATCCCTAAAATTCAGATGGAAATAGATTGTTGGACCTGAGGAGGAGATAAGCCAGTGAATTGGTGGAAACAGCAAAATCCAGCGTTAAAACTGCTTAGCTTAATAGTAGGAGTTGTAGTCCTTGCCTTTGTCTTAATGTTTTTGTATCAGTTTTTCGATATCTTTTTCACAAAGCTATTCAATCACTCGTAGCAGAAAGAACAATACTGCTAACTAAGTGATGCTGAAACCTTACTTTGACGAGCGTTGGGATAGGGAGCAAAAGGATCCTTAACCAACTGGCGCTACAAAGGCCCGAGCCCCGCTGAGAGCCTGCACCGGCTCCGTTGCGCATCGGACTGGATGTAACAGTATGTTATGTTAATACATTCCGCTTGTGTTTGGTTAAATCTTGTTGATCCCGCTGCCGTCGCAGGCTGTCTGGATTGGCGTGAGGCAGTTAGTGATCGCAATGATCCCTAACGGGCGTTGGCCCAATCCGATTGTGATCGCAAAGATCCCTAATGCTCCGCGCCCGGGACATTAGTGATCGCAAAGCTCCCTAATGTGGGAGGCGGCAGAGTGGGGCGTAGTTGATAGGGATCAACGGGATCCCTATTCTAGACGGCTACTGGGGATAGGGATTGAATCGATCACTATTTTTTGACGAGGGTTGGGATAGGGCGCAAAAGGATCCTTAACCAACGGGCGCAGCGAAGAACGAAGCCCAGACTGAGAGCCTGCACCAGCTCCGCTGCGCATCGAACTGGATGTAACAGTATTTTATGTTAATACATTCCGCTTGTGTTTGGTTAAATCTTGTTGATCCCGCTGCCGTCGCAGGCTGTCTGGATTGGCGTGAGGCAGTTAGTGATCGCAATGATCCCTAACGGGCGTTGGCCCAATCCGATTGTGATCGCTTAGCCACTTTAAATAGGCGAATAAGCCGACAGCAATGGTCTAATGGACGTGAACTGCAAAATCATAAGTTACATAGTCATTATCCCAGTGACCAGTGACTTCATATGTGTAATCACCGGCTGTCGTTGGCAACCTAAACAAGGAGCCAGCCAATGATGATTCAGAAACCTGGTTTCCATTCTTCCACATTGCAAGTTGGATGGTGTTGGGTTTTTGAGCAAATCGTAATGTTACTCTCGCTCCAATTGACTCATCATATTTATGGAGATGCTTTGCAGGGTCGTTAGCTGCATCGGCTATCGCTGTACGATTTCCATAAGTCCATTGATACCCGTTTATGACCATCTTGATTTGTTGACTACCGACTTTAACCCAAGCGGGTGGTGGTTGAATACCATCTGTTGAACTTGAAGTGTAAGGTGATGTTGATTGTGAAGTAGTGCCACAGCCCCCAAGTAAGAGCGAACACAATCCAGAACACATTCCAATGGAGCCCAAGATTTTTTTCACATGACCACCCCTTTTTTGAATAGACGTATGAGCGGTCATTACTGTTATCATAAAATCTTGATATGTAGTTTATCTGCAGTTGCTCAAGACTCACTTTGGTTGGGCAAGTCAAGAGTTGCTGTTTAAATCGCTTCATGTCGTATGAGCCCCCTTAATACAAGAGACGCAGCCAATTAACGACTAGTTACACTCGGTTTATTTTAGTGTCAAGACAAACGGGGACCTCGTTTTTGTGAAAGTTGTGACCGCGGACATAGAGGAATAAATGAGAGCGCGAATTCATAGAGAACTCACGCTCTGGAGACATGTCAATTGTGCAGCGTGCTTTCCGAAAGGGGCACGACTTCTCTCTCCGCCTTACCTTTCATCACGATGTAGTACAATGGTGCCGAAACTACCAGACCCACAATCCAGGAAATGTCTGCTCCTCCCATGGCTTTAGCCAAATGACCTGTATAGAACGTTGTATTCATAAACGGAATTTCCACTAAAACCCCAATGGCATAGACAGTCAGTGTTCTCCAATTGTAACGCCCGTAAATACCATCCAGTTTAAAGATATCCGCAATACTGTATTCTCCGTGACGGACGAAGTAGAAGTCCACCAGATTAATAGCAGTCCACGGAATCAGAAAGTATGCCAGGAACAAAATGAAATCTGTGAAATTGGTCAAGAAGTTTCCTTCGCCCCAAACTGCCAGAACTGTTGCGACGACAGCCATTATGATGACAAAACCAGACCGTACGTTGCGGGTAATCTTGATATCGATGACAGCCTGCGTACACGTTGTCATGGACATGAACGCACCGTACAAGTTCAGTACGTTCACGGCGATGATACCGAGAACAATAATTACGTACATCAGGATGGAACCTGCGCCTTTGCCTAGGAGATGAGCCACATTCACACTGGAATTATCGAGAAACTTGGGAATGCCTAGTGTCAGCACGACGCCGAGAATCATCATCCAAGCGCTGCTGACGACTGAGCCTGCATAAGTATAGATAAAAGTTTTGCCGACGGAAGTCTCTTTTTTCATATAGCGTGAATAATCAGCAACATAGGGTGCATAAGCAATTTGCCACGTTACAACGATTGTAAGTGTCAAAAGCACCATGGGCCACTTTGGACCAGCCAGTGACCAACTGTGGGCAGGGAGCGGCAGCGAGAAGGCCTTCACAGTGACAAAAATGAATACAATAGCAAAAATCAGAGAAAGCCAGCGCTCCAGTGAGTGAATTAAATCATACCCGACTATCGTAATCATTAAAGTCAACAGACTGAGAATGATAATTGCCCAGTTAGTATTCAAATGAGAGTTTGTCAACCCTGACAGGGCCTGGCCGCCAAGAACACCGCTGGATGCAAAAAAGCCCACATACATCAGAATTACAATAATTAAGGGAATCATGGCCCCTATGACGCCAAATTGTGCTCGGCTTTGAATCATCTGTGGAATGCCAAGCTTAGGACCTTGGGCAGAGTGGTAGGCCATAAAAATTCCGCCAATTAAGTTTCCAAGGATAATGACAATCACGCTCCATGCCAGATTCAGACCCAGGACAATGGCAAGAGCACCTGTAACCAACGGTGTAATTTGCATATTGGATGCAAACCACACAGTGAACAAATTAGAAATGTGACCATGCCGCTCATCCTCTGGTATAAAATCAATACTGTGGTTTTCAACCTGCACGTCTTATCCCTCCGCTTCATTCGGTATCGTTATCTCATGACCCAACAGCGGGCTTGCAGTTCACATGCAACTCCCCCCTTCCGGTACACTGAATTTTCGAAATACAGAAAGCCTTTTCACCCATCTTAAAGACAAGCACAAGACATACCTGTGTTCATGTCTGTTGCGGGTCTCAATCCTTGTCTCTTTGGCAGGTTGGCTCAATACTACAAATATTCAAACAAAATAACCATGGACAGAGTTGCTCCCGACCGGGAATATCTTGTTGTTGTCAGAATTCATAGCAAACCCCTATAGTAAAAGTAGCGAATCGGGCAATCCGCGGGAATCGGAAAGGACGAATGTACGTGCTTTCAGCAAAAGTTCTGGCCACAATGCACTGCAAAGGTTGGCAGCAAGAAGGAATCTATCGCCTTCTGGAGAACGTTCTGGCCCCCGATGTGGCCGAAAATCCATATGAACTGATTGTCTACGGGAGAGGTAAGGCTGTCCGGGACTTCGATGCATTGGCGGCAATCAAACAGTCCCTTGAGAACTTGGAAGATGATGAAACACTGCTGGTTCAGTCCGGTAAGCCTGTTGGTGTCTTCCGAACGCATCAGGACGCACCGCGAGTGGTGATGTCGACCGCTATGCTGGTGCCCAATTGGGCCAATTGGAGTCACTTTCGTGAACTGGAACAGAAGAACCTGACTTTGTTTGGACAATCCACGGCTTCTTCGTGGGCATACATTGGTGCACAGGGAATCCTGCAAGCCACCTTTGAAACGCTGTGGGAGATTGCGAATACTCACTTTGCCGGCACACTAAAAGGAAAGCTGGTCCTGAGCAGCGGACTTGGCGGGATGGGATCTGCGCAACCGCTGGCCGTTGAGATGAACGGCGGTGTGGCTATTATTGTGGAAGTGGACAGGGATAAAGTGATGAAACGTCTGGAAACCAACTTTATTCACTTTGCCACAGACAGCGCAATGGATGCTCTCCGCCTTGCAAATGAAGCAGTTGCACAGGGCATTGCGCGGACCATTGGTCTGGTCGGAAATGCGGTGGAAGTATACGAGTTTGTACTTTCCCAGGGGATTGTGCCGGATGTTGTGACGGACCAGACGGCTGCGCATGATTTGTTGAACGGATATGTCCCCGCAGGTCTAGAGGCTGGCGAAATTCGGGCGATGCGGGTAGAACACCCCAATGAGTACATTAAGTCGGCCAAAAACAGCATTGTCAGCCATGTGGGGGCGATGTTGCTGTTTCGAAGAGCGGGATCGGTCGTGTTTGAATACGGAAATCACCTGCGCGGACAAGCTGAACCTGAGTTGCCAGAAGCCATGACCATCCCTTCCTTTGTTACTCTGTTTGCGAGAGACAGGTTGACGGCAGGAACCGAGTCCCTTCGCTTCATTGCACTATCCGGTAATCCGGAAGACATCTACGCCATTGACGACTGGCTGCTAAAAGCGTTCCCGGATGACACGCGCTTGGTGACGTGGATTCGCTATGCAGAACACCGCGTTCACTTCCAGGGTCTGCCAGCCCGTTCCGTATGGCTCACTTATGACGAGCGTCAACTCTTCATCGATGCACTGGTTCGGGTTGTGGAAGCGGGAGGACTGAAGGGGCCTGTGGCGATTACTCGCGATCACTTTGCTGGAGCAACCATGGCCTCCCCCCACCGCGAAACGGAGCAGATGCTGGATGGATCCGACGCGGTCGCCGACTGGCCGATTTTGAACGCTCTCCTGATGGCAAGTACGGGCGCGTCATTGGTGTCTGTACAGCAAGGCGGAGGTGTCGGTATCGGGTACTCCATTCACGCCGGAACCACCGTGATTCTGGATGGAAGTCCAGGCAACGGCAACAAAGTGAGGCGGGTCTTGTTGAATGAGTCACAACTCGGTGTCCTTCGCTATGCCAACGCTGGCTACCCGAAAGCAAAACAGACTGCAGCGACATTCCATCCAGGAAACAAACAGGCTAACGAGCAAGCAGACAGGACCGCAGACAGGCAAGTGGACAGGAAAGCGGACAGGCAGGATAACGAGCAGGCCGACAAACAGGTAGACGGCCAAGCCGCAGCGCGAACACCGAGGCGGGCTGCCGATGAGTGAGGGCACACTGACCCAAGACATGCTCGAGCAGGTTTTTGTTCACAACATCACCGTAGGCAATTTGCAAAGTCCCATGGAATTCTGGTCCTGGATGAAGGCCCTGTCCTGGAAAGCGCCGCCGAACCTGGCTTTATCGCTGCGCTATGAATTCCCGACAGACACTGGACTTTGGATCAGTGACAGACAGCAGTACGAACTGCGCCAAGAACTAACACAGGCTGTCAAGTCTGCTTGGAGGTCGCTGCTGCTGAACTGGCATGAACAGAACGAGTGCATTATTCTGCTGTCGGTTTCCTATGAGCTGGATAAGACGCAGGTTGAAGAGACAGCGAAAAAACTGCTCCAAACAGCTACCGTGTTACAGGATGCGCAGCTTTCCATTGGTACATCACCGGTGATTGACACTCCAGCGCTCTTGACCAGTGCCGTCCGCAAGGCCCGAGCCGCCGCACTGTATGCAGCCAAGCAAGCCACCAAACTGGCCCATTCGGACGATATGGAGTTGAGTTCCTCAGACAAGCCAATCACTGCCGCAGAAGAAGACAACCTGGAAACGGCCATCGCCTCTGTCCAGCGTACGCTTGCAGCAGTCCAAACCCGTGAATCAGAAGCGTTGGACAACCGCAAACGGGAGGTTCTGGACAGCCTTGTCCAGCTCTTAAACAACTGTCGAGAACAGGGGCTCCCCGCTGACGACGAATTGCTGCACAACACGTCCCTGTTTCAGAGTCTGCTTGAAGTAAACAGTCCACAGAAGCTGTCACTGTGGATAGAGACCAGCGGCTTCACATTCCTCGAGCGGGTGGCTGAGTTGGTGGACCAAACGAGATCGGCGGTGATTGAAAAATCGATACAATACATTGTCAGCCATCTGCACGAAGAGTTGTCCCTTGAGAACATTGCAAGGCACTGCTCTGTCAGCCACTACTACCTGAGTCATCTGTTTCGCAAGGAAACCGGCAGCACCGTCACCGCCTTTGTTCGTAAAGCCCGCATGGAACGTGCTCTGTGGCTGCTTGGCGATTCCGGTCAGACAGTTGCCAATATCGCGTATCAGGTGGGCTTTCAGGATCCAAACTACTTTAGCAAGACCTTTCGTACATACTTTGGCAAGTCGCCCAGCGAGTTCCGAAGACTGCTTTGACTTCGACAGCAATATTGTTTAGACACACCGCAAACGATTCTAGTTACATCAGTTTGCAACTGCTTTACAGTATAAGTCGTAGAGGTTCCCCGAGAAGAGGCGAGAAGTCTACTGCGCCTTGCCTCTTTGACAGGCACAAAAATGGTCTTTTTTCGGACGCAAACTAAGCGCTTTCATTCGCTATGTCAGGAGGAAAAGTACATGACGAGAGCACCAATTCACGCCCCCCACGGTTCCACCCTTCACTGCAAGGGCTGGGAGCAGGAGGCTGCACTGCGAATGCTGATGAACAATCTCGACCCGGCGGTCGGAGAACGCCCGCAAGACCTGGTGGTGTACGGCGGTATCGGAAAAGCTGCCCGCAACTGGGACAGCTACGACGCCATTGTGCACAGCCTGAAGGAACTGGAGAACGACGAAACACTGCTAATTCAATCGGGAAAACCCGTTGGCAAGTTCCGCACACATGAAGATGCACCCCGGGTTCTCTTATCCAACTCTATGCTGGTACCGGCGTGGGCTAATTGGGATCACTTTCGTGAACTCGAGAAAAAGGGCCTGATGATGTTTGGTCAAATGACCGCGGGATCGTGGATTTACATCGGCTCCCAAGGCATCCTCCAAGGCACCTATGAGACCTTTGCGGAAGCAGCACGGCAGAAGGGCCTTGAGAGTATGGCGGGCACCATCACCTTGACTGCAGGCCTCGGCGGCATGGGCGGTGCACAACCGTTGGCTGTCACCATGAACGGCGGCGTTGCCATTGTCATTGAAGTAGATGAGCATCGGGTACAGCGCAGACTGGAAACGAAGTATTGCGACGTCATGGCCAAAACTTTGGACGAAGCCATCGACATGGCGATGAAAGCCAAGGAGGAGAAACGCCCCTTGTCCATCGCACTCTTGGGCAATGCAGCGGAGATTGTACCAGAAGTAGTGAAACGCAAGTTTGTCCCGGACTTTGTGACAGACCAGACATCCGCTCACGACCCTCTCAACGGCTACGTCCCTGTGGGCCTCAATGTAGATGATGCAGAGAAGCTGCGCCAGTCCGACCCAGACGACTATCTGGAGCGGGCAGAGCAAAGCATTGTGACCCATGTGCAAGCCATGCTTGATTTAATCGATCTCGGTTCCACCGTGTTCGACTACGGCAACAACATCCGCCAGGTGGCATACAACAGAGGTCTGAAAGACGCATTCCGCTTCCCCGGCTTCGTTCCCGCCTATATCCGCGAGTTGTTCTGCGAAGGCAAAGGGCCCTTCCGCTGGGCCGCATTATCCGGAGACCCCGAAGACATCTATAAAACGGACGCTTTGATTCAAAAGCTGTTCCCTGAAGATGAGCACCTGAACCGCTGGATCCAAATGGCACAGGAAAAGGTCTCATTCCAAGGACTGCCTGCCCGTATCTGCTGGCTCGGTTACGGTGCACGGGCGAAATTTGGCTTGGCCCTCAATGAGATGGTGAGAAGCGGGGAGTTGTCCGGGCCTATTGTGATTGGACGTGATCACCTGGACGCAGGCTCCGTCGCCAGCCCCAACCGCGAAACCGAAAGCATGCGGGACGGCAGCGACGCCGTGGCAGACTGGCCGATTTTGAACGCCCTCATCAACACGGCTGCAGGCGGCAGTTGGATCTCGGTCCACCACGGCGGCGGCGTCGGCATGGGCTACGCCATTCACGCAGGCATGGTGGTTGTGGCAGACGGCACAGATAGAGCAGCACGGAAGCTGGAACGGGTGCTGACATCAGACCCTGGCACAGGCGTCATGCGCCACGTGGACGCAGGCTACCCAAAAGCCATTGAAGTGGCCAAGGAGAAAGATATTTACATTCCCATGTGGAGAGCACAGGAGGGGTCCAGTGACAAAGGTTGATTTGATTATCAAGAACGCAAAAGTCGCAACGCTGAGTTCGCCGGTCGGCACGGGTGCATCCGCTGGAGCAGGCGAAGGGCTGACCAGCAGGGATGGCAGCGGATCGCCTGCTGCTGCACCAACCGACGGCCAGACTCCCGAACTGGGGAACGGTGCCGGCGAAGCGAACGTCCAGCCTGGCGAAGGGCTGACCAGCGGGCCGAAGCGCGGGAGCGAGATGCGCGACATTGGCCTGATTGAAGACGGTGTTGTAGGCATCCGCGGCGAAGACATTGTTTTCGTCGGAACGGCACATGAGTTTGAGCGCGCAGACATCTCAGCACATGAAACCCTGGATGCAGGCGGGCGTCTTTTGACGCCTGGCCTGATTGATCCGCATACACACCTTGTCCACGGCGGATCCCGCCAACAAGAACTAGCCATGAAACTAGCCGGCAAGAGCTATTTGGAGATTCTCGAACAAGGCGGCGGAATTCTATCCACCGTGAAGTCCACCCGGGCTGCCAGCGAAGAGGAACTGGAAGCGCAAGCCCTGCAGTCTTTACACACCATGCTGGAGCAGGGAACAACAACAGTGGAAGCCAAAAGCGGCTACGGTTTGGAGCGAGAGACAGAACTAAAGCAATTGAAAGTTGCCAACAAGTTGAACGACCTCCAACCCGTTGAAGTCGTTTCCACCTTTCTCGGGCCGCATGCACTGCCGCCGGAATACAGGTCTCACCCGGATGAATTTCTCGACTTGATGATTGAAATGCTGGATGAAATTAAGGAAGAAAAACTGGCTGAGTTCTGCGATATCTTCTGCGAATCTGGCGTATTCTCCGTGGAGCAGAGTCGTCGTTTTCTCGCTGCCTGCAAAAACAAGGGCTTCGACATCAAAATTCACGCAGACGAAATTGAACCCTTAGGCGGTACAGAATTGGCTGCAGAACTCGGGGCGACTTCCGTTGAGCACCTGCTGGCTGCATCTAAAGAAGGTCTGCAGGACATTGCCAAGTCTGGAACCATCGCGGTGATTCTACCCGGCACATCCTGGAACCTAAGGTCACCCAAACACGCCGACGCCCGTTACTTGATTGACGAAGCCAACGGCGCTGTGGCACTGGCAACAGACTACAACCCAGGCAGTTGCCCGACCGAGTCCCTGCAACTGATTATGGCCTTTGGTGCCAACCTGTTGGGCATGACACCTGAGGAAATTTTGACCGCAGTAACGCGGAATGCTGCCTATGCCATCGGCCGCGGCCATCGCATTGGTACCATAGAAGTCGGTAAACAAGCAGACTTGTGCCTGTTTAATACAGATGATGTAGCCTATATCCCCTACCACTTCGGCATCAACCATGTTGACTGCGTGTTCAAGAAAGGACGCAAAGTGGTCTCAGGCGGAAAGCCCATTACCGACTAGCAGCGGGCAGAATATGCAGGAAGGATGTGAGTAGAAGCGTGATCGACAATACAGAAAAGGCAGGAAGCCGTTTTCGCGATAAATATGATCCCAAAGTGGCAGATTGGATACAGGCCTATGGCGGTGGCGGTACCAACGGTACGAGTCAGACCGGTCACACGGCTCACACGGATCACATGGGTCACGCGGGTCACGCGGGTCACGCGGATGAAGGTCCGGCGGAATTTGATGCGGCTTTGCTGGGAGCCCCGCTGAGCAAGACGTCCATCAGTCACTCAGCAGCCTTTCAGCTCCCAGATGCAATCCGCAAGTCATTCCAGGCGTTTACGCCGTACAGTGTGCACCACCGCCTCAACCTGGCAGACCGACTCCGCGTGGTCGACATCGGCAATGTCCAGATGCACAAGACTGACTTGGGGCTTTGCCAACAAAATATTGAGGCAGCTGCAAAGTCCTATTGGCAGCAGCATCGAAAACCCCTCGTGCTGCTGGGCGGTGATCACTCCATCACAGGCGCCTCCATCCTCGGCATGACGGAAGCCACCGGCCTGAGCTGTGGAATTGTCCACTTTGATGCGCACCACGACGTTCGAAACCTGGAAGACGGCGGACGGACCAACGGGACACCCTTCCGAACTCTGCTTGAAAGTGAAGCCATTGACGGGCACAAACTGGTTCAAATTGGACTCCGTGATTTTACCAATGCACAGGCCTACCACGAATATGTCCTCCATCACGGTGCCACTGTCTACACCGCACGCGATGTACGCAAGCAAGGCCTGCTTGAATTGGTCCAGCAGAGTTTTGACATAGCCAGTAAAGGTACCGATGCGGTGTATGTCAGCTTTGATATGGACGTGCTCGATCAGAGCTTTGTTCCAGGCGTACCCGCCCCCAGCCCAGGCGGCCTGGATATCTGGGAAACCATTGAAACACTGGAGTGGCTCGGTCAGCAATCAAATGTAGAAGCTATGGATGTGGTCTGCGCAGATCCAAATCAAGACTTTCGCGATTTGACAACCCGGGTTGCAAGCACCTTGGTCCTCTCCTTCTTGACCGGCCTCGCACTTCGCCAACCGTAACATTTGCGGCCCGATCCCGGTTGCATTCACGGACCCGGGCCCCGCTGGGCGCTGCCCGGGCTCAATTGCGGACCCAGGTGAGACGTTCGGAGCCCGGCTACACCGGCGCTGCCCGGGCTCAGTTGCGGACCCAGGTGAGACGTTCGGAGCCCGGCTACACCGGCGCTGCCCGGGCTCAGTTGCGGACCCAGGTGAGACGTTCGGAGCCCGGCTACACCGGCGCTGCCCGGGCTCAATTGCGAGCCCAGGTGAGACGTTCGGAGCCCGGGATACGTTGACACTTTTAGAACCGGCGACATTTGTTCAGCCCGGGACATAATTAGAGGTATTACACCAACACAACAAAGAGAGATAGCAGAGGAACGAAAAACAGCAGGAATCTCGTGTTTGCATTCACAGGCGTCTTGGGCACATAGTTTACGAGGTGATAAAACCACTTTTCATCTCTTGTATCCAGCGAGATATCCGTGAGGGCAGGGATGTCAGAGAGATACAATCGAGTTGGCGACGGTTCTGCATCGCAGAACCGCACCGTGTAGGTTCGGTTGCCACGGGGAGTGCGATTGGCCGAAACCCTAGCAGTCTCCGAAGACCCTGCAGTCTTCGAGGTAAGTGAAGCCCAAGATGATTTGCCAGTTACCAATTCCCGCTTAATTCCGTCAGCGCCGGCCGTTCCGCTCGTCCCTGCCGGAACAAATACATGGAAGACTTTAGCTGATGCCGACATGTCCACTATAAACCCTGTGAGAGGCTTGTCTCCATCTAAGCAATAAAAATCTACCCAGTCTCCTATGCAAAGAGAATGCTCCCGCACCAGTCTCCCTCCCTTTCATTCGATTGATTGTTCACATTGGAAATTGCGAAGCCACAGCATGTTGGCATATTGGATGCGTTTGCGCATCCATACAATTAGGTTGAATTGACTGTCTGGATGCCTTGAAAAACGAGATCTCGATTCGACGTTCTATGTTCGAACGACACATCAGAATTTGATATTAGAGTTTGAAGCCAGGATTTGAGATTAGGGTCTGAAACCAGGATTTGAAGCCGGGATATCAGTCTCCGATATGATATACCTACGTGTCAAGAAGTTTATATCAGAATTATCGGTTTATTTATTTAAAAGTATACACAATGTTCACAATAACGTCACTAAATATTTGATTATGGTATTGCTTTTTTGTTGAATTACGTTCCGTAGCGGAATCTATGTGTAAGATGGCCTGCCTGCGAGCTAGCTCGCCGGGACAGGACGGGCACAGGAGAGGCGTGGCAGGGGCGGTGCTGAGAACCGCGAAATCCCACTACAGAGGGGTGTGATGCGGGCGAGGCTGAGCCAATAGAGATCCGAGAAGCGCTTATTGCCTGAAATCAGGTCCCCGCCATCAAAATAAGCGCGCGAGACAAGCTTATTCCCAAGGCAGCCATCGGATCCCAGGGCCATTCGGGTGCTTAAGCACTTCGCAGGAGCTTATTTGTGTGTGCGTGTCGCCTCAATGCCATATAAGCGTCTCGTGGATCGCTATTTCTGCTGATCAGCTCCCGGGGACCACCCACCGTCACATTTTCGTCACATCCGAACCACTTCAGATACTAATTTATGGCGGATTTGTGAACGGAGGGGTGTGATGTGGGCGGGGCCTCGACAATAGAGATCCGAGAAGCGCTTATTGCCTGAAATCAGGTCCCCACCATCAAAATAAGCGCGCGAGACAAGCTTATTCCTAAGGCAGCCATCGGATCCCGGGGCCATTTGGGTGCTTAAGCACTTCTCAGGAGCTTATTTGTGTGTACGTGTAGCCTCAATGCCATATAAGCGTCTCGGGGATCGCTATTTCTACTGATCAGCTCCCGAGGACCACCCACCGTCACATTGTCGTCACATCCGAACCACTTCAGATACTAATTTATGGCGGATTTGTGAACGGAGGGGTGTGATGTGGGCGGGGCGTGGACAATAGAGATCCGAGAAGCGCTTATTGCCTGAAATCAGGTCCCCGCCATCAAAATAAGCGCGCGAGACAAGCTTATTCCTAAGGCAGCCATCAGATCCCCGGGCCATTCGGGTGCTTAAGCACTTTGCAGGAGCTTATTTGTGTGTACGTGTAGCCTCAATGCCAGATAAGCGTCTCGGGGATCGCTATTTCTGCTGATCAGCTCCCGAGGACCACCCACCGTCACATTTTCGTCACATCCGAACCACGGCAGATACTAATTTATGGCGGATTTGTGAACGGAGGGGTGTGATGTGGGCGGAACTGAATTCTTCCTCCCTTCGCTTCCTCCCTTCGCTTCCTCCCTTCGCACATTTTCGTTCATTGTCCCTGAAGCCACGCCTTCCTCTTCCTCTTCCTCTTCCTCTTCCTCTCGCTGCACCGCAATCACTATACTCAACATCCTCTGGATGCAGTACAATCCATACCATGCAGTACAATCCATACATACTGACTCTTCATTCCTCATGCAGAAAGAGTGATACAGGTGTTCTACTTTTACATCGTAAAATTCATTGAGAGCCTCTTCTTGTTGCCAGGACTGTTTATTGTTTTACTGCTGGTTGCAGCGGCATCCATATTGTGGTCAAGCAAGCGAAGGGACGCGGTCAACTCTGCACCGACAGACAACGCAAACTCTCGCCACGAACCGTCCATACGCCTGCCGAAAGGGCGATTCCTCAGAGTCCGTGTCTATGCATCCTTCGTCATCGCCGTTGCCTTAATTCTCTACCTCTCTTCTACCTCGTTCGTCGCCTATGCTTTAATACGCCCCTTGGAACAGAGCTACAGTCCTCCCAAAACGCTGAATGGGGACGCGCTGGTAATGCTCGGGGCCGGGGCAACCTTTGGTACACCGTCTATTACCTCATTAGGCAATCTTTCGGGAGATGGCGCCAATAGATTGTTAACAACGGCCCTTTTGTACAAGGAGACGCAATTGCCTATTATTCTAACGGGTTTGCCTGTCCGCGACGGCACCTCTCCTTCACTCATTGCGAAGGCCAATTTGGTTCGTCTGGGAGTCCCCTCTAACCGTGTATTCATAGACAACCACAGTCTTGATACGAGGCAGAATGCAATTCACACCAAGGCAATTTTGAAGCACCTTGGCCTGTCGCATCCAATACTAATCACCTCCGCATACCACATGCGCCGTGCGGTGTTGGACTTTAGGAATGCAGGTGTACAGGTTCTTCCTTTCCCATGTGGTTACTACGCTAATGAAGACAAATCCATTAGCTACAACAGTTTTTTCCCGTCTGCTGACGCGCTCAAAATAACGGAAACGGCAATCCATGAGTATGTAGGAATTCTGGCGGCAAAAATGAGAATAGCTGGGTAATCCCAATAGCTTGACCGTCGGGCACAGAGCCAACGATTGAGCTGATCACGGAGTGGACTAGTCATTAATTTATGTCTCTGATTGATTCCCGGCTGAATTTGAGCCAATATAAAGAGGATTCCACTTTGTTGAGAAATGAGGCAGTGTATTCGGTGCTTGGGCATAGAGAACCGCTATATTTACAAGTGATAGAAGAAATACAGCAGAAACTTTCGACAAAGGAATGGGACATTGGCGAAAAGATCCCGTCCGAAGATGAACTATCGGAAATGTTCGGCATATCAAGGGCTACACTGCGTGAAGCCGTCTCGTATTTAATACAGCGCGGCGTTTTGGAAAGACGACGAGGGGTTGGTACTTTTGTCAGTACCAGAATCCAAGGCGGACTTGAGAGCTTGGTCAGTGTTACGCAATGGATAGAAAAGCATGGCTACAAACCCGGTACAAAGAATGTAGAATTTTCAACGCGTGCTATCACTCGCAAGGAAAAAGAGCTGTTAAAGAACTGGGATATGGAAGAAGTAGGCGTAATTCGCCGTATTCGTACCGCGGACGATGTTCCAGTAATGCACTGTGTAGATATTTTGCCGCTTCAGTATATGCCTGCAAATGAGGCCGACATGGGTGAATCTCTCTTTGTCTATTTAGAGACAAAGTTTCGTGAAATCGTTACGACTGCTGACACGTCAATTGACGTAGGACACCCGTCGCAAGGCATTGCAGAAAAACTCGAAGTCCTTCCGGAAACCGCGTTGTTGCACCTTCATCAGGTACATCTGAATCAGAAAGGATTTCCGCTTCTGATTTCTGAAGATTATTTCCTTCCCAGTCGCTTTCGCTTAGAAATTTTCCGTCGAAGATGGTGACTTGCTGTTCCCTCTGCAAAGCGGAAAGAGGATCTGGAGTTACTGGGCATGTCCCAGGGCTCCCAAACTTACAGCAACAGGAAGTCTCCACCAACAGTTCTCACACCTATGCCAATGTCCTCTAGTTCTGGGCGTGCAGAGAAAAAGCCAATCACAATCAAACCCACTTATTCAATCGTATCATTCGGTATTCAGCGAAACTGTAGCGACTACAGTTAATAAAGGCAATTCGTCCGCTTATTTTTTCCTTCGATCACGCTGGCTCCCGGCGGCCCAGGCGATCCCGGGAATCCCGCCGCGCCCCTTGCCTGCCGGCCTCGCCTACGCGCCTTGCCTGCAAGGCCGTTAGTGCCTGAAAAGATCACTAATCCTCCAAGCCGCGATGCAATTGTGATCGCAATGATCCCTAATGCCACTTGCCGAAAACTTTAGTGTCATAAATGCGCACTAATCTGGGTAGCGTCAAAATGCAGCGTGGATAATAGGGAGCATCGGGATCCCTATTCTAAATCGGCCATTGGCCATAGGGATCGAATCGATCACTATCAGTTAGCGGATATTGTGATAGGGATCAAAAGGATCACTAAGCAAATGTGAATGTGACAAAAACAGACTCGATGAATCTGACCGCCTGCAACTGTTCGGGTGCCTGCGTCAGACGCACCCTCTTCGCGACTCAATTAGGAACAAAAGGTACACAAAAGGAGAAATAAAGCGGAATCATGCGAAAATAAAGACTAATTCGGTCAAACAACTCCGCCAGCCTGCTTCCATCCTTCCGAACTTCCATCCTTCCGAACTTCCATCCTTCCGAACTTCCATCCTTCCGAACTTCCATCCTTCCGAACTTCCATCCTTCCGAACTTCCATCCTTCCGAACTTCCATCCTTCCGAACTTCCATCCTTCCGAACTTCCATCCTTCCGAACTTCCATCCTTCCGAACTTCCATCCTTCCGAACTTCCATCCTTCCGAACTTCCATCCTTCTGAACGTAACCTAACCTAACATCCTATGGCCGCCCCATAGTTCGGCTGGCAGTCAGTTTGGCAGGACCTGAAGTTCCTGATAGGTGTTATACATTTCCGGTTTACACTTAATCTTCTTTTTTCCTCTTCTCAAAGCATTATCGATGGATTTTTTACTTTGCAGTTTGAGAATTTTCTGTATTTCTTCGTAGGTGTATCCATGGATATAGAATAGCTTCAAGCAATCGCGCTCCAGAGTGGTGAAATCTCCGTTCATTAAGTATTGTTGCACGGAGGAGAGTGCGGTGCGGCGCAGAAAACCACTTTCAGCCGATCCCGCTTTCGGCAACTCAGTCAGGACCCACTCGAAGGTACCTTCCTCTTCTTCTGTATCCAGCCGAATTGCCGTTCTATTGGCGTAGGATTTCTTGCTGTACATGTAACGACGGATACGAGCCTTAATATGGTTTGAGGCTACAAACCGACAATACGCCGGAAAGGAGAGTTTGTTTGGCTCAAACTTTTTCACGGCGTGCCAAATTTCAATCCGGAGCCACTGCTTAATCTCATCGCGTTCCACAGGCCACTGCCTGATGAACTTGTTGACAAGCCAGTCGAGCTCAGACTCCATTGTTTTAATAACATACTGTAGGTCTTGGTCGTTGGTCTTAGCCGATATCGCCTTCTCGTCTATATACATCTTCATCACCCGCTACATTACATTTTTCTTTATACTGCGTTCTCAAAGAAGGAGTTCGGATCCATGATGAGTGCAACGGTTCCGTCGCCCAGAATCGTACCGCCGGAGAACCACTGTACTTCTCGCAACCGAGATCCAAGCGGCTTCAGAACAACTTCAGATTGACCTAACACATCGTCCACTGCCAAGCCGAGTTTACGATTTCCTTTGTGTACAACAATGGTGTACTGGTCCTTCCCGCTATCCATGCCAAAAGCAGAGTTGACTCGAACCAAGGGAACGACTTCGTCTCGCCACTTAAACACTTCTTGTCCGCTCACGGTCTGTACCGACACATCCGCTTCAACTTCAGACACGCTGCTAAGCGGCAGAAGGTATGGGGAGCCGCCGACGGACACCATGAGGCCTTGCATGATTGCCAGAGTCATAGGGAGTTGAATAATGAACTTGCTTCCTTTTCCCAGTTCGCTTTGAATCTCAATGCGTCCGCCCAACGACTCAATCTTTGACTTCACGACATCCAGGCCAACACCGCGGCCAGACAAGTCTGTCACAGTCTCCGCTGTGGAGAAACCAGAAGCGAACAAGAGTTGATAGACTTGCTCATCGCTCATTGCTCTCCCGTCCTCAACGATGCCCCGCTCTATGGCACGTGACAAAACTGCATCTCTGTTGATGCCGCCGCCGTCATCCTCAACTTCAATAAACACGGAGTTTCCTGAAGAATAAGCGCGAAGGAAAATGTGGCCTTGGACAGGCTTACCGGCGGATATGCGGTCCTGTGAGGATTCTAAACCGTGATCGAGCGCATTGCGAAGCATATGCATAATGGGATCGCCGATTTCTTCAACAACAGTTCTGTCCAGTTCTGTCTCCTCACCTGTCATTTCAAAAGAGACTTGCTTGTCCAGTTTCTGTGATGTATCGCGAACCATTCTGGGAAAACGGTGGAAGACGGTACTGACGGGGACCATACGGATACTCATGACAATTTCTTGAAGTTCATTAGAGATGCGGCTCATGTGCGCCACGGTCTCGCCCAGTTCCGTGTGGCCCAAATCCTGTTCAATCTTTTGTAACCTGGTTTTGTCAATGACCAATTCTGAAAATAAGTTCATTAATACGTCCAGTTTTTCGGTATCCACACGAACTGTACTTGAGGCTTTCCGCTTCGATTTTGACGAAGAAGCCCCTTCACTTTTCTGCTTGGCCGCGTCAGCCGTGCCTTCAGCGACAGTAGTGCTGTCTGCCGTCCAGTTCCGAACCGCAACTTCTGCAACACTGGAAACAGATTCAAGCATGGCACGAACGGCTTCTTCCGTCTTGTCCGACCACATAATGAACAACACATCAGTGTCTAGTTTTTCATTGTCAATGTCGGCCATCGAAGGAGAAGTGTATAGGAGTCTATCCTGTCCGCCGACAGCTTCGAACAACATGTACAAACGAGCGCTCTTCATGGCTGTATCCGGGTACAACCGAACCCCTGCTTCATACACGTTTTTTTGCTGGGACAACGCTGCCTCCACAGCAGTCAGGATGTGGTCTTCATTAGAGAGTTTTTCCTGGGGTAACAGGCTGCCTTGATCACTTGTCAGACCAGCTTGTCCAGTCCACTGTTGTAAAACCCGAATCTCCACTTCAGTTACTGATGAAACACGCTTACCAATGGCTTCAATATCATCCTTGGTTGCCAGAACAAACGAAATATCTCCTGTATGTTCTCCTGTTTCAAGTACTGCAGCATCAGGATTGGTGGACAACAGCTCATCTTGATTGAGGCCTTGCAACACCTGAGCCCATCTTGCCATTGGCATGATACACTCTGTTGCAAACCCAATGGTGATGTCATAGACTTGGTAGCCTTTTTCGATGGCCTTCCGTGCAATGGACTCAATTGAGTCCTGAAGCTGCGCGGACGCGGTACCAGATGTGTCCACTGATATCTCCTGCACTTGACGTTCCGCTGTTGCAGAGACTTCCTTCGGAGCCTGTGTTTGTCCATTGGCGAGCCGCTCAACCGCCTGCACCAATTCCCGGACATCTGTCTCTGGTTCAACTTGTGTTTCTTCAATCCCGTCAAGCAGTTGTTCAAGGACATCGAGTGACTGCAGCAACACATTCACAACATCCGTAGAAAGCTCGACACTCCCTTGTCGAATGCCGTCAAGGAGGTTCTCTGCCCGATGTGTAATCTCCCCCATGCGCTGAAATCCCATGGTCATAGCCATACCTTTGATGGTATGAGCCGCCCGGAAGATAGTTGGTACTTGCGCATCGTCCTGTGATTGTTCCATCTCCAGGATGCCGTCGGACCACGACTGCAAGTTTTCCCTGGTTTCATCAATGAACATGGAAAGATATTCACTGCTCATGTTTAGCCCACAACCTTCTTCAAGGCTTCGACAACTCTGGATTCTTCGAAGGGCTTCACGACGAAGTCAACTGCGCCCGCTTGAACCGCTTCAATCACCATGTTTTGCTGACCCATGGCAGATGCCATAATAATCTTGGAATTCGGATCCAGTTGTCGAATTTCCTTGAGCGCCGTCAGGCCGTCCTTTTCCGGCATAGTTATATCCAATGTGACAATGTCCGGATTAAGTGCCTTGAACTGCTCAAGCGCTTCATTTCCGTTGGCTGCTTCACCCACAACGGTGAATCCATTTTTCTCCAACATGTTTTTCATCATCATCCGCATAAAGGCTGCATCGTCTACAATTAATACATTGGCCATCACCCATTACCCCCTGAACAAAATTATTCTGTTACCCCATCTATCATTGTCGCCGCTGGTTGACTCGCACAATGCGAAGCAGGCGTTTGTATATAGATACCAACTCGTCAACCTTCTGTAATGAGCAGGCTAATTCTCATGTCACCCACACTCTCTACCGTTCCCGCCACTGACAAGGCTGTATGAAACCCGCTCAATTTGGTTTGCCCGACCAAAACCGTAGGCGGCGTTACCTCCAGCAGCATTCCTCGTTCTGACATGTTGGTACACATGTTTCCGCCAACCATGTTTCCTATTTCTCCTACGAATGACTCCAGCATCTCTCCCTCTAGAGCCATTCCGTACATCGAAGCGGCCAGTGTGGAGTAGACATCCCGTTTCGCTTCAATGATGAGCCGGCTTGGGTAGTCACCTGCAATGCCAATTAAGACGCCCATTTCCGGTTGGTGAATAGCATTTTTCAGTAATTCTGGAGCTCCAAGATTGACTGGTGATGAAATGACTGTGGTCACTGCGTCCAATGTGCTGTTTAAAATCTCCGTCACTACCGACGATAAGGCCGAATTTCCGCCCATTTCTATATGCCTCCCTCGTGCTGCGAGTAGAATGAATTGTCTTGTCACGATAATGACTACGCTGGGAAGCTGAGCATTAAATTCGTATGAGTGCTATGTACGACGTAGTCTATCAGCAGTTGCCCTGTATTCATCTCCCAAGGATTTGGATATAAAAAATAGCGCCTCAAACACAGGCGCATCTTTAGAGTAAATATACTCAGGCAACTCGGCCGGCATAGTACAAAAGTCCCTTAGCCCCGTAGCTTTGCGCCCCAATGTTTCCATTGGTATGCCGTTTTTCTGAAATTTTATCTCTATTATCCTGCATGATTTATCGAATTTTGTCAACTAAAATCATTTATCAAGACCTATTTTAAAAGGGGATCCGTTCAGTTTTCACCGTTTGAGCACAAACCTCTTCAAACGCAGACCTATTTACAAACGACTTGTTTTATGGTAGTGATGTTACAAGAGTCAAATGTTTGTCTTAAACTTCTGCGTCATCGACTGAACGTCTCACAAGACAATCCATCGACTTCTTGCATTCAATTTTTCAACTTCATTTTTCAACTTTACTTTGAACTTAAAATGAAAAGAGGTGAACATATTGCGGTTAAAGGCGAAGTTTTGGGCTCTGTTCTCCATCCTCGGTTTTTTTGCGGCAGTTAATGCAAGCGTTTGCACATCTCAGGCTGCATCTCAAATTTCTAAACAACAAGCGGAAAACATAGTTTCCAACGCATTTCACCCTGGATCTGTTGAGAAAGCCACAAAGATCTCCAATCAACAAAAGCTGCCGGAATGGAACATTTTATATGCAAACGGTTCCACTGCACTTGTGTCTATGTCCGGAACAGTTGAGCGGTTCTCTTCCATCGCTACTGCGGCCTCTGCCAAAGGAAAAACCACGAACAAACAGGCTGTGGCCATTGCCCGGAAACTGATTCAACAACTGGATCCGTCTCATTCCAAACTCGTAAAATTGGACCCTTTGCATCCAAATGTTTTAAAAGGTGCCCAATTTACTGTGAGTTTTACCAGAGTTGCCAACGGCATCCCGTTTCCGGCCAACGGTTTCAAGGTAGCCGTCAATAAAAACGGATCCATCGGATCGTACAGTCGTACCTGGTCAAACAGCGTGGCGTTCCCGGAGAAGAAAGGCGTACTGTCACAGCAAAACATCATCAATCACGCTGACAATTACCTGACTTCCAGTCCGCACGTAACCTTGTTTTACTACATGGTGCCGTGGAAAAAGACTCCTCAATTACTCGATCTCGTTCAGACCAAAGGCGGACAGGTAGCTCTCTACGCCAAAAACGGAACGCTGGTGACACCGCCAAACAGCAAGCAGTCATCCGTAGCTGTACACATCCCAATCTACAAGCAGGCCTGGTTCAAGTGGACGACAGTGGGTGTTGCATCGGTGCTCCTGGCCAGTGCCCTGTTTGGGGCGGGAGTCAAGTTTGGCCGGAGGAATTTAGGTCACGAAAATCCAAATCCGGCAGCGTAGGAATGTACAGAATACAACAACTTAAGGGCCATGCATTGTGGAGACTTTGCACAACAACCCCGTAACTGACTGGTCAGTTCCAGTCAATTTAGGGGGTATTTTTGATCTGGAAGGGGTCAGAAATGAAATGAAAATGAAAGGAAAACTCGGCAAGCTTTTGGGAAGTTCACTGCTCTTCTCAGTGGTTGCTGTCTCACTTTCCGTAACGCCTGCGTATGCATCAGACTACACAGGCAAAGTGATTTACCAAGTTGTCACCGATCGCTTCTATGACGGGAATACAAGCAATGATAATCCATCATCGAGCCCCAATCTGTTCAGTGCCAATCACAGCAACTGGAAGCTCTATTGGGGAGGAGACTGGCAAGGTATTGCAGACAAAATTCCTTACCTCGCGAACATGGGCGTAGGCGCCATATGGATTTCACCCCCGTATCAAAACATTAATGTACCGGCTGTCTACAACGGCGTGGATGAAGCAGGATACCACGGCTACTGGGGTATGGATTTTATGGTACCAGAGCCCCATTTCGGAGACTGGAGTGCCTTCGACAACCTTGTTAAGACAGCACATTCGTACGGCATCAAGGTCATTATCGATTACGCACCCAACCATACGAATCCCAACGATACCGGTGCATATGGCGCACTCTACGATAACGGAACAAAACTCGCTGATTACCAAAATGACCCCAATGGATATTTTCATCACAACGGAAGTATTTCGAATTACAACAACCTTTACGACGTAGAGTACAAGAACCTGTTTGACTTGGCCGATTTGTCTCAAGGGAATCCTAATGTCGACCAGTACCTCAAGTCAGCGATTGACACGTGGATGAGTCATGGCGTAGACGGCATTCGTTTGGATGCAGTCAAACACATGCCTGCAGGCTGGCTGAAAACCTTCGCCAACCACGTATACACCAATCACAACACATTTATTTTTGGCGAATGGGCCGACGACTCCAGTGCGACCTTGTGGCCGGAAGAAGTGAAATTTGCAAACACGACTGGAATTTCCCTATTGAACTTCAACTTGAATAATGCGATTCGCAGCGTCTTTGCCAACAACGCCAACATGAGCCAACTAAATGACGCCATCAACCAGGATGCAACGGAATTCACGTATCCAAACCAATTAGTCAATTTCTTCGACAGCCACGACGAACCGCGCTTTCTCAGTGTGAACAACAACAAAAACCTCTTCAACGACGCGCTCGTCTTTGAGTTAAACGCGCAAGGAATTCCGGACATCTACTATGGAGACGAACAATACCTCCACAATGACACCAACGGCGGTGGAGACCCGTACAACCGCCCCATGATGAACAGTTGGAGCGAGACCACGACTCCCTACAAAATCACGCAGGATTTGTCCAACCTGCGCAAACAGAATCCAGCTTTGCGCTTTGGCACAAGTACGCAAAGGTGGATGAATAACGATGTCTACGTTTACGAACGAAAGTTTTATAATTCCGTTGTTCTGACAGCCGTCAACAAGAGCACCACAACCTCCTACAATATCACCGGACTGGATACAGCCCTGCCAAGCGGTACGTACCAGGACGTTCTCGGCGGACTGATGGGCGGCCAAAGTCTGACCGTCAACAGTGGTTCAAGCGGCAACAACCCTGCCAATGCCTTCACCCTCGGGCCGAACCAAGCTGCCGTATGGTCATACACGTCTGCACCTTCCAAACCTGAAGTTGGCAATGTCGATCCCGTCAACGGCCAAGCAGGCAACACCATCACAATCGCCGGCGATGGGTTTGGCTCGACTCAAGGCACCGTCAACTTCGGCAGCACTCCTGCCCAAGTAGTGTCTTGGAGCAATACGTCCATCCAGGTAAAAGTGCCCAGCGTCACGCCAGGCAACCAGAACATATCTGTAGTTACCAGTTCCGGGACATCAAACGGCATTGTCTTCAGTGTACTCAGCGGCAAACAGGTACCCGTAAACTTTAAAGTCACCAACGCTTACCCAACCAGCTATGGCGACAACATTTACCTCAGCGGAAACACGCCCGAGCTTGGCAACTGGAGTACAAATACAGGCCTTGGAACGAACACCACCACCTCAGCGTGGGGACCCTTGCTCGATCCCAACAATCCAACTTGGTTCTCCATGGCCAGTGTTCCCGCCAACACAAATCTTCAATTTAAGTTCTTCGACTTGCAGGCCGGCGGAAGTGTCGTGTGGGAAAACGGATCGAACCATACCTATACCACCCCGACAAGCACGGAAAGCGATGTCACTGTCAACTGGCAGTACTAGAGTGCCAGAGTGCTTTGGACGCCCGGGCCGATCCGGTTGCCCGGGGCCGTTCGGCGCTGCCCGGCCGCTCGGGGCGCTCGGGGCGCAGCCCAGCCTCTGCCCAGCCTCTGCCCAGCCGCAGCCCAACCTCAGCCCAGCCGCCGATAAGCTCCTCTCGGATCGCTATTTCACCATTTGCACCGAAATTCGCCAAATTAAGCTCTTCTCGAATGCTTATCCGGCTCCAACACCCCTCTTTCGCACCCCTGGACCGCCGATAAGCTCTTCTCGGATCGCTATTTCACCATTTGCACCGAAATTCGCCGAATTAAGCTCCTCTCGAATGCTTATCCGGCCCCAACACCCCTCTTCCGCACCCACGGACCGCCGATAAGCTCTTCTCGGATCGCTATTCCCTCCTTCAACCCCCAAATGTTGAAGATAAGCGTTTCTCAAACGCTTATCCTCCACTCCATTACCAGCGCCGGGCCCGCGCTACTCACCTGCACCCCCGCACTCGCCGCTCCGGGCGCAGCCCAGCCTCTGCCCAGCCGCAGATAAGCTCCTCCCGGATCGCTATTTCACCATTTGCACCGAAATTCGCCAAATTAAGCTCTTCTCGAATGCTTATCCGGCCCCAACACCCCTCTTCCGCACCCCTGGACCGTCGATAAGCTCTTCTCGGATCGCTATTCGCTCCTTCAACCCCCAAATGTTGAAGATAAGCGTTTCTCAAACGCTTATCCTCCACTCCATTACCAGCGCCGGGCCCGCGCCACTCACCTACGCCCGCGCCACTCACCTGCACCCCCGCACTCGCCGCTCCAGCCGCAGTCCAGCCGCCGATAAGCTCCTCCCGGATCGCTATTTCACCATTTGCACCGAAATTCGCCAAATTAAGCTCTTCTCGAATGCTTATCCGGCCCCAACACCCCTCTTCCGCACCCCTGGACCGTCGATAAGCTCTTCTCGGATCGCTATTCGCTCCTTCAACCCCCAAATGTTGAAGATAAGCGTTTCTCAAACGCTTATCCTCCACTCCATTACCAGCGCCGGGCCCGCGCCACTCACCTGCACCCCCGCACTCGCCGCTCCAGCCGCAGTCCAGCCTCAGCCTCAGCCTCAGCCCAGCCGCCGATAGGCTCCTCCCGGATCGCTATTTCACCATTTGCACCGAAATTCGCCAGATTAATCTCTTCTCGAATGCTTATCCGGCTCCAACACCCCTCTTTCGCACCCCTGGACCGCCGATAAGCTCCTCTCGGATCTCTATTCGCTCCTTCAACCCCCAAATGTTGAAGATAAGCGTTTCTCAAACGCTTATCCTCCACTCCATTACCAGCGCCGGGCCCGCGCTACTCACCTGCACCCCACTCACTACTCACTTCTCCACTCTATTTCCTTTACTTCGGGACAGCCTCACTGTGTCGCACCACAGTAGGCACACTGTCATGTCTCACAATTCGCCCCCCAAAGCCGTCATTCTCAACCTAGGTTACCGCCGGACGTACTGGTGCTTTCTGTACTGGTCCCTCCCGCATTACTGCCGGACGTACTATTGCTCCCCGTACTGCTTCCTCCCGTATTGCTGCCCGAGGTAGTGTTGTTAGTGGCGTTGCTCCCAGGGGTCGTATTCGACACTCCCGATCCCGTCGGGTTCTGTGGAGTCCCTGAGGCGTTGCCGTTGTTGACCGAATTTCCTGCGCCTGCACCCGATGAGTTATCTGTGCTGTTGCCCTGGTTGCCCTGATTGCCGGAGGTTGTATTTGACGAATTATCGACTGTGTTTTGCGTCTGATTACTCGTCTGGTTACTCGTCTGATTGCTGGTCTGATTGTTCGTCTGATTATTCACCTGCGTGCCTGTAGAACCTGCCTCATTCGTCTGAGCGTTGTTCGTATAATGAAATGCCTGCGGCGTTTTTCCTTGTTCCGCGAGCCGAACCACATCAGCAAAGATCTTTGCCGCGTTAGCCGAAGGATCCAGCGGGGACATGGTCATGTGATGGGATGGTGACGACACATCGTATCCGATATGCACAGAGCCTACGAGATTCGGTGTATATCCATCAAACCACGCATCCCGAATCCAGTTCGGGTGATTATTTATCAACCCCGAGTCATACTGAACTGTTCCCGTTTTTCCGGCAACACCCCAACCGGACACGCGAGCCGAAGTCCCCGTTCCGTTATTGACCACAGTCTGCATCAGACTTGTCATAACGCCAGCTGTATGAGATGACATAATTTGCTTTGAGACCGGCTGAAAGGCGTACATCGTCTGATTGTCCTGATTTTTGATGCTGGTAATCAAATGAGCTTTCATTTGAACTCCGTTGTTGTCAAATGGAATGTATGCTTGAGCCATTTCCATGGGATTCACGCCGTACTCCATCCCGCCAATCGCCACACCTAAGTGTTGTTTGTCTTTTTTTGTTAATTCGATCCCGTCCTTGATTGCAAAACTGGTTCCAGTTTGAAGCCCGATTTGCTGTAACAGCCACACTGATGCGACGTTCTGAGACCACTGCAGCGCATATTTGAGTGTGACTTTCGCCGGCCCGTTCACCCCTTCCCAGTTTTGCGGTGTGTAGCCTCCACCAAAATCGTGGGGCCGATTATCGAGAATTGAGCTGGGAGTCCACTTTCCAGATTCAATCGCTGGCGCATACTCCATAACGGGTTTAATAGACGATCCCGGTGAACTGTTACTATAAATGCGATTAGTCCCCAAAGGTGCAAATCCGACCTTGCGCGATGGTGCAGCGCCAAGTACCCCTCCGCTCTTGGGATCAACAAAAACTCCTGCTCCTTCTACAGGCCCCGGGAAGTCCTTGTCATACTTGTTGTTCCAAAACACCTGATAAACCGCACTTTGTACTTGCGGATCAATTGTGGTGTAGATTTTTAGACCACCTTGCATCAGTTGCGCCTGTGAAATTCCAATCTTTTTTGCATCGTCGAAAAGGATATTCGTAAACAGTGGGTGCGTATTCCAGGACGGCGTCCCGTGAAAATGTACACCCAACGGCTTCTCTTCAGCTGCAGATGCCTGCGCTTGCGAAACGTAGCCGTATTTCACCATGTTTTGAAGTACTTGATTTCTTCTGTTCAGGGCTGCCTTCGGATGCGCCAACGGATCGTAGCCGGATGGAGCCTGAGGCAACCCCGCCAACAAAGCCGCTTCATCCAGTGTAAGCTGATTCGGGTGTTTGGCTAAATCCACGCCAAAATAGCGAAGGGCAGCCTGCCTTACACCCACTGAATTTTCCCCGAGAAAAACCTTATTCAAATACATAGTGAGAATTTGTTGTTTCGTGAAATACCGATTTAACTGAACACCCATCGCAATCTCTTTAAACTTATAGGAAAGAGACTTATCATCGTTCAGATAAACAATTTTAGCAAGTTGTTCCTCAATGGTGCTGCCACCCTGATTCCTGTTGCCTTTCAAGAGATCGACATAGGCGGACCGGAAAATACTCTTTAAATTGATACTCGAACCAGACCAAAAATTATGGTCTTCAGTAGCAACCAAGGCGTTTTGAAGGTTTTTTGGAATCTGCTCATACGTCAAATCTGCAGTATTGGTACCGATTTTCATATAAACATTCCCGTTTCTGTCGTAAACAACCGTTGGCCCCAACGGACTGGCCAACTTCGACACAGGAATAGGAGTCCTTTCAACGTAGGCCACAAAACCTCCAGCGAACAGGGCAATAGCAAAAATAAGTACACCAGTCACCGCAAGTACAGTCTTCTGCAATGCATTTAGCTTACGTCCAGATTTCTTCTTTTTTTGTTTCAACTTGGTTCCTCCCCAAGGCACGCATGAAATGAAACTAGTTTTAGATGAAGCGATATTCAACTAACAGTTTATGAAGAACGGGTAGGAGAGAATACATTAAAATGATGATAGTGGGGGTCGTTCATCTGTCTTTCCGACACGAACTAATCAGTTGGAGGATACTCACCTTTCGCGTTTTAAAGTAGTACAAGACAAAAAAGTCACACAGAGCAAATAGAATCGCTCTGATAACACGCCATCACGATTTTGGTCTGTTTTATACGAGTAACTGAAAGCAACGAAAACGAACTAGACGGAATCATCCTTTTCCGGAGTCTTGGGACGATGCGGTGTTTGCACCGGTTCCTCTCGCACCTTAAATCCAGCACGCAAACCAATCACATCAAAGTCTAGGCTTGTCTGTAATTTTATCCGACAACCGACTTCGAGCGCAAGCTTCCCAAGGCGCCGCCGTTGCCTCTGGAATTGAGGTCTGTTTGGCTGTAAAACCAGCGGTTGTTCGGATTGATGCTGTCTCAGCAGCCCTATGTATTCCACACAAGCTCTTGAAAGCGTCGCATTTGACACAAAATATCCTCCCCTCACGGTTTTACAGAGAGAATAGCTCAACCATCGCAAAAAGGGTGTCAGAATACGTTGTCCCATAACCAGAACCTTCGTCGAAACTTGTCGATCCCGCTAACCCTGTCCGTTGTCGATCCGGATAATCCTGTCCATTGAAACAAACCGAATGACACCGGCAGCGTAAGCTATTCCAGTACTCACTGCTGCAATACTCACTATTCCATTTCACATGATTGGCTGTGGCATAAATCTATAAAAACAGCCCCCTAGCTATGTAAGGTCGGGGGCTGGTTCTGTTGCTCTATGCTGATACCAAAATTACCGCTGGTCGTTTCATATGTGTTCTCAACGCCTCCCGGCGTTTCAGTAGCTGTATTTATGGCAAACTGTGCACTCAGTTTATCGATTCAGCTTGGCTTCAAGTCGCTTTGTCATAGACCGGAACTTCCAGTTCATCAGAACAACACCGAACAGGATTGCGGCAGTACCAATCGTCGCAATCATTACCGTTTCCACCTCCACACCTGAAGTATTTGCGGCCGCCCCACCTTCGCGATCCGCCTCGACAGCCACATTTGCCATCTCTCCTGAGTCATATATTACTCGCGGAATGTTGCAGAGAGATTGATGAGATTTGTTTTTTTTGTGGAGAACACCATATTATTTACTGAAATGATTTTAATGGTTTCAAAGCCCCAGGTAGTTTTTCTGGAAACGTCAACTTGTGCTTATGAGCCATATCATTCTCTCCCAATCTAATGACGGAGTGCCAAGATGCCGCACTCTCCTCCACCTCTCTACCACGGTCTCCGGATGGCCAATCAGAATATCTTCTGCTGTCAGTGGTCTCAATGATCTGTCATTTGACCTGTCGTCACATACCGTAGCTAGAAACATCGTTGAACTGATTCCCAAATTGGCTGTGGTACAGTTCCGCGTAGAAACCGTTTTTCTGTAACAGTTCACTATGGGTCCCCTGTTCGATAATTGCTCCTTTGTCCATGACTAAAATGAGATTCGCGTCGCGAATTGTAGAGAGACGATGGGCAATGATGAAATTGGTTCTGCCTTTCATCAACGCTTGCATCGCGTTTTGAATTTGGACTTCTGTCCTTGTATCCACACTGCTTGTCGCTTCGTCAAGAATGAGGATGGGCGGATCTGCCAGAAAGGCTCGGGCAATGGTAAGCAGTTGTTTCTGACCTTGAGACAAGTTTGAGGCTTCCTGGTTAATGACCGTCTCATACCCATCAGGAAGCGTAAGAATAAAGTGATGGGCATGGGCGGCCATGGCAGCCTGAACAATTTCATCCTCGGTTGCATCAATGCGTCCGTACGCAATGTTTTCACGGATTGTACCATGAAAGAGCCACGTATCCTGCAGCACCATACCAAAGAAACCGCGCAGTTGGGATTTCCGCAACTCGGCTATATCCACACCGTCCACAGTTATGCTTCCGCTGTCAATTTCGTAGAAGCGCATGAGCAGGTTAACCAGTGTTGTTTTCCCCGCCCCGGTTGGACCCACAATTGCTACCGATTGTCCAGGTTTTACCCTAATACGGATATTCCTTAGCAACGGCACATCTTGATTATAACTAAAGGAGACATCGTGAAACTGTACATTCCCTTGAACAGCAAGGTTCTCCACCATCTGCCCGGCACCGGCCGCTTCGTTGGCAGCTGTGTTTGCCGCTTCGTTGGCAATCAACTGGTCACTGTCTTCTGGTTCATCCAACACTTCAAAGACTCGTTCAGCAGATGCAATCGTAGATTGAATGATGTTCGCGATGTTGGCAACCCGGGTAATCGGTTGTGAAAACTGCCTGGCGTATTGAATAAACGCCTGAATATCCCCAACTTGTATAGACCCTCGAGTCACCAATACACCTCCGACGACGCACACTAAAACGTACCCAATGTTGCCGATGAAGGACATGAACGGCATTATCATTCCGGAAATGAATTGAGCTTTCCAACCGACTTCATACAACTGCTTGTTCTTGCTCTTGAACTTGCGAATGGAATCTTCTTCACGATTAAATGCTTTCACAATATCGTGGCCTGTGTACACTTCCTCCACATGTCCATTCAGTTCTCCGATGAGCTTTCGTTGGTCCATAAAGTAGCGCTGTGATTTGGATGCAATCTTGACGGTAATTAGAAAACTAAATGGCAGCGTGACAATGACAATGAGGGTCATAATCCAACTGATGGACAACATCATCACAATGACACCCACCAGCGTTACAATGGACGTGACCAACTGGACTAGACTTTGTTGCAATGTGCTGCTGATGTTATCCATATCATTGACAACGCGGCTTAGGATTTCACCGTGACTGCGATTGTCGAAGAACTTCAGCGGAACTCTTGCCAGCTTTGCCTGCAGTTCTTTTCGCATTTGATAGACAATTCGTTGGGCTACGCCCGCCATGACATACTGTTGGACATACCCGAAAACCGCACTGAACAGGTACAGTACACCCAAAATCAGCAGCATCCGCCAAATGTAGGGGAAGTCAAGGGTCATACCTGGTGTTCCTCGCAGTTTCAGCATCATACCCGAATACAACTTTGTTGTTATCTGTCCCAGCAGTTTCGGACTGATAATGGTAAACACAGTACTAAAAATAGATGTAATGAAGACAACGCTCAAAGCCATCCGGTGTTGTCCGAGATAAGACAACAGTCGCTTTAGTGTCCCTCTGAAGTTTTTCGCTTTCTGAACCGGCATGCCTCCGCCAGGTGGACCAAAGCCCCCTGGTCCCATGCCCCGATTTCTCATTCTTGCGGACCCGGACTGGTTCATCGCCTGATTGCTGCTCTGATTGCTGCTAACATTACTGCCTTTTTTGCCAGTCATCACGCTGTTCCCTCCCGCGCCAACTGGGATGCCACAAGCTCGCGATAGACACCGCAACTCTCCATTAAATCGCTGTGTTTCCCAATGCCTGCAACTCTGCCTTCGTCAAGTACAACAATCTTATCTGCGTTTAAAATCGTACTGACCCTCTGAGAGACGATAATGACCGTAGCGTCACCGGTTTCGCGAAACAGGGCTGTTCGCAGCAGCGCATCGGTTTTTGCATCGAGAGCTGAAAAACTGTCGTCGAATATGTAGATGTCCGGTCGACGAACCAATGCTCTGGCAATGCTTAGGCGCTGCTTTTGTCCGCCGGACAGGTTGCTTCCGCCTTGGGTTATCACGGCATCATATCCCTCCGGCATCTCCTGAATAAACTCATCAGCCTGTGCCACGTGTGCCGCGTGCTGTATTTCTGCCATCGAAGCAGTTTCTCTCCCATAGCGAATGTTGTCGGCTACGGTTCCTGTAAAAAGCAAGGCTTGTTGGGGAACGAATCCGATTTTTGATCGCAGTTCTACCTGTGTCAGTTGGCGAATATCCTCCCCGCCTAGAAGGATGTGTCCGCTGCTTGCATCGAAGAGACGAGGCAGCAGTCTCACGAGGGTAGATTTTCCACATCCTGTTCCGCCGATGACAGCAGTCACTTTCCCAGACTCGGCACGAAACGTCACGTCCTTTAATGCAGCAGCTTCCGCCCCAGGATATTGAAAGCTGACGTTACGAAACTCTACTTCACCGGTGCTGTCGGGGGAAAGTGGGAGGGGATTGACGGGATCGGCAATATCAATATCCGTATGCAACACCTCGTTGATCCGGACCGCCGAAACCGCCCCTCTGGGGATCATGACAAACATCATGGAGACCATAATTAAAGAGAACATAATCTGCATTGCATATTGAATAAAGGCCATTAAATCGCCAACCTGCAGTTGCTGCACATTAATCAGACGGCTCCCAAACCAGACAATCGCAATCGTTGAGAAGTTCATCAATACCATCATGACAGGCATCAGCAGAGACATAATGCGATTTACGCGAACCGCTGTATCAGCCAAGTTCTCATTGGCTTCGTCGAACCGCTCCTCCTCTCTCGCCTCCCGGTTAAAAGCCCGGATAACCCTGATGCCGGTCAAGCCTTCCCGAACCACTAGATTCAGTCCGTCCATCCGTTTCTGCAACAGCCTGAACAACGGAAGGCCGGAACGGGTTATCAGCCAAATAGATACACCGAGGATGGGGATGACCGCAAGTAAAATCAGGGACAGTCGCCCATTTTTCATAACAGCCATGAGGATACCGCCAATGCTCATCATAGGCGCCATAATCATCATTCTTAGTATCATTGTCAGCACTTGCTGCAACCTCGTAATGTCATCTGTGGTGCGTGTGATGAGGGATGCCGTACCAATGGTGTCAAATCCTTGTCTTGAGAAAGATTCAACATGTGTAAAAACATCATTCCGTAGCACCATACCGAATCCGCTGGACACTTTAGCCGAGTAATAACTTGCAACTATCGAAAAGGCGACGCCTAAAGCCGAAACCAGAAGCATCCACAAGCCAACATGCACGATGTAGGGCACATTTGTTTTCACAATACCGATGTCCACAATGTTTGCCATCAGTGTAGGCAGATACAAGTTGGCCAGTGTCTGTAAAAAGGTGAGGACAAGTACAAATATAACTGCCCCCTTATACGGCTTCAGCAGTTTCCAAAACAGTTCCCACACATCTTCACTTCCTCGCTGAGTGCACTTCACTACTTCACTACCAAACTCCACTATATCCCACCCGTATGTTTCTACTCAACTTGGAGAACCTCCTATCAGAGGTTGGTCAACAATTTGGACAGTTTAGACCATCACACCGTTGCATGGGAGGCGATATCGTTTGAGTCAACGCAAGCTTTCAGGAGCCACGCTGTCCATTGCAGCTCTCATGTTCTTTTCATCTTCACTAGTGCCTGTGACCTATGCAAAGCTGAAGTCGGCACAGAGTGAAACAATCACATTTCACGTCATCTCAACGGGCCAAAAGGATATTTCAGGCGCAAGAGTTTCGTGCATCAATCCCGATGGAAAGGTACTTCAATCTGGTCTAACCAACCAGCATGGAGATTGGACAGCGAATTTGCAATTAAAACAAGACCCCAGATTCAACAAAGCGGAGAAAATGGGAACCATTACAGCTATGGCGGTAGCAAAAGGATACAACGAATCCGTTGTGTTTGACGTACCCGTTATAAAACAGGGACAGCAGCCGATTACGATGAAGAAACTTGGGCCCAATAGTGAAAATCAACCAAGCTACAGCATCGGCAACATACACCGCTTGGATATTATGAGAATGGTGGACAGGTACGCGAACCAGTTGCATCTGCAACGACAGTCTCCTGTTCCAGGTGATTACGGCTATGCCCCATGGGGACCAAATGAGGAAAAATAGGCAAAAACGAGACGAGGTGATAGTTTATGTTCAAACAATCTGCATTGTTCAAACCACGTAGGTTATTCAAAGTATCTGCATTGTTGAAGCCATCTACAGTGAAGAAATCCACCGGAACGGCTGCACTAATGAGTCTCTGTCTCTGTACATTCATACCTTTACACGCCAATGCCCAAACCTTGAAAACCATTGACAACACAAAATACCCGAACAGAATTCGCGTGGCAATTCGAGCCAACAATAATCCCAGCGGAAAAATCCTGTATGTTCAAACGGTATCATTCAAATCGTACTGTAAGGACGTTTTGCCAAATGAATGGATGCCAGGATGGAATCAAAATGCATTGAGGGCTGGTGCCATTGCCGTAAAAATGTTTGGATGGTATCACACCTTACATCCGGTTACGGAAAGCGGGAAAACTTTCGATGTAGACAACACAACCAATTTCCAAGAATACAAGTACAAAACTGCAACTCCAGCAACCAATAGAGCAGTGGATGCCACCTGGAATCTTGTGTATGTCCCAGCAAACAAGGAAATTAAAAAGCTGGAGTATCGCGCCGGAATTCCAAACAATCCGAACTGGTCCTTTGTAGGAGCAGACCTGATGTCACAATGGGGATCGCAGTATTGGGGCACAACTGGGAAGAAGAAATACCTGCCCATTCTCGGACTGTTTTACCCAAAACACAATTCACAGACAGTTTAAACAGGCAGACTGATAAAGACCGCTATAAGGAGAAAGGCAACAGCAGAAAAGCAAAAGGAAAACACTCCTTTGCGACTGTAATTTCATGAATTCAATGAATTCCCGTCATGTAACAGATTACTCTGTGTTGCCCGTCTCCGTTGTTCGTATGGGGACATGGTTTGCCGACGCCCACTGGCGGATTTGTGGGCCCACGCTTTTACTCTCAGAGTTTGAATAAGAAAGACGAACCGGAATGAGCGACTCGCGGAAAACAATCTTGAAGGAGCATTCTGCATCGTCAAGAAAGATGTAGTCTATGTCCCTGGCATCTACCGTTCGCTTCGCAAATCGCAGAGAATGGGATTCAAACCTAAGTCTTCGATATCGTGAGATGAATCGAAAACGTAAGATCAGCCAGAGAATCAGCGTTACCAGCCCCAGATGCAACACTAATGATTGATGATTCGGTTGCCCGGCAATATCAGCCGCTACAAATAAAATCAGCAATAACATGGTAAAAGCTCGAAACGTCGCACCAGCATTAACTCTGTATTCCAATACAATCCCGCCTTACATGAAACTGATTCTGAAACGACTATAGCAGAGTTAGTTTCATAAGTCTGTCGAAATGTAACACTATGTTCGACACATAATTATGGACAAAAAGCTACAGAAATTGTGAAGTCATGTGAACGGGCAATGACAAACACATGTCATTCATCGTACTTATAGAACCCTTCACCACTCTTACGACCCAGCCTGCCTGACTTCACATACTTCTCAAGAAGTGGAGCCGGCTTAAACTTTTCCCCAAGTTTTTCATGCAAGTACTGCATGTTGCGAAGACGAACATCAAGACCCACCAAATCTACCAGTTCCAAGGGTCCCATTGGGTAATTCAGACCCAGCCTGAGAGCCTTATCGATATCCTTTGCTGAAGCAACGCCTTCCTGCAGCATTACCATGGCTTCGTTTCCAACCAGACAATTGATACGACTGGTAATAAAACCAGGGAATTCATTCACCTCAACCGTTTCCTTACCCATCTCTTGTGCGACGGTGCGCGCCAGATTGTAAGTCTCATTAGATGTATCCAGGCCGCGAACAATTTCTACTAATTTCATTCTGTGCACCGGATTGAAAAAATGCATTGCAATCGTGCGGTCGGGACGATTTGTTCCAGCACCAATTTCAGTCGGACTCATGGTCGATGTGTTAGTCGCCAGCACCGTGGTGGAACGGCACACTTCATCCAAGGTTTTGAAGACGTCCAGCTTGACACTAAGAATCTCGGGAACTGCTTCAATAACAAAGTCTGCATCAGAAGCGGCCTTGGCAAGATTGGAAAACAGACTTACTCTGGAGAGAACACGCTCTTTTGACTCCTTCAGCCTGCCCCTCTCTTCATCACGCTTCAACCTTCCCTCCATGAACCCCTTTGCTTTATCCAACTGTTCTGCTTGATTGTCAAAAAGCATTACTTCAAACCCAGACGCCGCCGCTGTGTAAGCAATGCCTTGACCCATTGTTCCCGCGCCTACAACTGTAAGTTTGTTAACATTCAAATTTTTTGGCTCCTTGTTGTTTGGTGCAAAGGTGTAAGAATTCCAAAATTCCCAAAGGCTTGTTCTATATTTCTCTAGGAGCTGTTCATATTCCTCCAGCCAGTCCAGCACGGTTTAATGTGTGAAACTTAAAACAGGATTCATCTGTGATGCAGTCGAATTTAACGTCAAAGTTCCCTGTTACGACAGAAATCGACAAGCAGAGATGGCAAGGAAGTGAGATGAGTCTATGATGTTCGCACGCCGCAGATCACTGACTCCCTGTGAAATCAAGATGCAAAGAGTCACTGCAGACCTTGAAGAACAGAAGTTCCAGACTTTCCAGCAAGAGATTGTGCAGATGAGCGCGGACCCGTGTGACAAACGGATCCACGGAATAGAGATTTTAAATAGACCTATGCTGGGCACAGAGTTCTCGAGCACTGAAGAATTTTTTTCATTCAGCGCCTCCCATGGACGAAGTCAGGAACTGGATGTTTATACACTACAGCTAGGTTTGGAGCGCTTCGCCGAGTCGGGAATAGCAGAGAACAAACGAAATAACAGGCATGTGTTTCTCAATGTACACTTGTCGACCCTGTTTTCAGAAGAATGGAACCGCTGGTTAGCAGATTTTCCGATTGCCCCAGACATGATTGTACTGGAGTTGTCGGAACGCGAAGGGCTGGACACCTATTCTAAAACTGACGTTGAATCCGTGATTCACACTTTGCAGCATACAGGTATGAAAATAGCTGTAGACGATGTGGGAATGGGTTACTCTGGACTTCACACGTTGGCGATGGTAAAACCAGACTACGTAAAGATAGACCGACAACTGGTATCTCATATAGACGCAGACCCCTATCGACAACACATGATGACATCACTAGTCGACTACTGGCGCGAGGAAAGAGTTTACGTCATTGCTGAGGGGATTGAGCGGAAAGAAGAGGCTCAATTCTTCTCTCAGATTGGCACATCCCTAGCGCAAGGATATTATTTCCACAGACCGGAGGTCATCTAGAGGTCTCGTTTTACTGAAACAGCTTTAGATGATGAGGCAGACTTTGACACTTGGACTGGATTTACTGCTCACAATGAAGGTCCAGAGATGCTGATTGAAGAGCCCGCTGTTATGTTCATTTCGGCTTATTACCTTTCACTCTTCAGTCCCTTTACAAATTGCTTGTCACTTGACCGTGAAACGTAAAAATCTTCACCTCAGCACCATCGAAAGTCGTGGTCTTGACACTTGGGGAGGAGATAGTCGTCCCGTCGATTACCATGGCTTTCGTCAGATTGTGATAAGCGTTGAGAGCGACTCCAGAATTTGTTGAAAACGACACACTCTGATGGTTTTTATCGTAGCGTTGCCCCGTAAGAGATGGTGTAATTTGCATTGAAGCAAAGACAGATTGTGAAAAGCCTTTAGGAATGCGTCCTGAACACGATGTTGCGCAGTGGCCAAGTCTTGAACGTAGGAGTCTGCCAGTCGAACCAACCGTTCCGTATATTGTGCAACCCATAGTCGTAGCTGCTGTTCAGAATCCAACTAAGCACTCCGCTTTCACAGATATGATGCAAGTCAACATGGTTTTGTTACAGAAATGTAGTTTAAGAAAATAGCGCAGTATGTCATCCCGCGTTATTCATGTGAAAGTTACTAAGAGCAATGACAGGGCCACGATTTCCGCATGGAAATCGTGGTATTACGCACAAGATACATTGAATTGGGAAAGTCAGCACTTCAAAACTCTTGATTATGGAACGGCCGGGTATCAATACTACAACTCCGTACAGCCTTATTTGTTGTATATTTCCGAGGGGTTGAACTCAATTAATAAGAATTTGTCCTCCATTAACGGAAAAAGTATTGGTCCTTCCGATTGGACTTGAGTAGTAACGAAAAACAGGAAGTTTTGTTGATTAGCCCGCAACTTACCGAGCAGGCATTCCATAATTCAATTGGCACATGGACTCAAAACATCAAGAAGGCCGTCCCTAGCGAAAACGTCCAACCGATTTTAACCACTATGCAACAGACCGTTGATGAATCGAAGCATTCAATTGCTCAAGCTCAAGTGTCTCTTAAGGAGCTTCTAGGGACAACGATTATAGCGAAAGATGCCGCTAGCGGGAAGGTCACTGTCTTAGCGTTGGGGCCTACGACGTTGACTATATCCCGAGAATCACATTTTCACTTGAAGCATGCATCAGCTAACAACCAAAATTCACTCTGGAGCAGGTTGTTTGGGAATGACAATCACTCGCTTCCGCCGTGGCTCATATTCCTTATCTCAGGTCTCGGTATAGCTGGTGGCTTGATTACAAATTCTCGTCAAAGAAAAAGAGAGAAAAGAGATTGGGTGGAATTCGGGAAGAAGGTGGATGAATATATAGACAGTATCGGGAAGAACGGTAAAATGCTCAACGAATATTTCTCAATTGATGATTTGCTCAAACGGATCAAGAACGGAAATGCTAAGGGGACTCGTCGCAAATTGATGAAATATCTTAGGCGAACGAGAACTTTAGAAACCTTAGAGAAAGTAAGCAAAATAGGCGGATATGTGGGGGATGTGGTGAGTGTTGTGCCGGCAACAATCGACGCCTGGAAAGAGATTCACTCAAACGATTCCGCTCAAACCAAGACGAAAGTTGTCCTGAATGATACTGGTCGCGCAGTAGGGAGTGTTGCCGGGGGTATAGTAGGTGTAAGTGCCGGTGGGGAGATTGGAACTGTAATTGGAGGTATCCTTGGGACCCTAATTGAACCTGGTGGCGGTACGGTCGTTGGAGCTGCGGCTGGCGACTTTATTGGGTCCGCAGTAGGCTCTTTTGTTGGAGGACACTACGGTGCTGTCATAGGTGGGCATCTTGGCAATGCCGTCCCTTGGGTTCAACATCATTCTGTTTCTCTGTGGAAAAGTGTCAAACACTTGTTCTAATACCCGGGATTCTTTAAGACGAGGAGGCGGATTCATTGCGTTGCAAGTTTTGTGGAACCGCCGGAAGCAGAAACAGCGGAGTATGACCGTTGCATGAGAGTTTTGGCGTAGATAGTACGATGGATACACCTACCTCGATGATTCTGCAGAATTGTCGGGGCTTAAGCAGGTAGTGCCAGTGTGACACTTCTAGCACTTATCTATTTCTTCAAAAATATGTTTTTCTGGTGAGGTTCCGAACGCGAGCCGGCCTCTTATATATAAATCACACGAGGGCCGCCCAATGGTGCTCAATTCACAGGACAGTCCCCGTTATCAGCTCACTCTAACCGTTCAACCTGGCTTTGTTACTTCACTGCTGCAGACACAGTCCATTTGGCCCCGCTCACATCCTGAACTGTGACAACCGCTTGGCCAGCCTTTTGCACGGCCGACTGCGCAGCCGCGTTCAAAGGGAGGTCTACTTTAGCCTTGGCGGCCAAAGGTACAATCAGGCCCCAGGGTCCTGTATGGACATGCTGAAACTTTGAGATGTTCGTGATGTCCCCCTTAGAAACCTTCGCCAGCACGGTAGGAGTCCACGTCTCAACTGGATTGGCGGTCCCAGGTACAGAGACAGCAACTTTCTCCACAAAAGAACCATAGGTATCAGGCCCGTTGGGTCTGTATAATGCCAGATTCAGTTGATTGTTCTTGATGGTGGTCCCTTGAAGTGTGACCATGGGTTTTTTGTTATAGTTGTTCAGCTTACCCCACAATCCGTGGTGAAAGTACTGGTATGTGAACAGGGTGAAGAATACTCCGACAAGTAACATTGCGATGCCTTGCATGCGTACCCGACTTTTAACTTTCACATCCGGATTTATTGCCACGTTCCCCTCTGTCTCTTGCACAGGTGTATGGATTGTCATGGTTATCCCTCCATCATTTCAGTCAAGACAGTTCAATCAAGGCAGTTCAATCAAAAATGAGTCCCTGTCTCTTGGTCATGTTGCCAAAGCAGACGCTCACACACCGTCTCTACAGCAGGGAGATGTGAAACTTGCCAAGCTTCAACTTTCCGTCCCAATGGCGGCGAATCCAATGGTCTACGCCAAATTTGCCCGATCCCGCAAACATAAAGACCATAGCAGCAATCCCCTCGACCGTGCCAATCTGCCACTCGTCTACACAGCTCGTGCCCATCCAACCGGATCCAAGTAAAATCATAAGACTCAGCATAGCTCCGCCAAATCCCGCAAGTTTGGTCAGGGTTCCAGTAATCAGGAAGAGGCCCACCAGCAATTCCACAATTGAAAAGAAGGTAAGGAACCCGAACGTCGTATTGGGATGCTGGATAATCACACTCAGAATCGGCTTTACCGGCCAAATCGCATGCGGGTAAAACGTACTAAACTTGTGCCCTAGAAATGCAGGTGAAGCAGGATTCATCTTGGCCGGAGCATTAATGTATCTACGAATAAATGCAGAAAGAAATTGAAAGCCAATGACAAATCGTAAGGCCCATAAATAACTCATGGGTGCAAACTCAGGAGATTTTGTTTCAGACCTTTCTCTCTCTTTACTCTCATACCGGATGTGGCTCGCCACAGTTCCCATGTTTCATCTCTCCCCTCAGGTCTGTTCAGTCAACCATTGCTCGCGTTGACCTTGAGGAGAAAGTAGCATTACGTCGTTCTGATATTCCATTGGTTAGGGTTCTTATTTTTTCTAAGACCTTCGAGTGAAAGATAGGGTTACACAGAAAGAGATAACAAAGTCAAAAAGCAAGGGTTCTTACCGTGCTTTAAAGAGGATGTGTGGAATCGCCAAGATTGCTTTCCCAGATGATGTTATGATTGGACAAAAGGAGGTCAGACCTGATGCGAAGCAAATTACCACATGAAGTGGCCTCTCGAACGGTTCCCACCAAGGAAGGTACAGTCCGAGTGCTAGCGCGCCAAACGTCCACAGAGTCGCCTTGGCTCATACTCAGTCCAGGTCAAGGTGATGCAGCAGAATCCCTGCTCATCGCGTTCGAGTTAGTGGCTAATCAAGACCTTAATATTGCTGTGTTCGATCCACCTGGTCACGGATTATCCGATGACCCCCGCACGGACTATTCGCCAAACAGTCAACTGGTAGTCTGGACGGCCCTGTTAGACTATCTCCAAGCGAACCAAGCTTTCATTGGGGGCTATTCCTATGGAGCATATTCAGCCTGCATGTGCAGTCCTGCTTTATCCACAAGAATCAAAGGGCTGGTGCTGATAGAGGGTGGCTACCTAACTTTACAGCAAGGAAGACATGCGCAAAGATGGCCTTTCAACATTTCAACGGCATGCACCACAGGCCCGAATCGTACCTATCCCGAATTGTGGACATACCATCAAAGAACACCTTCCCTTCGTCATGGACGAAACCCTCCAATTTATTTCTACCTGCTTCCCTGTCTAAACACTCTTTTCAACAGAGAGCAAACGGTGGTCGTGGGCCCAGTGAACGAGATCGTCCTTGGTGTGAACACCAGCTTTTCGCATGATGCTCGCCACATGTGCCCGGACCGTCCCCGGACTGACTTGCAACTGCTCGGCAATCTGCCTGTAGGACTGTTCCTCAACTGCCATCTCAAGAACTTCCAGCTCCCGCGACGTAAACAAATCTGCGATTGCTTGTCTCTCAGCAATGGCATCTGCCAGGTGCTGCCCAATTTCCCTCCCCTTTGCCAAACTTGCTTGCTCGCAGATCTCTTCAAGCATGGGATTTATCTTTTTTTGCTGTATGAAAGCCTTGTCAATACCGCTGGAAGACAGCGTGGCCGTCACCATTTCGGCTAACGTAGCCTTCAGGTCTCTCTGTTGTAGCACAATCTCTCTCTGGAGTTCTTCCATGCGCTTAATTTCCAGCCCCAACAGTCCCATCACAAGACTTGCGGTACAAATCATGATGGCCCAATTAGGGTGAATAAAGTGATACTTATAATAAACGGTGGACATTCGCACAACCAGCATCAACGCCTCAGCGATAAACGCTCGAAGAAAAACCCTATAGCCGAACAACACAAACACTTCGGCCAGCGCCGACGGAGCGAGCATCATAGCCGGTATATGAATGTTTTGAAGAACTAACAGATAAAATGCAGCCGCATAAATGACATCGCGCACTGCCGCAAACTTGTAATCGATTAAGCCAGGCTTCCAAATCAACTGTATGATACCGCCTATGAAATCCAGCAGACTCAAAATGAAAAAGCCCAACAACCAAAAGTGCGGGCCCTGATTTGATACAAGCACAGCAAGAATAATGAGGGGAAACGTAGCACGAATTAAAAACAGGCGAGACAGTGCACTTCGTTTGAAGACCACATTCGTCACTCCGATATTGAGTGAGCCCAGGTACAGCCCCTATTCAGGTTGTTAGCAGCGTCGAAATTGCAGCTCGCACCCGGAAGTTCACCCATTTTCATTACCCCTATTATGTCTCGTTTTTCACTTAGACCGCACTAGCCCGGCAGGACCATTTTCAGTGTGGCCCGGAACGACCACTCGATACATCAGGTTGGACAGTTTATATGCCAAGATACTAATATTACGCGTCCTTGGCGAGCGAGAGCTCCTTGGCACTGCCTTTATCAAGTACAAAAATGACGTCGCGGTGCAGTTGCAGAATGCTGGCTGGAATGTCTGTACGAACTTCCCCGCGGATGGCCTTTGCTACAATATGTGCCTTTTCTTCACCGAACGCCATCAGAACAATTTGACGAGCCTGGAGAATGGCTTGTACACCCATGGTAATGGCTCTCGTCGGGACTTCGGAAACATCGGCAAAGAAGCGGGAATTACTGCGGATTGTTTCCTCGCTGAGTTCAACCACGTGCGTGCGGGAGACGAGGAGGTCATCCGGTTCGTTGAAACCAATGTGTCCGTTTACCCCAATCCCGAGAATTTGTAGGTCAATCGGGTATTCCCGAATAATTTCGTCATAACGACCGCATTCAGCTGCCAAATCTGGAACAGATCCGTCGGGAATGAACACCTGGCTTTCAGGAATGTTGACGCGGGAGAAGAGGTGCCGCTTCATGAAGGCATGATAGCTTTGTTCGTGATGAGGCGGTAGCCCAATGTATTCGTCCAGATTGATAGTGGTTATGTGAGATAAGTCCAGCCCGCACTGCACCAGTCGAACCAGTTCGCGATAGAATGGAATGACAGTACTTCCGGTGGCCAGCCCTAAGACGGGATGGGCGGCGCCCATAATCGCTCGCTCGGCAAGAGAGGCTGCGTAGAGACCTGCTTCGTCCTGATTGTCAAAAATGCGGATTACCATGGGAAACCTCCTCGTATCATAGTAATAGAAGTTCTTTTTCATCACTTTTTAGTGTTCATCAGTCTGACCGGGCTGATGTGCTGCGAATTAAACCGAACATGGCTATGAGTCCCAGCACGCAAATGGCTGCGGCAAAGCCGTAGAGTCCTCGCGGCCCGAATTGATTGAGGACAACGCCGCCGATTAAACTTCCAATAATCGCCGATAAGCCCATATTCACCGAGTTATATACGGTCTGCGCGGTGACTTGGTTATCCCGTGCACTCGCTTGTGCAGCCATGGACACCCCAGCTGTAAAGGTCAGGGTGAACGAAAGCCCGTGGGATAGTTGCATCATGACGATAACCCAGGTTGGAGGTTCAAAACAGAGCACAATCCACCGCAACAGAAATATTGCCCCGCCCAGCAAGAAAATCCGTTCTGCACCGTACTTGCCGATAAACCTGCCGATAATAAAAAAGAACGGCAGCTCGCTCAATGCGCCCAGTGCATAGATGATACCGAGCCAGCCCATAGGCCGACCCAGAGCATGGTAATAAAGAGTGAAGAAGTTACTGTTCACAGCTTGACTAATAGTAATCAGCAAGGTAAAACACAGAATCAGCAAGAATTTCTTGTTACTCAGCAGAACAATCATACCCGAAAACAGAGCAGGTCTCTGATGCCCAGAGTGCATTTTTGCAGGCTTCGGATAAAAGATGAGTCCGAACAGAGCCAGCACGACGGTGAAACCATAAACAACGGAAATCTCTGAGACACCATAGTGCTTATATAATGCAGCGGCAATGGCTGCCGCGATGGCGTAGCCAAGGGATCCAAATAATCGAATCTTGCCGTAGTGACCTGTTCCGGCTGTCTCAATCGTCATACTGTCTGCAACAGGAACAGCCACGGATTGAAACACAGCAAGCACGGCTGTGCCCAGCACATACACAGGAAACGAGTGCAAATGTGGATACAAAAGTAGTGTAATGGCCGGAACAACCAGCGCCAAAAAGATGGTTGTCTTTTGAATTTGCAGCCTGTCATTCATCATGCCCCACAAGGGCTGCATCAGAATGCCGCCAAGGGGTATGACTGCCAGTACCATTCCTACTTGTTCGCTGCTTAGTCCGCGCGATGCCAAATACAAATTGAAGTACGGTGCAAACACCGCGATGGTTGTGTAAAAGAAGAAATAATAGAGCGACATTCGTGCATAAGTCTGTCTCGCCATGTTGGCTATAATCCCGCCTTTAGGCCTTCGCTAAGATTCAAAACGCCAATTGGTCAGGAGCGATATACGAGCTTGCCTCGAACAACGGTGTGTGTCACTTCCCAACTTTGATTGACTGCAATCAGGTTTGCAGGTGCTCCTACAGCAATGCGGCCGTGTGGCAAGCCCAGCAGTTCCGATTGGTTGCCTGAGGTAACTTGGGGCACATCCGCAGGCTCTAGTGCATGGATACTAAGGAGATTGTGAACTGCCCGATCCAATGTTAGTGTGCTTCCCGCCAGTGTCCCGTCTGGCAGCCTTACGGCACCGTCTCGGAGTTGAACCGTCCGATTGCCCCAAACATATTCCCCTTCCGGCATGTCTGCAGCGTGCACCGCATCTGTAATCAGCATAATGCGATGTAAGCCTTTAGCGCGGATGGCCGCAGTCAGCATCAACGGGTGTACGTGAATCAAATCTGCAATCAGTTCTGCCATAATCCGATTGTCGCCAAGGGATGTGCCAGCCAATCCCGGTTTACGGTGATGCGCACTGCTCATGGCGTTAAACAGATGGGTTGTGCTTTTTGCACCCCATTCAATTCCTTGGGCCGCCTCCTCCGCAGTTGCGTTGCAGTGGCCCATGGAAACAATCACGCCCTCGTTTGCAGCCCATCGAATCAGTGACTCTGCGTGTTCCATCTCAGGTGCGACCGTGACATACCGAATTGCGCCCCCGCACAGGGACTGCCAGTGTTTGAACAAGTCTGTATTCGGTAAGATAATATGCTCTTTCGGCTGTGCTCCTGGTTTCTCAGGATTGATAAATGGTCCTTCAAGGTGAAACCCCAGGACTTCTGCCCCGTTTCGAACGCGTCCTTTCTGATAGGCTGAGAACACCTTATCCAGTTCTGCTGCAGGACTTGTTACCGTGGTCAAAAGCAGTCCGGTTGTGCCATGTTTGGCATGGGTTGTGCACACCTGCTCAAACGCTTCTTCCGTGCCTTCCATCACTTCTGCTCCACCGCCGCCGTGAACGTGAACGTCAATGAAGCCAGGCAGAATCTCACCGTCGGTCTGAATCAGTGTCGCACCCGTAAAGTCTGTTTTGGCTAGGTCTCCTATTTGTTGAATCATGCCGTCTTCAACCTTAATCTGCACTTGTACTCCATTTATCGATCCGCTGATTATCGTGGTCTCCACGCTTCGATACCTCCCGCCCTCTGACGCCAATGCAAACCGCGCATTACAACTGCTTTGTTACCGAATACTTTGTTATTAAGAAAACCTGAAACGCCGTCACCCTCATCTCATCCTTTAAGCGAACCTGCTGTTGCACCTTCAATAAAGTACCTTTGCAAAAACAGGAACGCGACAATCAAAGGCGCTGCGGCAATCAGGACACCAGCTGCCAAGAGAGTCCATTCGCTGGCATAACTGCTGTAAAAGGCAAACAAACCCCTTGACAGCGGGAACAGATTGGGCGAGGCGAGGAATACCACTGGGCCAATGAGATCGTTCCAAATTTGAATGCTTGCATAAATACCCATCGTGGCAAAAGCTGGTTTTGCCAACGGTGCAATGACGGTCATAATGTAGCGGATGTAGTTGCACCCGTCAATCACTGCACTTTCATCCAACTCCTTCGGGATGGTCCGGAAATACCCGACAAACAAGAAGAAACCAAACACCATGGCATCTTCAATATGCAAAATCATGTAGCCGGGACGATTGTTATATAAATGCAGCCAGCGCGCCTCAATGAACAAGGGAATCAGCGCAACGGGAAAAAACAAGCCAGAGGTCAGCAGTGCGTGCAGTTGCTTTGACCACCTGATGTATTTCCTTGAAATCGGAAAGGCCAGAAATGCACTGAAAATAAGGGCAAGTACGGTTGGAACTAAAGTATAGACAATAGAGTTCATAAAGTACTCGCTCATCGACGCCTTTTGCCAAGCTTGAATAAAGTTGCCCCATTTCATGGGATGCGGCAGAGACATGGAATGAGTCAGAAACTGCTGCTGGCTCTGCAAGGAAATGTTCAGCACAAAGATTAGCGGTCCGAAGTAGAAGATAACCACCACCAGACCCACCACAATGAGCAGTCTCAGCCAGTGTTTCGACAGGTTCTCCTTTGCGAAACTCATGACATGGCCTCCTCTCTGCGGTTCAAGTATTTCTGCAGAACCAAGACCACAATGATTGTCAAAACAAACTGCAATACACCGATGCCCGCTCCAAGTCCAAGGTTGCCGGAACCTTCAAAGGCGGTGTTAAACATGTACATCCCTAAGGTGTTTGTGTTATGCACCCCGTCCGTCAGGACATAAATCAAGTCATAGGTTCGAAGCGATCCCGCTGCCGCAAGAATCACATTCACCGTCACGCTGGGCGCGATCATTGGAAAGGTCACCTTCCAAAAGTTCGTCCATCCCGATGCCCCGTCAATCTTCGCTGCTTCATGGAACTCGTGAGGTACCGTGTTGATGCCTGCGATGTACACAACGGTTGTAAAGCCAAGGTTCGCCCAAATTTGCACAAAGATAACCAGGGGCATAGCCCAGGTATTTGAACCAAAGAATGCTGACGACGTTCCGAACAGACTTAAAATGTATGCCACAGGTCCTCCTGACGGAGTCAAAATCAGCGACCACATCAGACCAATGACTGTCACACCCAGAACCGCGGGCATAAAGACAAGTGTTCGAAAGAAATTGACGGCTGGAAAGCGTTTTGTCAGTACGTTTGCCATCCATAGGCCAAAGAGATTCTGAAAAATTGTCACGCCGGCGGCAAATTCCAAAGTTGCAACCAGAGACTGCTTGAACCCCTGAAAGTTATTCACAAACAAATGAACGTAGTTTGCGAAGCCAACGAAATGCATTGGCACACCTGGAATGGCCGTATAGTCCGTAAACGAAATGACAAGCGTGGAAACCGACGGGATAATCCCGAAAAGCAGGAATACCAGCAGTCCAGGAATCATTGTCAGATAAATGAGTGACTTTTGTCGTCCACCGAATACGTTACTCACGAGGATTACTCCTTCATCTAGTCTGGAATATGACAACGGTTTCATTGACGGAGCCCTCTGCGAGGACTCCGTACCGTTTTAACTCGCTTGATAAATCATAGCTGCTTCAGACTATTTCAAAGCTTGGTCTTGAGACTTTTGATAGTTTTGAGCCAGCTTCGTTGGCGTCATACCGCCTTGAAGCATTTTTAGCTGTGCGGCCCAGAAGTTTTTCGACTGCAAGTAATAGGGACCGCTTGGAATCAGCCAGTCTGCGGTCTGTTTAATCAGTCTTCCTTTTCCAAACCACTGGCCCATGATGGTTGCTGTTTTGCTGTTAAAGGTACCGCTTTCGCTTGGCGAAATACCCGTCATGTCCACATACTGACTGTAGATCTTCTTTGAGGCGAAGAACGCCAGCCATTTTTTCGCAAGGGCCTTGTGCTTACCGTTGTTCAGAATTGTCCAGGTCAAATCGGCGTTTGCAACCGAATTGTTGTCTGAAGCAGTATTGCTTCCGGGAAGCGGGAAGTATCCTATTTTCATGTTCGGATTCGCCTTTTCAACGGATGCCAAATCCCAAGACCCGTCAAGCAACATGGCCGCTTTTCCAGCCGCAAATGCTCCAGGCATCTGCTGCCAGTTCTGACCCGCGTAATTCTTCTCCAGGTAATTGGATGCAATGTTTTTCTCTCTGTTGAACACCGTCTGCATCTTCGGGTCTGTCCACTTAATTTTGCCTGATGCCAGTGCTGTGCTGACACTGCCGCCGTTCAGGCTTGGCGCAAAGATGTCCTGCAGCAGCGGATACATCATGAACTCTGTATAGAAGGTGGCCCCGCCGGCAAGTCCTGTCCAAACCGGTGTAACATTGTGCGACTTCAGTGTCTTGGCCACACTAATAAACTGATTGTAGGTGGTCGGGACCTTCAAATTGTACTTCTTGAACATGGCTTTGTTGTAGAAAATCCCCGTCTGGTAGACACCTGTCACAAGGCCGTAATCCTTGCCTTTGTATGCCGCAGCATTCAAGTCATTCTGCTTGAAGTCGGATATCCAGGATTCATTGTTCAAGGGTACAAAGACGTTATGCACAGCCCATTCCTGTGTCTTTGACATGTTGTTGCTGTTCATTTTTTGCGGCATGGGATCAAACGGCTGAATCGCCATGATGTCTGCTGTGCCCGCCTGCACTGCCGTCTGCTGCAGTGTTTTATAACCAGATGTGTCATTGGCTGTGGTCTGAAGCTGGACTTTGACCCCGTATTTCTTCTGAAATTCTGCGTCAATCTTCTTCACTGCCGCTACGGCTGGAGGATTGACCCACATAATAATTTTCAGCGGGCCTTTGTCACTGCTGCTTTGTGCCTTTGCTTGTGATCCGTTGCCCGTGTTTGCAGCCTGGTTATTGGTCCCGCAGCCAGCGAGCACGGCACCAGACAAGGAAACCATGAATACAGGTGCCATTACTTTCATTAACTTTTTAGATTTCATGTACATCTTCCCCCCTTAGGAATCTAGGAAACGCAGGTTACAGCATGCGACGATTGCAGCAGAATTGCTTCACCCCCTTTAATGGCGTCCAGCCATCTGCCAGGACTTTTTCACGAGCAGGCTCGCACCAACAAGTCCTGAACGGTCTCCCAGCGACGCGGGCCTAATGTCAATTGACTTTGCTGCTCCCGGAGACGCGTATGCTCTGAAAAACTCACGCAGTGGATTGAATAAAACCGATCCCGCCAGGGAAACCCCGCCGCCGATGACAATGCGGGACGGATCGACGATTGTGCAATAGTTGGCTAGTGCGATACCCAGTGTTTTTGCCACATTTTTGTACACATCCAGCGCCGCTTGCTCCCCCGCCTCTGCTCGCTTCGTGATGATTTCCGGGACAGTTTCAGACTGAGACTCGGTCCGATTTCGATACTCTCTGACAATAGCCGGACCCGACACAAGGGTTTCGAGACAGCCTCTCTTCCCGCATGCACACAGTTGTCCATCCGGGTGAATGATGGTATGGCCAATCTCACCAGCCAAAGCGTGAACGCCTTCGTATATCTCGCCATTTAAAATCATTCCTGACCCAACACCGGTACCAATCACCACATACAGCAGGGATTCTGCACCTTTGCCTGCGCCGAATTCAAACTCTCCCAGGGCACCCGTTCTGGCATCACCCTGCACTACGCACGGGACATTGAAACGTTCCTCAAACCACTGCCTCAGTTTCACGTTTATCAGGGCGAGGTTGGCTGCCTTATAAACCACGCCTTCACTGGAACTGACGAACCCAGGAACACCAATTCCCACACCTTCCATCCGTCCGAGGCCAAGACGGTCCGCCTGTTCTTCCAAGCGATGAATCACACTTGACATGCTGGCCAGTATCTCGTCTCTCACATTGTTTTTGTCGTATGTCCTGAAACGAATCTCCGCCAACGGTTGCGCTGTCGTTGTAAAAATTCCGCCTTTAATCGTCGTACCGCCAACATCAAGGCCAATCACGTAAGACATTTTGATATCAGAACCCCTCGATAACCGTCAAAATACATTTCAGATCACTCCTTCGGGCGGCCATCAAGGTCTGCCTGTGTACGCTGACATCATTCGCCGCTCTCAGAGAACGCATTTTCCAGTCACCTCCTTTAAATTAGGGAAATTGTGAATACAACGTTGTCCCTTCCAACATAACGGGATGCTTAAACCCATACTTATCCATCACGCTAGTCAAGCTAGAGTACGCAATGCCTGCGTACCCAGCGCTAGAACTAAGTGACGAAACTCGCACCTCCAAATTGCTTTCAAAACCAGGAAGGAGTACACCATTCAGGCTCTTGACGATAGTCTCAAACATGGGTCTAACTCGTGCAATGACCTGACCGCCAAATACCACACTGTCCAGATTCAAGATATTGACCTGGTTTCCGACAACCATGCCCAAAGTGGCACCCGCACTTGTAAATACTGTGTTCGCCAAGGCGTCGCCAGCCTCAGCGCGTTCAAGCAGTTCTTCAATGTCACCCGCCTTGGCTTGAGTCTGATGGTTATATTCGCGAAGAAGTGATGACTCAGAGACCAAGGTCTCCAGGCACCCCTTTTTCCCGCAACTGCAAAGCTGTCCGTTCGGCTGAACTACGACGTGTCCAATCTCACCAGCCATTCCTTGCGATCCTTTGTACAACTCCCTGCCAATAATCAACCCCCCGCCAACACCAGTGCCGACGGCTATGTACATCATGTTTTGTGCTTTGCTGGCATTTTCAGAACCGTACAGAAACTCTCCATAGGCCGCAGCGTTTGTGTCATTCTCGACAATTACAGGAAGATGAAACTCCTGTTCGAGCAGTTCATTTAACTTCAGGTCATGCCAATTCAAGTTACTCGCTTCCACAATCTTGCCAGTGTCAGCGTTCATCAAACCAGGCGCGGCTACACCAAGGCTGATTACTTTGAAAGTGTTTTCATTGCACCACGTCAAAACTTCGGTAATGGACTTTACCATCTCGCGATACAAACTCTCTCCACTGGCCATTGTTTTTTCATAGGACCACTCGTGCACAAGCTCAAATGACAAATTGAGCACGCCTACCGCAATATTTGACCCAGCTAAGTCAACACAAAGGAAGTACCCTCCATCCGGATTGATTTCCAAGAGTCGCGGACGCCTTCCCCCAGTCGAAGTTGCATAGCCACATTCACGAATAAATCCGTTTCCCTGCAACTCACCTGTAATCATTGAAACCGTGCTGGCTGCAAGTCCGGTGCGTTCAGAGATCTCGACGCGAGACACAGGCCCCTGATGCTGAACTAGCCGGAATATGGAATTCGTGTTGATATCATGAAGAATGACATTGTTGGCAGCATCCATATTGGACTTCTCCTTCTTACTTCATTCGTCGAAAGAAGTTTATACATGGAGTATGCCTTAGAGCCCTCTAAATTGTCAATCATTTTTTAATATTGAGTTTTGGTTCATTTTTACTCTATCCAACTTAGGCTTTCAGACAACCACAGCCCCATCCGCAACAGTACACACCCGGTGGGGCCATGTATCAGATTCACAAACATCAAACCGTTCATTGGACCGCTAGATAGTTGAACTTATGGCGCAACCATCAGTTGGGGTTCTTTCAATGCCAACGGAATAAACCGAGACAGTATGAAGATTCCCACTATGACAGCAACTGAGAAAACCAGGATTGCCCCGTACATTCCGAGCCACTCTGCGACAAGTCCGAGACCCAGAACGGGTACACTTACCCCGAGATACGCTATTGCATAATAGCTTGATACAGCATCTGCCTTACTGGCTGCTGGAGCCATCTCTGTGACCATCCCCAAACTAGCCGAGGCGGCAGGGCCATGCCCAACTCCTGCTGCGGCTGTACTTAGCAACAACAGCCACACACTATGCGCGGGGATAGAGACAGCTACTCCCACAAGTCCGGTAGTCAGAAACACAAACCCTCTGAAGATCGCCCTTGCAAATGCCGTTTTTTTAAACAGGAGTTGTGTGATAGTCGAAGATCCCAGCATCAAAAACACAACTGCTCCTGAAACAGCCAGATTACGGATACCAACCAGGCTTGTTACAAATGTCGGAGCAACAACCATAAAAAACCCTGCAACGGCCCAAGCAAAAACACCTACAAATGTGGCAGTTAGAAAGGGAAATCGAATCGACGCTGGCACACGGGGTATGCGCAGACGAAATGTACGGGAGTGTTGCTGCAGAGTCTCTCTAGTCACCATGATGCCGATGATTGCCGGCACAAGAAGGGCTAAGTGCATGTAATACGGGATCCGCACGGGAAAAGGCGTGTATTCAGCCACGATTCCTGATATCAATGGGCCAGCAGCCGTGCCAAATGCGATAGCGACAGAGGCTGCAAATGAGGCCCCTTTACGGTGACCCGGGCGTAACTCTGCCAACATGGCGATGGCACTTCCGTTGAGAATGCCTACACAGAGACCTTGTATCGCACGTCCTAACAAAAGCATCCAGGTTTCATGAGCGATTGCAAAAATGAGCGTTCCAACCGCTGCTGTCACTACTCCGCTTAGCAGCATTTTCTTTCTGCCAAACCGGTCAGATAATTGTCCAAAAAGCAAACTGGATGGAACCAGAACAAAGGCGTAAGTCGCAAACAACAGGGTCACCATGCCACTTGAAAAATCCCACATTCTACTATAAATACTGTAAAGCGGTGCTGGCACATTAGTCCCCATCATGACAACACAGAGCGTGTATGTTACCGTCCAAAATGATAAAACGTTACGGTTGCGAAACTTCATGACAACACCTCCTTTTGTAATATTTTTTATTACAGTTAATGCAATAGTTATACACATGAACGGGCAGTCTTTACAGGCGCACTACGAACCAGCAGCCAAATATCTGTAAATGAAAACATTACAGTTATGTGTGTAAAAAATTTCATACTTTTTCTTGTATACGATTTAAAACATCCGCTATTGTATATTGATGAAAGTGTTCCTTTACCCCTTGCTCCACTGTTTCAAAAATCGACTCCATGCTTTCCTCAATGTGACTCCCTACTGGACACCGGGGATTCACCTCCGGCCACTTTGGCACGACCGAATCCTCTGTGAAGATAGCATACAGTTCGTCGAGATGAATGAATTTTGGGTCTTTGTTCAGGTAAAATCCGCCCTTTGCACCCTCCTTTGACTGAATATAACCACGCTTTCGAAGCTGAGCTAATACTTTGCGGACTCGCACCGGGTGTATGACAATGCTATTCGCGATGCTGTCGCTGGTCCTCAGTCGATTCGGCGTATGGGCCAAAAAAACCAAACTGTGAATGGCTATCGCAAATTCGCTGTGCATATCAACACCCCTTACTGAAATATATTCGATTACAGTTCCTTTGTCAAACCGAATTAGTTATCCTGTGAAACCTTGAAAGAGCACCAGATATTTTAAACACCTGTTAGTTTTTCATTGATACGTTGATGGAAATCATTGGACACGAGTTTCAGAATCGGGTGAACCAGACCATCATGAAACCGGAGAGAACGTCCAAGATGATTGTCAATAGATAACCCCCAGATTCAATCTAACTCGATGTCAATCAGGGTAGTAAAGTAACGCAAAGCGCTCGAGGCATATGCGTCTTTGCGGCGTATGAACATGGTGGGTATTGAAGCGTACCCATCCGGTAACGGATAATAATTGAAGCTCCCTTTCACGACCCACGAACTGACCATAGACTTCGGTAGAACCGCCACTCCAAACCCATTTTCTATACATCTGAGCACCGTATCAATCATGCCAAATTCTATCACTTTCATAGGTTTATGCCCCTCATCCCGCAGCCAGCGCTGCCATCTGGCTACATAGCGACAGCGGACAAATGCAGTCAGAAGAGGTTCGTGCAAAATACGTTCTAACTCGAACAATTGATTGGTCGCAGGCGTGACTAATACGAGTTGCTCTTCAAAGGCAAAGTGTTCAATGAGGTCGGAATGTTCGACAGGTCCGTCTACGAATGCGCCTTCGAGGGTATATTGTAGGACATTATCTACTAGTTTTTCCGTGGGTGCCGTAACCACGTTCAATTCTACTTGTGGATAGAGTCGATAATACTGCGCAAGGACTTTTGGCAAACGAACCGCTGCGGTTGAGTCCATAGTACCGATAGACAATGTCCCCCGAGGCATAGAGGTGTCCTCAACGACGTCCATCACCTCATTAAAGTCTTGAAGCAACTTATTGGCATACGGCAGCAGTTCTTGACCTGCCGGCGTCAAAGTCAACTTCTTGTGATGTCTATAAAATAGCGGCTTTCCCAATTCTTTCTCCAACTGCTGTATACGACTTGTCACATTCGACTGAGCATAGTTCAGGTGTTCCGCAGCCTTTGTGACACTTCCCATGTTTGCCACCGCCAAAAACATCTTAAAAGCATTGATGTCCATTGGGTTCTCCTCAAGCATCGCAAAATATGATTCATATTATCATTTTAATTAATTGTACATGATGCAATTACGGACGTACACTCTTCTTGTACGGTGCTGATCCTCACGGTCATAGCTCGTATTCATTGGCTACCTCGTACTCGAAGACACTGTGATTAGGAGTTGTATAAAATGATAGGGGTCTTTTTATATGCAATCGGCATCATGTACACTCCGGGTCCAGGCAATCTACTGGGACTCCAAGCAGGGTTACAGCATAAATTGAAGCAATCGGTATGGTATTTCCTTGGCGTAGGGAGTGCAATGTGTTTCTTCTTCCTATTGTTTGGATACACAGGGCAGGTAGTTGTGAAGAAGGTCTACTTGCCATACATTAGTTTACTCGGCGGGACGTATATTCTCTACCTCGCGGTAAAGATATTTAGGGCGCAGACTGATGTGAACGCTACCTCGAACGCCATGGTTCCTGACTTTAAACAAGGATTGCTTTTGACTCTACTGAACCCAAAAGCCATACTTGCGACTCTTCCGATTGCCGTCATTCAATTTCCGTCCTTAGGTGTGACTGGCATAGAAATTTTGTTCATGTCTCTGTGTTTGGCACTTTTGGCTGTCGGCGCCCCAACCCTGTATGCGTTGGTCGGGGAGTATCTGCATCGTTTAGTGATGAATCAACGAATCATGCAAATCTTCAACAAGGCAATGGCAGTGCTGCTTTTTTATGTGGGATTATCTATCTTATGGGAACACGTTTACCTTGTATTGAGAGGAATTAAGCACTACTAATTGATATCAAGTTTTAATTGACGGGTTCCTGTTTTCTGTATTGAGCAGGACGGATGGATTCGATGTTTCTCATTACTGCGAGAATTTTGGTGCGGGTCCAAGCAAAATTTTCCCCTGGCTTTTGGTGAGACTTTTGATAGGTCCCAATGATATTCCCAGCGTTTACAATAAAGTTCTTGGCAGCATTACAGCACCTTGGATCTTGGCATCAGAAGAGCTAACCGATTCCTTTCGCACCTTTCGTTATCCTCTGGATGGCCCATTTTTGAGGGTTGTGGAAGTCCGAGAGCAATAGAGTCACAGAATGCCCATTTCCACTCACTGACGGTTAATCCTCATGTGGGAACCGATTACGCAACAACGTCAAGACTTCCTGCAAGGCTTGTTCTGTGCGGCGAGTATTCTGGTTGATCTCTCTAATTGAAACTAAGAACCAGATAAAGAGGAGTAATCCCACAAAGCCAAATACGATTGTCAGCACGCCTTCACCACCTCCTGCATATTCCTCTTCTGCATCCTACACAAAGTTCAACACCCTAAAAATGTGTATATTCTCAATTTGGTCCGTAAACGAACACTCTATTTTGTGCGAACCGAAACAGGACTCTCAGATTTAAGACGTTTTATACAGAATCAATGCTGAGTAAATCTCCTCTGAAGACCCCACGCTCGACATTGTGTATTTAATGTCAATTAAGAAGTTGGAACTGAAGTCCTGAATGAAACGGTTGATACTTTCTTCCAAGTCATTGATACTCGTACTTCGAAAAATCTTCACCTGATTTGTAGTCGGTACTGATCCAAAACCCAACACATCCACCTCCTTTACCTGATGTCTTTGCTATCATACCATTTATTCCCGATTTAGTAGCATACGTGCCGTGACAGACTTGAAATGCATTATCGGACAAAATTATATGCATTGAGGACGCACTAGAGCGTTCTCACGCAAACGCAAAGATTGGGCGTCTATATAGTTGACAATGAACGCAAAATGTTATATTTGTTATATATGTTGTATAACACATGTACTTAGTGTGACAATAGTATTCGGGCAGGAGGGGTGCCAATGGACATCTGTCTGGACATAAACAGTGATGTTCCGATTTACTTGCAGATTCGCAATCAAATCATTTTAGGCATTGCACGCAACAGCTTGCGTCCTGATGAGTCCTTGCCGTCCACGCGGCAATTAGGAGCAGATTTTGGAATCAATTTTCACACTGTCAATAAGGCGTACGATCTTTTGGCCAAAGAAGGCGTCATTAAAATGAGTCGGAAGATGGGAGCCGTCGTATCGGTTGAACCGCGTCAACCAGATTTTCCCGACCGGTGGTTGGAGAACGCGGAGATTTGGCTGTCTGAGGCGCTCGTTAAAGGTATGAGTCCACAGGAGGTCGTCGCGCAGTGTAAAGCCATAGTGGAGCGAGTGAGAAATACTCACTTGTCCGAGTCGGAGGAGTGAAAATATCATGGTCTCAATCATTTCGTTAGAGATTCTATTCAGTGCAGTCCTCATTGATTTAGCATCTATTTTGGTACCTATGATGACGCCTGAAACGACGCAGTTTAGTGTCCGGATCCCGCCTGTACACACGAAGTCACCTGTCATTGCGAAGGCCAAAAGGCTGTACTATGTTCTCTGGGTCGTTATCCTGGCACTGACATTGGCTGGCGGAAGTATTATAACCTTCGCGGCCCCTGGTCTGGCAGAGCGCCCGGCAGCACCTATCATCTTTATATTGAGTGTCTTGGTGCTGAACGCAGCCAATTTCTACATTGCCAGAGGGCGTCTACTATCGGTGAAAACTGCAGAATCTTGGTATCAGGGACTTCAGCAGACCGTTGCGGCCGACACGCGGGCCCACCTCAAACAACATACTGTCTCACTGGTCTGGTCACTTCCCGGGCTGATTGGGATAGTGGCCGGTATTGGCATTGGATCCATTCGATATGCTTCCCTGCCAACGCATTTCGCCATTCACTTTGCTTCCAACGGCGTCGCCAACGGATATGCACATAAGTCTGTTTGGAGCGTATTTGGTATGCTCGGAATTGAACTTTTCATGTGGCTGGTTTTCTTCCTAACGCACGCAAACATTAACCGACTCCCAATGCGGTTAGACCCTGCGAGCCTAGACGCTTCTCGCGGACGTTATCGGACACTGCGTCAAGCAATTATGAAATCTCTTTGGGTGATGTTAAGCATGACAAATGTCGGCCTAACAGTGGGTCTGCTTCCCATCTGGGGAATTGGAAGAAATCATGTAGTTGCGTTAACCGCAATCTCGTTCCTGATGACGTTTGCGGGCACGGTGATTTGTATCGCCTGGATTTTTCGGGCAGCCCAAACTGGACGAAAAGTCTCACCGGAGGCACTTCACTCTACAAGAGTACAAATCGATGACGACAAGTACTGGAAAGGCGGAGTGTTCTACTTCAACCCTTCTGACCCATCGTTATTTGTACCAAAGCGATTTGGAATTGGTTTCACAGTGAATTTTGGACGACCAAGTGTATTCATCACGATTGTAATTATCATCGCCGCCCTACTATTACTGGGTATTATCACTGGAAAAACGCTCTTTTAGAGAACACAAACAGTACATGCCCTGATGGTAACGGGCATGTACTGTTTTGAGCTTTAAACAAGCTTCAGGCTGAAATTATCTTGTTCTTTGGAAGGAGCAATTTCTTGAAAACAAGCCGTTCCAAGGTTCCCCAAGCTCCAGAAGTAATATAGTAAAGTGCAACCGCTACGGGTGCCCCCCATAAAACAACCATCATAACTGAAGAGCTGACAATCCCGCTGAGTATTTGTGCACCGCCCACGTGTGACTGGCTGTATGTGACGAATGTACCAACAACCATTAGAATACCGGCTGCGATGGGGACAATATGAAACGGATCGGCAGCGGTCAAGTACGGAACCCAGGGTACCAGAATGGTTGCTGCTGGGTGGTTCAAGTGCCTAAATAGTCTATACAGCAGGAAGAACACCGGCGATTGCAGAACTAACAGACTCACAGATGCCAGCGGCTTTACACCTTTTTCCCTCATGAGCTTCTGTTGTGCCTGCATCAATTCCGATTTCGATGAAGTCCATGATTTCTGCAACTGCGCGAGTTCCGGCGCTAGGGATGCCTGCGCGATGCTGCTTCTGGCGACTTTAAAAGAGAGTGGCAGTAACAGCAGTCGTATCCCAATCGTAAACATAACGATTGCAAGACCCCAATCATGAGTAAATCCATCCAAATTGGATAAGAGTGCGTGAAAGAACTGATTGATAATACTATACATCAGACATGTCCTCCTTTTGTTTGCTTCAAATCTTAACGCTATGAAAGCAGAACAAAGGAAGGCGCCTTATCATCATCTACTTGTAACAACTTACGACGCACAGTGCGGATAATAAGGAGAATCGGCTGCACCATTAATCCGGAATTGGCCGGGCGCCGAAGACGGAGTACACTCACCACGCGATGGCGCGAAGAAGAAAACGGAGAGTTTACATGATTGTGCCATACATACAAGGCGAGACCGACAAAGACAGATAACAGAGGGAGCAAGTAAAACCACTGCAAATCTATCATGTCGAATCTGCCCTCCCCAACTGTCAAAGTCTAGCTTGTATTATACATTTCAAATAACGAGTTGAGCAATAGACTTGTCACACTAGTTGACAAGTCCTACATTTTCAATGTTGCGGATGGACATGTACGCTATAACTGCACCGAGGAGCGCCAAGGCTATGGGTACCGCAATGATAGAATACAAGGTTTTGCCGTCGATGTTCTGGCAGACAAGGGCCGCTACGATAACTGATGAAGTGATGGTTGTCGCCACTGAGTGTTTGCGCATGCCAAAGTACAACGGTATTAGACTCAAAAAACTGGTTGCTAACGCGTTCATGAAAACCACTAGTAAGAACCGTTCTGTGACGGGCCAGGTCAGAAGACCCGGAATCACACCTTCCATGTGGTTCAACACTGCAAATCCAGCACCTATCAACAGACAGCTTATAATATTCGCAATAAAGGTGAACAAGAGTACAAACAGCAACTTTGCTGCCATCATCTTTTTACGGTTTATAGGATACGTGAACATGAGTGCCATGGTCTTATTCTGGAACTCGCCAATGATAAGCCGTGAGAGGATGACGGCCGCAAAAACGATGTACATCCCACGAACAAGGGTGTCAATGATAGAAAATGTCATAGGATAGCTTGACAAGGGCAACGATGCTCTCATCTGCGCATTCATAGTCAAGCAACTTACTAAGATGAAAATCAAGATGGTTCCAATCACCGCTGAGCGAACGTAGGGTTTGAGGCCAAACTTGCGCAGTTCAAGTCTCATAAGCTTAAGCATTGATACCACCCCCATTCAGGATAGACAAGAAGTAGTCTTCTAATGACCCCCGCTTTTTATGAACCGATTGAATGGGTACACCATGCGTTATCAGTACCTTCATGAGTTCGTTTTGCGGTGTACTGAGGTCATAAATGCGCAATTGACCTTCGTCCATCACGCGTATGTTTGATAAGCTCAAATAGTTATCAAGCACATAGACAGCCTTATTCATCTCTTCCGTTGTAATTTCTATATAGTCGGTTGTCTGGTTTGTGACTTGATCCATTGAAACCTCCTGAACTAGCTCTCCGTTTTTCATGACAGATATGGTGTCGGCTATGAGTTCAATTTCTCCAAGGATATGGCTTGAGACGAGAATCGTAGTCCGATACTCTTTAGACAGCATCTTCAGCAAGTCGCGGAGGTCTTTGATACCTAACGGATCGAGACCATTCATGGGTTCGTCTAACAGTAGTAACTCTGGTTTGGTCAGAATTGCGCGAGCGATTCCAAGTCGTTGCCTCATCCCGAGTGAAAACTCCTTGACCGCCTTTTCCTCGACTCCATGCAATTTCACAAGCTCAAGCACTTCCGAAATGGATTGCTTGTCATGGTATCCCATGTATTCGCAGTGCAAATCCAAGTTTTCGCGAGCGGTCAGCTTCTCGTAGAAGATAGGGTACTCTATGATGGTGCCCATCCTTCCCAACAGGCGGTATGACGCGTCAGTCAGTAACTGCCCAAAGACTTCAATTTCGCCTGCTGTCGGCTCTACCAGATGAGTCAACATTTTCATGACTGTGGTTTTCCCAGCTCCATTTGGACCTAGTAATCCGTAGATTTCTCCTTTTCGGACATTTAAGTTCACATTAGAAACAACCTCTTTACCGCTGTAGGTCAGGGTTAGTTGTCTGGTTCTTACGGCATAGTCCATGTTCCTTCCCTCCTTTTTACTTTCAAATTGTATTCTACAGAGCAAACTTATCTTTTTTCTTATCCAATTCATAAAAATTTCTTACTTTGCAAAAGGTACCCGATGCAGTTGAACGGTGAACACTGTTTTTTCATATGGCTTACTGTCGATGCGGATGGTTCCTCCTTGGGCTTCTACCAGGCGCTTCGTGATGGTCAACCCTAGTCCACTGCCCTGATACGATTTGTTACGAGAGTCCTCCAGTGTATACATTCGCTCAAACACACGCTCTTGATGTCGCTCATCAATCCCTTTCCCCCTGTCCCACACCTCTAGAAACAAGAATTCCTTGTCACTTCGCAGCGTGAACCCGACGACTCGTCCGTCAGCACCGTGTTGAATTGCATTTGCAATCAGGTTTGTTAAAATGCGATGCATTGCTTCTTCGTTCCCCCACGCAAATAAAGGCGTGTCCGGGATTTCAATGGTGACGCAAAATCCTTGATTTGTAAGCGTGTCATAGAAGTTCAGCAGGTTTCTTTCGCAAATGTCATTCATGTGAATCAACGAAAGTGGAATTGCTTGGTCCCCGGATTCAATTCTGGCCAAATCAAAAAACTGACGGAGGAGACTCAGTACTTCCTTTGCTTTTGCGTATACTTTAGACGACAGAGCCTTTCTTTCTTCCTCGTCCATATCCTTATCCAAATGAATCGTCTCGAGATAACCAAGCACTACTGTAAGAGGAGTTTTTAAGTCGTGGGATATATTAGCTACCATCTTTCTCATAGACTGTTCCGTTTTTGCGAAATTTGCTGCGTCTTGCCGCTGGCGATGCAGCAAATGATTGATGTCCACTAAAATCGGTACTAATGCGGTATCTGACGTAAAAACGAGGAGTTGGTCTTCGGTATCACCCGAAATGATTTCATTTAATCGGTCATGAATTTGTCCGAGCGTTGCACTTCTTGCCCGATATGCAGAGTATTGGATGCCCACGACGACAGACAAAGCGATTACCAGTAAAGTCAGCACGATAAGCATGATGTTATCCTTCCCAACGATATCCAATTCCCCACAGAGTTTTGATGTAGCGAGGAGTAGATGGTTGGTCTTCAATTTTTTCCCGCAAACGACGAATATGTACATTAATAACGTTCTCGTCGTTATAATAGTCCTCTTTCCACACCAGCCCATAAAGCTGTGCCTTTGTAAAAACACGGTTGGGGTGCTCGGCAAAAAGACGCAAAATCTCGAATTCTTTTGCCGTAAGCTTTAGGTCTGCGCCATCTTTCCATGCCGTAAAATTAGTCAGGTCAATGCTCAATCTATCGAACTTCAAGAGACTGCCCGAAGTTGACAGCCCATCTGAAGCTATGGAGGTGCTGTCACTGGAGTACGTCGTGGCGCGGCGAATGGCAGCTTTTATTCGGGCCGATATTTCGATGAGTGAGAAAGGTTTCACAATATAGTCATCGGCACCAAATCCTAGTCCCGTCACCTTGTCCATGTCACTATCCTTCGCCGACATAATAATGATGGGCACGGAACTTGTTTCTCGGATTCGCTTAATTACCTCGATGCCGTCCAACTTCGGCATCATCACATCGACAACTACCACGTCAAACTGTTGACGTTGAAACTGATTGATTCCATCCAAACCGTCCAATGCGGTGACGATAGTATATCCTTCTTTCAGCAAGTAGTTCTGCACCATCTCGACAATCTGGATATCGTCCTCTATAAGTAATAGTGTGTTCGACATGATACTTTCCTCCACTGCTGAATTAAGTATAATGTGAGTCTATCAGAACAAAACGTCTCCAGTCGATTCCATTCCCCTCATTTGCACTGAAGAGTGTATCCAATTAGACGTTATCATCCACCTGAGATTGCAATAAAAAGCCCCCCTCAGCAAGGAGGGAGGCTTACAAACACTGGAAACAGCAACATCACGTTACTTATTAATACTTCTTTTTCTTTCTATAAATGACGAGCATTCCGCCTCCAGCAGCTAACAGGGCTGAGCCAAAAATGTAGTTCCACAGAAACGGTTTTCCTGTAACCGGTGATGTGGCTTTCGGCACAACTGTATGAGCTGTGACTGCATTGGGGGTGGTCTGATTTGCGACTACGAAATCGGGATCGGAAGTGAAGCTAATCACTGCTTTTCCCGGCGACAGGACTGCGTGTACTGGAACAAGCTTCCCGTTTGAAATCTTGTAGATTGTTGAATTCGTAGTAATGTTCGGATTGTAAATAGTCAGCACTACGGGCTTCTTCGGCACGTAATTTCTATTGAAGTTGACGCCGAATGCAGCTACGAAATTGCTGCTGCTTCCCAATAAGTTTGAAGGCACACTACCAGTCGTCAAGTTCATTTGAATCGGCATGGTGTAAGCGCCGTTTGGAACCTGTAGAACTGCTGTGCTCTGTCCTTGAACAGCTTTCAAAGTCGTTCCTTGAGAGCCCACAATATTTTGACCATCAATCTTTTTCAGCGTCTCCGTAGGTGCTGCCGGGATGACATATAGGGTATATGCCTGCGCAGCGGTTACACCATTTGCGTCCGTTGCAGTTATCGTAAACTGCGACATACCGGTTGAAGCAGCGGTGCCTGTGATACTTCCATCAGGGTTGAGTGTTAGTCCTCCAGGCAAAGACCCAGACGCTACAGTGAAGTGAATCGGGTCTGTTCCTCCCGTGGTTTGTATCGACTCTTGATATGTTTTGCCTTGAAGAACCATCGGTAAGGTTTTCGTCGTAATCAACAGTGTAGGATTCACTTGCATCGAGACTTGTTTATTGGCCTGTACTCCGTTGGCATCCGTAACTTGAATTAAAAACTGACTCAACCCTATGTTGACAGGTGAACCGGTGATAGTACCGTCATGATGAAGGGTCAAACCACTTGGTAATTGACCGTGGCTCAAAATCCATGTGAAAGGGCCTGTCCCGTTATTCACGGGTAATACGCCATGGTATGTGCCACCCATCGTGGCGCCAGGTACGTTCTTTATCGAAATACTTGGGACTGCATGGGTAGTGAACTTGAACTCGTGTGTACCTGTCGCTCCATTGGCATCCGTAACCACAATTGTAAATTGCGAAACCCCAACAGATGCGGGCGTCCCGCTTAACGTGCCATTCTGCGACAACGTCAATCCTTGCGGAAGACTCCCTTGTACCAACTTCCAAACAAGGGGTTGAAGCCCCCCGGACATCGAGAGAGTTTGTTTATACGGAGCGCCCACTGTCGCCCCAGGTAGTGTTGACATTGTAATGGCGGGCGTTGCGTCCACTGTTAACGACAACTGCTGCGTTGCCACTGCACCCGTACTATCCTTCACTTGCACCGTAAATTTGTAACTGCCAGTTGCAGTCGGCACACCGCTTAACGCTCCGTTGTTGCTCAGCGTCATACCACTTGGCAGGCTTCCGGATGGCAGCGACCAAGTAAAGGGACCCGTACCGCCAGTGATGTTCAGTTGTTTCTGATAAGTCGTTCCTTGTGTAGCATCAGATAACACGGAGGTTGAGATGCTCGGCTTCCCATTAACGGCTAATGAGAGGGTCTTTGTCGCTGAAGCTCCGTTGGCATCCGTGACTTGTACCGTAAACTGACCATTCGACGAACTTGTCGGGGTACCGGTAATCATCCCGCTCTTAGACAAGCTAAGTCCAGTCGGTAGACTTCCTTTAGCGACGGTCCAAGTGTCAGGACTGGTTCCTCCGGTCAGAGTTAAGGCCTGTTGGTATTGAATCCCCGCTGTATCAACTGGGAGAGAAGAAGTGGTGATGGATGGAACAGGGTTGATCTTCAGTGTGAGCTGCTTCGTTGATGTTACGCCGTTGCTGTCCGTGACTTGCACAGTAAAGGTACTGCTTCCTGAAGTCGATGGCTTTCCAGTAAGTTCCCCGCCTTGAGAGAGGCTTAGCCCGTTTGGCAGGGTGCCCTTTGCGAGTGTCCAGGTGAATGAGCCAGTACCGTTAGCTTCTGTCAGTGTTGTCTGATAATTCGCACCCACAGTTCCATCAGGCAAGGTCGTTGTTGAAATACTGGGAGCACCATTTACAGTCAAGGACAGAGCTTGGGTAGATACAACACCGTTTGCATCTTGTACTTGTAAAGTAAACTGGGCTGTACCCGCCCCACTCGGTGTTCCCTGAATGGTTGAACCCACCAAACTCATTCCAGTCGGAAGACTTCCCTTCGTGATGCTCCAAGTAAGTGGACCCGTACCACCTGTAACGGACAAGGGTGTTTGATACTTTGCCCCTACTGTTGCGCCTTTCAGACTTTGGGTCGCAACCTTTGGGTCGGCATTGACAGCAAGAGATACCTGCTTGGTTGTCACCGATCCATTGCCGTCCTTCACTTTTACCTCGAATTGCGTTGTCCCGGTTGTGGTAGGTGTACCTGTAATTTGGCCGTCAGCCGCAAGAGACAGTCCGCTCGGCAAATTCCCGTTGGCGAGACTCCATGTGTAAGGCCCCGTTCCCCCGGAAATTGAAATAGACTGTGTATATTTAGTGCCTAGCGTTGCACCAGGAAGATTCGTCGCAGAAATGCTCGGAACCGGGTTAACGGTCAAGGAAACTTGCTTCGTGGCCACAGCCCCGTTTTGGTCTTTCACTTGAACCGTAAATTGTTGAGTGGACGCAGTCGCAGGAGTCCCTGATATGACACCGGCACCCGACAGAGACAGCCCGGATGGAAGCGAACCCTTTGCTATCGACCAGGTATCGTTCCCCGTTCCGCCTGTCATGGAAAGTGCCTCATTGTACTTACTGCCCACGGTAGCGCCAGAAAGTGTCGAGGTGGTAATACTCGGTGAAGGATTGACCGTCAATGTGAGTTGCTGCGAAACCGTTGTTCCTTTGGAGTCTTTAGCTTGTACGGTAAATGTACTGGAACCTGAATTTTTCGGTGTTCCACTGAGCGCACCATCGGAAGACAGTGACAGTCCCGTAGGCAACGCACCTTTTGTTACGCTCCAAGTGATTGGGGAAGTCCCACCATTAGAACTCAGTTTGCCCGAGTAAGATGCGCCTGCTGTCGCTTGTGGCAAGCTGGTACTGGTAACAGACAAAGCTGCAGGAGGCGCAGCAGTTCCGGACAGTTGAATCACACGTGGATTCGTGGCTCCTTGAATACCAATGCTGAGTTGTCCGGTCTGTGTTCCCGTTGTTGTTGGGTGAAAGGTCACGCTAATTTGTCCTGTGCCGCCAACGGGAATAGGGTTTGAAATAGTATTCGTTGCACTGAAAGGACCGGTTGTAGTCACTCCTGTAATGGTCATCGGACTAGTGCCCTTGTTGGTCACCGTAATCGTCTGAGGAGAACTCGATGAACCTGAGAAGCCGTTAAATGAAAGGCTGCTTAGAGAGACGTTCAAGTTGTACCCAACCAATTGGTTCGCATAGGTATTCAGATACACATGACCCTGTGAGTCTGTATAGAGGAACATGACATCGCCGTTGGTCAAGTTAATCGCAGCCTTGGCGGATGTGCCTGCGGTCACCAGAACCGGTGAACCGAAAGAACTGCCAAAATCGTGACTTACGGCGAAGTATACATGGGCGCCATCGGAATAACCGGTGACCACATTCCCGTAGCCGTCTGCTTGAATTGAGCGGCCTTGATTTGTAGAATCGTTGGGTAGCGTGACTGTAGCATTCGTTTGAGCAATCGGGTCGATTTTGTATCCAGTCGACCCAACCCCGGCGATAAACAAGTTGTGTCCGCTCGAACTAGCAGATACACTTCCCACGGAGTAATTGACGGTATCTCCAGTGGGAGCCACAGCAGAGCCAAAAGACTCTCCGTAATTCGTACTGACATAATAACGAATGGATGGATTATCTTCATTGACAATGACATCGTGATTTACGGGATCGACGTGCACATCTGAAAATACGTACGCCGTTGAAGACAGATGGACTGCGCTAAAAGTGTCTCCATTGTCACTACTTACGTAAATTGTTTCACCTGCTGGACCAATTAAGTACACATGAGTCCCGTCAGCAGCCATATGAACTCGTGGTCCTGTGACTGCAAATTCATCGGCAGCCTCTGAGCCGACTTCAACAGGTGAAGAGAAGGTACTCGCGTTATCGGTACTCTTAGCAATCCAAATATTCCCGTTTGCATCTGCCCAGCTCACATAAATAGTACCTGTGGATGAAACAGCAATCGAAGGCTCGTAGTCTGTACCCAGAATCTTGACACTCGAATCGAAACTCTGTCCATCATTTGTACTGCGAGCTACTCGAATTCCATTGGATCCATGGTACACAACATATATGTACCCATTTGGACCTACAGCGATACTTGTTGAAGTATTACTATTTGTAATAGAGTTTCCAGTTTGCCCAGCATCACTAACCAATACATTTGCATATTTTGCAGTCGTTGTAGCTGCTAAAGCCATGCCTGGCGGTACCAGCATTAGAAGCAGTACCCCAGCAGCCAAAGCCTTAAACAATCGGCTAAATATTCTTTTCACCCTTACAGCCCACCATTCCATTTTTACATTTCCCGACATGAGTCGACATGATTTCTGCATAATATTCACAACAGTCACAATACTTTTCTCTATGTATAGCCCTTGACTAGATTGCTAACTCTAGATGTATTGGCATTCTCCTTTCGACAATGGATTACCTCACAGTTTGCTAGTAACTAGAGAATTAATGTTTGTTAAAATTTTGTTACAATAAACTTTATAACATAAAGAAATCTTTATTTCAAAATTTATTTAAGTTTATTTTTGAAATTAAGTTACATATTATTCCTTATAAGGGACGAAATCTTGGTCTAGGAGCTAAAGTGCATGATTGAGCAATTTGTGGGTCAGTTATCTCCAAAGGTGAAAAAACTCAAATTGATCTATGGCCTCATCCGGAAATACGGACCCGTTAGTCGCACAGACCTGATGCATTTAAGCGGCTACAAGTTAAACACATCTAATCGAATTATTGAGGACCTAGAGGAAAGCGAGTTGATTGCGCCTTTAGGGCTGGCGGAATCTACGGGCGGCAGAAAACCTAAACTCTATGCGATTAATAGAAATGCCAGATACGTAATTGGAGTTCATCTTTCAAAGCAATGTCTTAGTACTGCCTTGCTGAACATTCATCTCGATATCATTCATACAATTGAAACAGAACTTACTGGCAAAGAACCGTCGGATACAATCGCAAATATGATTGAATCGCAATTAGACAATCTTTTCTTGCGATTCCCCATAAAAGATAAAATGCTGGGCATTGGTATTGGTACCCTGCAACCCATTGATAGTAGTAGAAATTCAACCTTTGGATTTGACTATGCAGCTATCGCAAAGCATCTCGAACACAACGTCAAAACGCCAGTTCAAGTGGACGGCGGAACCAAACTGATTGCTTTGGGGGAATACAGAACCGAATACTGTAAAAACAAAGAAAATCTCATCTATACACTCGTCGGCGATGACCTGCGTGCTGCAGTGATTCAAGACGGCCAGTTGGCCAAAGACAATCACATTAAAGAAGACGCATTCGGCCATATCTGTATCAATGAGAACGGCCCAGAATGTAATTGTGGTGCCAGAGGATGTCTTGAAAGCTATGTCGGTTTAGACATCATACGGCATAATCTCATGCAGAAACTGGGGCCCAGTCAGCAAATGGACCTTTTTCATACTGACCATTACCATCCTGACAACCAGGCGGTTAGGAAACAGATTCTTGCTGGATTAGAGAAAGGAGATGCCGTATACGAGGACGTGATTAAAGAGGCCGCTTCCTACTTTGGCCTCGGACTTGCAAACATGATTTTGGTTCATCAACCTAGCGTAATCATTATCGGAGGGTGGTTAGGGAAGACCCCGATCTTCTACAACAAAGCGAAGGAAGTGGCACAAAGAAAAATACAACAGCATACAAAAAACGAAATTATCTTTGCCACGCCAAAGTCACAATTTGACGAGATTGCGCGTGGAGCTGCCTGCAAAATTGTTGACTACTATACCACTTGAATTCAGTCCACCAACACCAAATTCTCGTCATGTGCCCGATTTGGATAGACTCATTGATGTGAAGCACCTCGCTTCCCACTTGTCTCCACGGTAACTCTGTTTCTCCAACACCAGCCGCGAAGCTGAGTTACCACGGAGTCCTTATCCTTGGTTCCAAATTCTATCGTAAGCGGGTACTTGCGCCCTTTAAAGTACAACAAACAAGAATGGCTTTGTTCAGAGAATCTTACTTTCCGCAACTCCGATGCTTGAATCCGGCGTTTTGGGAAAATGAGTGCATCTTCTTCCACGCTGAGCGTTCTGTACTTATAAAAAAGTCGCAGCGTTAGTATGGTCCACCCAGTGATGTACGCTAACCCAGTTGCCCAGAAGATGGACTTGTATGGAGCAGAGACAATATCAGCTACAGCGAAAAATATCACGAAGAAACTTGCAAACGGCGACATCATTGCAATGGCATTTGTTTTGTAACGCATCACAGCCTCCTGACCGCAAATATGTCATTGTGGTTCGACGAATCAACCATTCAAACTCGCTGTTCGTGGTTGTCTTGATAGAATCCAGTTTTTGCCTGCTTGAACAACGGGATCGAGCGTGAGAGGATCCGCATTTCCTTCAAGGGAATCTATGTACTTCTTTACTTGTGGCATAGACCATGAGATGGTTTCATCGGGAGCTATTCCGACTTGTTCGATGGGTTGTCCCGTAGCCGTCACTGTTTCCTGCCAACCGGAGATCCTCACTTGAACGCCCTTCATAACCGGATATAGCCTGGGGTTCCCATCCGCTCCCATGGTTCGACTGCCAAAAGTCTTCACATTAGGCGCATCTCCTAGTTGGGCAACAAACATCTCTGCGGAAGACGCGTCGCTGCTGTTGATGAGCACTGCAGTCGGTGCTGAAATATGCGGCTTCAGCGGCAATAAGACCGCGTGATCCCATACGGAGAATGAACCGTGGTGATACGTTCTGCTAAGCAACGGCACCTCTGAGTGCGTGTACAAGTGATCCGTGAACCATACTCCTGGTTCACTCCTTCCGCCAGGATTATCCCGTAAGTCAAGGATGAGTCCCTTCGCTTTTAAAATCTCATTCATGTGGGATTTTAACTGTGCTTCCAAGGTGTCCGTCATAAGCGGAATGTGAATATACAAAATCCCTTTCCCAAACTGACGAAACACAACTTGACTTGATGATGTCAACGAGCGGACCTTAGCAGAAAAGGTTTTCATCTCGAAGAACAACAATTGGAAGGCTGGATCGTAGGTGTATTTTGGGTGTTGAGAACTGAAACCAGACCAAAGCTGACTCAATTTTTGCGCCGAGAAAACTGGCATGCTTACCGTTTGTACGACGTGAGTTTGGGGATTTTGAAATGTAATCTTTTCTGGCACATCCTTCGGTGTCTCGAATAGAGTCTGTACTTGCGGACCAAGGGGTCGAAACCAGTCTGAATAGGAGGATTGTAATACGTCTGTCAACGGCTTCCCGTTCATACCCAGCACAATCATTCCCGGGTGCACGGCGCTGTTACCAGGGGCCGCCATGACCACCACTTGATTTGCAAATACCTGCGTAAACAGAAATGGCCAGTAGCGTTGCGGCAACGGTGCACCCATCAATCCGCTATGCGAGTCATGAAGTGTCGAAATCATGTTTTGAACAACTTGAAAAAAGTCGGGCCACGTCTGTGCAGCCATGGCTTTTGGTTCGTAAGCAATTTTTTCTTGCTTCCAATTAATCACTTTCTCCTGAAAATCCGGGTAGTTTTCATTGAAAAGCGACCAGACGCGGCTGAAGACAGCTCTCTTTTCTGCAGCTGTTGGTGTACCTTTCGGTGTCAGCGATTGAGCATCCACTTTCTCGCCGCCCAAAGCACTATGCTGACCGATGCCGAATACAATACCGCCTAGCAGAAGCGCAAAGAGTGTCCCTATTACCGCGGGTTTCAACCGATTTCTGTTCACAGATTTCCACCCCTTCGCGGGAATACCTTCCTCATCAAGGATAATTATACTATTTATATGCAATTTGAGTCAGTACAACGCGCTGTGCCAGGACCACATATTTTTTTGCATTTTGGTTCAATTTACACTGTTGACACGTTAGCTATTCTGTATTACTATGTACCGGTACTAAGTAACACTTATTATCTGTATCACAGCATAGATGTGTTACAGAGTACTACACGCGAATGAGGCGAGAGACTTGGAACATCTAACAGAAATGCTCAAAGGTGTACTTGAAGGTTGCGTGCTTGAAATTATCAGCCGCAAAGAAACCTACGGCTACGAAATCACACGGCGGCTGAATGCCCTCGGTTTCACTGATGTTGTGGATGGAACGGTGTACACCATTCTGGTCCGGTTGGAAAAGAACAAACTCGTGGAGGTCACCAAAAAGCCCTCCGACGTGGGGCCGCCAAGAAAGTTTTTCGTGCTGAACGATGCCGGACGCCGGCAACTGCAGGAATTCTGGACAAAGTGGGAGTTTGTATCCTCCAAAATTGACGAGTTGAAGGAGAAGAAACAATGAATTTCTGGGAGAAGATAACAGGCAGTGACATGACGAAGGAAATGCAGTCTTTTGAATCGAGATCGAAAAAGTTGCCGGCTGATTTCCAAGAGGCGTGGGGAACGATTACTTCCAATCTCTGGCCGTACTCAGATTTTACAGGTCGCAACCTCATGCCAATTCTAGATGGTGTGCTTGGATTGCTCGAAGAAACGGCAGCAGACGGGCACAGTGCAACAGAGGTTCTAGGCGACGATATCAAGGGGTTTTGCAGAGCGTTGGTCGGAGAAGAAGGAGCGAAGTCCTACCGGGATAAGTGGCGTCAGCAGCTCAACCACAATGTCGCAAAAAAGCTAGGTAAATAGGAGGAGAAGAAAATGACAATCCAGGATATTATCCAAGGCAAAAAACAGTGGCGGGCACACATGGCGCGTGTTAAAGCACTTCCGCAAGACTATCAGATTGTTTATCAGGAAATGCAAAAATACCTCTTCAAGGTGGGGCCCGTCGACTTGACTGAAGAGACGGGGTTGCTCTCAGGCATCGTCAATTTCTTTGAAGAAGGTGCAGCCTTAGGCAAAGACGTGTTGGAAGTAACGGGTAGTGACGTAGCTGCTTTCTGCGACGATCTCATCAAGGATTCCAAAACCTACGCTGACATGTATCAGGAAGCTGTGAGTAAAAAAGTGCAAAAGTCCGTGAAGAAAGCTTCGAATAAGGCAGAGTAAGAGGAGGGGCTGAAATGCAAACAGGCATTCAGGTGAAAGGACTGCAGAAGTCATACAAGCAACTTGATGTTTTGAAAGGCGTAGAGTTCGAAGTACAACACGGCAGTATTTTCGCCTTGCTCGGAGCCAACGGCGCGGGAAAGACAACGATTGTGAAGATTCTCAGCACGTTGCTTCAGCCAGACAGCGGAACCGCTGTGGTTAACGGATTCGATGTCACGTCACAACCGAAACACGTGCGGCAGTCAATCAGCCTGACGGGACAATTTACGGCCGTGGACGAGGTGTTAACGGGAAGAGAAAATCTCGTCATGATGAGCAGACTGCGACACCTCAAGAATCCGCGACAAGCCGCTGACACCTTACTCCATCGCTTCGGTTTGACGGAAGCTGCCAACCGCCGGGTGGCGACCTATTCCGGCGGTATGCGCCGCAAGCTCGATATCGCCATGAGCCTCGTCGGAACACCAAAACTCATTTTCTTGGACGAACCAACCACAGGACTTGACCCAGAGGCCCGCATTGAGGTTTGGAAGATGGTCAAAGAGCTTGCCGACTCCGGCACAACCGTATTTTTGACCACTCAGTATCTGGAGGAAGCAGAGCAGCTTGCCCATCGAATTGCCATTCTGCATGACGGCAGAATTATTGCCAACGGGACGCTGGCTGAACTCAGAAAGCTGTTCCCTCCGGCGAAAGTGGAGTATGTGCAAAAACAGCCGACATTGGAAGAGGTTTTTCTTGCGATTGTCGGTACCAAGGAGGCAAATTAAATGGAAGCCACACAGAACCACTTTTTCAGTGACATGGGCGTGATGTTTGGACGTTCCATGCGCCACATCTTTCGCAGCATGGACACCATATCATCACAGTCACCATCATGCCAATCGCTATGATGCTGTTGTTTGTTTATGTGTTTGGGGGCGCCATTCAGTCGGGTACGCAAAACTACGTGAACTACTTACTGCCAGGTATCTTGTTGATGGCGATTGCAAGTGGAATATCCTATACCGCTTACCGCCTGTTTATCGACTTGCAGCAGGGTTTCTTTGAGCGGCTCCATTCGATGTCAATCGCACGCTCCACCATTTTGTGGGGGCACGTTTTGACCTCACTGGCAGCAAACGCCATCTCAGTTGCCGTCATCCTGCTTGTCGCATTGATGATGGGCTTTCGTTCCTCAGGAGGCATATGGTCATGGCTTGCCGTGGCCGGTATCCTCATGTTATTCACACTGGCTTTAACTTGGATCGCGGTCATTGCCGGTCTATCAGCAAAATCGGTAGACGGTGCCAGCGCCTTTTCCTATCCGCTTCTCTTTCTGCCGTTCATTAGCTCAGCGTTCGTGCCGACAACAAATATGCCTGTTGTTGTTCGTGTCTTTGCCAACAACCAGCCTGTTAACTCAATTATCACCACAATCCGGCTGCTTTTGACCGGACAGCCTGTCGGTAACAGCCCATGGGTTGCCCTCGCGTGGTGTTTCGGCATCCTTGTTGTTGCTTATGTCTTTGCAATGTGGACTTACAAACGAAAAATCGCGTAAATCACTCTTACGAAAAATCCTTCTTTATCAGCTTTTGAATCTCTGCTTTTGGCAAAATAACCTCATCGTCATAGGCTTGCAACACACTGTTATACACAGTCTTGGATGGGCCTTTGAGTTGGTCGTAGTGAATGTCCTTACTTGCGCTAAAGTGTCCCTTCATACCAAGCCCGATACTGAGCATCAATTGTTTGGACATATTCGTCGCTACAAGGTAGCTGTGCAGACTCTTTAGCAACGCCGGAATTCTGGTCACTTCGCCTGGACTCATGACTTTCTTGGCGATGCCTACAAGTGCGGCCTTCTGCAAACGCTGCCGGCCGAAGTCGGTACCAGGCACCCCGTATCTCGTGTGGACAATTTCGAAAGCCATCCTTCCTTTCACGAAGTGAGAACCTTTCGAAAAGAACTTACCGTTGTCTTGCGGGTACCAGGCATGGTTAATCGTCACCGGGAACGGCAGTTTGATTGTAATACCGCCCACGGCATTCACCATATTCTGCAGCCCAGAGTAGTTGGTTTCTGCATAATAATTGATCGGTACGCCAGTCAATTGGCTAATGGCTTTGACCGCATCAATGATGCCTTGTTTTTCTCCGTGATTGACCTGATCCATATATTGAACACTGGTCAGTTTCGTATATCCGTAGCCAGCCATGTACACGCGTGTATCACGAGGAATACTCACCAGATTGAACCGATGCTTGTTTAGGTCTGCGTGGACGAGAATCATCGAATCTGAATGGCTGGCAGCGTTGGTTAAATCCGTTTTACTGCCGGCTGCACGTGCATCGGACCCTATCAGCAGCATATTGAAGGTACCATTCGCTTGGCCTACATTCGTTTTTTTCGAACCCCCGGCAAGCACCGGACGCGTCTTCGTCGTGATATAGTTCTTAGGCTGTAAGTGATGATACTCATATGCTAAAAATCCACCGCCACCACCAAGGATGAGAGCAACACCCACCCCAGTATATGCTAAAACACGTTTCGTACGGCTGCGTTTCTTCAGTGGTTTGGGCGTTGAATTCTTCTTATTATTCATATCTAGCTCCCTTAATTTTGGCATGATTGAATCTAGATTACGACTATTGTGCAACACAAATCTCAAAGTTTGCTATAATTTGTCGGATGATTGGGCCGTCAAGAAAACGCCCATCCCGGACGCACAAAAAAAGACTGCCGACCGACGGCAGCCTCATATGACGTAGTACTCATAGGGGGGTCAATGTGAGTAAAGGGCGCTTACTCGATGAATTGAAGTATACACACAGAATGTTGTGATTCAGTGGAGATGATGTGATTCTTTTGTTGTGGCTGTTTTACTCCCCTAGTATGCATCGAGGAGTGCGTCCCACTCACTGTCTGAAATAGGGTTCAAAAGCTTGGGCTGAATGAACTTCAGCAGATTGCTAAATTCTTTTCTGTGAACTTCTATAGTGTTTGCTCGAAGAATAAACCAGGCTACATATGGAACAAGGAGTTCGAGTCCCTCACCCGTATCTTCTTTTCTCAGTTCCAGTACCTTGGGCTTGCCAAGAATACTAGCCACATACGTCAGTTTTTCAGGTTCAGGTAAGGGAGAACGGATACAGATATCCAAGGCATCTTTGACAGCATTAAAGAAGACCATGGACATGAACTCTTGATTCTCGGAACTAATTGGCCCAAACCTTGACAGCAGCTTGATGGATTGCTCATGCAGTTCTTCGTAGGCATCATATCGAGTCTCTGAAAAAGCAGAGAAGGATGAATTCTCCCTCACTCTGTAATTGTGGAGGCACTGATTCAACACTCCAATCCTCTGAGAACTTTCAAACAGTCCGATGGTAAACGCCGTGTCAAAGCCTTTGTACTTCTGTTCCATGAACCTTTGAAACACGCTCAGGTCTGCCTTGCGAAGAACCTCTGTCCGAATGAGTTTGCCCCAGACAGGGCGCAAAAAACTGTGAATCAGTCGAAAGTAGTACGGCGTTTCGGCAAAGGTAAAAGAGAGTTTGGCATCGGAATTACGAAGGATATTCCTCTCTCCAGTAGCTTCGTCAAAGGACTGCGTGCCACAGACACACATGTCCAGGTTATCCGTCTTACAAAAACCAACGAGGTGAGCGAGAAAATCGCGTTCCAACCAATCGTCACTATCCAGCACGGCAAAATACTCACCATGGATGGTATCAAGCATCAGGTTGTATCGAATTCCTCCAGCCCTGCTCGTATGGTGAAAAGCCCGGATGCGCGGGTCTTTACGGGCATAGTCTTCGATGACAGCCCAGGTGTCGTCTGTGCTGCCGTCGTCCACAATAATATACTCAAAATCCGGATAACTCTGTTTCAACACACTTTCGATACACTGCCCGATATATTTTTCGTCGTTGTATGTTTGCGTCCATATCGTAAGCATAGGTCTTCGTACTCCAATCCTGAGTTGGAAAATCCCTGTTCCCCATACTGCAGACATACTCAGGCTTAACTGCAAGACGATGCAACGAGGCCATTTCGTCTTTTCTAAGTTTTGATAATTTTTCATACGGAAATTCGACAAAAACTGCAATAATCCTTGTTTGGACAAGAGTTGTCAGGATGATCAGGGCTGTAAAAGCTGCCATGACGATGCCGCTGGAACAAAGTCGTGACGCATGTGACACTCTTCCGTACCAACTGCAAATTACGACAATGAATGACACAGACGATGCCTACGAGGTAGTATAAACACAGGAACATCCTTGGATGGTAAAACCAATCAAAGCAGAAGGAGGGCACAACCAATGACGAAAAGAAATTTATGGGTATTCGCTGGTGTCATCTCACTGTCCACAGTTGTTCTCGTTGGTTGCAGCTCAAAGACAAACGCAGCAGCAGGCAATGGCACGACCAACAAGCAGGGAAACGCCAACGGTACAACGACAAACCAGAAAAATGCCAAGACACAACAAACTCAGAACACGACCAAAAGCAATTCTCCTACTCCTTATACAGTGTACAAAAACAAACGATTTGGCTTTACCGTTCGCATTCCAACCACGTATAAGAAATCCCCGCCGCCCCAAGACGGCGATGGCGCATCATGGACTTCCAGCAATGCAGTCAAAATCACAGCATATGGTCAGTACAATGTGCAGAATGATACGGTTGCATCAGCTTTTAGCAAATTGGTTACAAAGAATCATCCCAGCTATAAGATAGAAGGTAAGGATTGGTTGGTTGTCTCTGGCATTAATCAGTCCAACCAGATCTATTACACAAAAATGTATATCGGTAAATCGAAAGAATACGTTTTAAAAATCCTGTATCCAAAATCACAAAAGAGTCAGGATGCCAGTCTTGTGACTGCAGTAGCGAACTCCTTTCAGCCGGGACCCATTCAGCCTGCAGACAGTTACTCGACTTACACCAATCAGGCATACCACTTTTCCTTGAAATATCCTTCCAAGTGGACCCAGGGTCCTACACCGGCGAACGGATCCGGCCGTTTATTTTATGTTAGCACCAATCACAGCAGTTTCTCGAATATGGCGTCTTCTTTGGGGTTACCTGCACACGACGCCGTGATACAGGTAGTCGGCACACACAATCCAACGAACGTTACCTATGCCAGCGTCAAAAACCGCCCAAGTGGACAAGGGATTGTTTCTTACAAGGTTAGCAAGGTGTCGAACGGATACGAAATTCAAGAAACACAGAAAAAAGGCAATGGCTTGTGGTATACAATCCAGCTTTTCAATAAGAATTACTTCAATACTCTGACTGTCATTATTCCAAGCAACTCTGGCTATTATAAGGGGATTGCTCAAAGTGTTATTCAATCTTATACACTCACACCCTAACAGTTACAGCATCAAGACATGGAGATGACCGTATGCCTGATAGAGAGTCAATTCTCAGCCCCAAAGACCACTTTCCTTTTCTGGAAGATGCACAAACCAGGGCCGACCCGAACTGGAACGCGGCTTTTCCGAAAGGCCGTTTGCTGCTTGTGACTGGTGACATCTGCGAATCAGTGGTACTGGTGCTGCGCGGGCAGATTCGAGTCTATCAAGTGTCCAATTCCGGACGAGAACTGACACTCTATCGCGTCGGACCTGGTGAATCCTGTGTCCTTATGCTGTCCAGTGTACTGGCTGAACAAAGCTATCCTGCCGTAGCGGCTGCCGAGACGGATGTCACAGCTGTGACCGTGCCCGTCGCTATGTTTCGAGAGTGGATGCAAAAGAGTACCGGGGTTCAGCGGTTTGTCTACGACACGCTGTACCACCGGTTAACCAATGTCATGGTGCTCGTGCACGAGGTGACCTTCGGTAAAATGGACGTGCGAATCGCCTGCTACTTGCTGGAGCATACCTCAGCAGAAAACATCGAGCTGACCGTCAGACACGAAGACATTGCACTGGAATTAGGTACAGCCAGAGAAGTAGTGACCAGAATCCTGCACACCTTGGAGCGAGACAGTCTCATTGCAACCGGCAAAGGCAGAATTACAGTGACCAACCGATCCGCATTGGCAAAGCGGTGCGAAGATGCGTGATGCTGCGATTTCCAGGATTTTATGAAGAAAGTCTGCGAACTTGGTCTTGCCTTGTCTATCTCTAAAACGCAAACAACCCCAACTTCAAGTTCAAGTACTTCGTATAACATGAGTATGTTCTACTTTGTTTGAACACAATAATAACGAAGGTCGGAAGCTCTACACTCCCGACCTTCTCGCACAAGTCGGGCGACAGTTATCTCAGAGTCCGACAGACTTGAGAGTAGCCACCCAACGGGCTAGGAAACCATTTGGGTGGCTACATTACGTTCTTAACAGTGTCGCATCGGACTCTGAAGACGTGAATCAACGAAATGCCTCGATATGGCTCTCGTCAATGTCACCATATTGCTCGAGCATTCCCCAACAGTCAGGTCGCGAGCCATCGACGTCGGTTACGTCGTACAAATCTGCTAGTTGTTTCGAAGTCAGGGTCCTTCCCGCAAACCTTGCCACGTGAGAGTCGGCAACCAGGGCAGCGATACCCCGGGCCACATAGGTCGGGGATTCTGAGATCCCGAAGTCAGGCGTGGAGATGCAGGCGTCTCGCCAGTTCTGTTCGGTCACTCCAAAATTTTCGAGCATCATTTCAGACCGCAACCACCCTGGAGTCACGCCCAAGGCAGTCATCGGTTCATTAGCGAGTTCAAACGTGAGGGCTTTGATGATTCGTCCAACGCTCGCTTTGACCAAATCATAATAGGCACCGACGTTCTGACGGAAGTTGGAATTATATTCTTCAGTGCCGTCTGTCATTTCAATAATAATTCCATTTGTCGTGCGAAGCATGAGCGGTATCGCCTTGGAGAGGGTGATGAGATGTGTATCCACTCCCATCCGCAGCATTCGGAGTCCACCCTCAAGGTTGTGTTCCCACAGCGGCTTATTCCACTCGGCATACCTATCTCCGCCAAACATGTCGTTGACAAGTATATCGAGCCGCCCTTGTTCCTCCTGGATTGTTTGTAGAAGTGATTCCACCTGGTCAGGGTCAACGTGATTTACACGAATAGACTTCCCCTGACCACCTGCCGCATGTAATAATGCCTCCGTTTCTTCGATAGTCTCCGGGCGTCCTATTTCAGACGGACCCGTGGCACTGCTGCTGCGTCCCGTCACATAGACAAAGGCCCCTGCTCGGGCCAACTCAACCGCAATCGCCCTGCCTGCGCCACGTGTTGCCCCCGCTACTAATGCTATCTTGCCTTTCAGTGCTGTCATGTCATTCGTACCCTCCAGTGTTATAGAATTTCGCCTCAAGCGATGGTGACAGTATATAATTGAATTCATGACACCAATTGTCATATTAGGTGAGTTTGGCGTGAACTGATCTTCCGTTTGGGAGGGGAGAACCTATATGCGCGCTGATCGGCTGCTTTCTATTTTGCTTTTGCTGCAAAGTCAGGGCCGCGTGACTGCATCGACGCTCGCTGATAAGCTGGAGGTTTCTGACCGGACAATTTATAGAGATATTGAGGCACTGTCCACAGCGGGAGTTCCCGTATACATGGAAAGGGGATCCGGAGGGGGCGTCTTCTTATCTGAAGAGTACAAAACAGGGATTACTGGCAAACTCACTGAACAAGAAATACAATCATTGTTCATATCTCCGAATCAACTATTAACCCAATTGGGATTAAGCACTGCATTTAGATCTGCCATACTGAAGCTATTGAATGCCATCCCCATGGGATTACGTCCCCAGATGCAATCTGTAACCGAGCGTGTCTATATCGGCAATGCAGGCTGGAATCGAAAAGATGAGCCCGTTCCCTGCTTGAAAACTGTCCAGGAGGCAGTGTTTAACGATAAGTATATACGCTTCCAATATAGGAAATCCGATGAAGTGTCAGAGAGGACTGCAGCGGCACTTGGACTCGTTTCTAAAGGCACCATCTGGTATATGGTTGCTGAAGTAGATGGAAAGCTCCGCTCTTATCGAGTGTCACGAATAGAGAATGCTGAGGTTTTGAGGGATTCTGTGTCTAGGCCAATAGATTTTAGATTAGATGATTTCTGGAAGCAGTCGGTAGCTTCCATATCAACCCACGTTCCAAGATATCCAGTACTACTGCTTTGTGCACCAGAGTTAGTCCCCAAGTTATCGCGTTTAGGACACTGGTCGCGGATAGACGAAATTGGAGAACCAGATGAAACCGGATGGTACAACGTTTCCATGTTTTTTGAAAGTCATGTTGATGCGAAAAAGTGTGTACTCGAAAACAGTCCAAATATGAAGATTGTCGAACCAGTTGAATTGAAACAAGACGTCGTTGCTGCGCTGATGGACTCATTTCGACTTTATGAGTAAGGCTGTCGGAGATAAGGAGTGCTTCATTGGGAACGGTCCTTACTACTCTCCAAGTCTTAATTCTTGTTCTATATCGGCAATGCGGTGATTGTTATCAGTAATTCGCTTGTTTTGTCCCACCAGTTGATCCTTCATGATGGAAATGTCAATTTCCATTCTCTCTTGTCTTGCATTCAACAGTTCAAGTTGATGCAAAATCGATTTGAGCAGCTCGTGCATTTCGTCCACAACTATCACTCCTTGTGCAGAGTGTAGCATATTTGAAAGTCATGTTGAGAAGAACGGTAGTCGACTGAGTCCATCATCCCGCATCTTCATCCCCACCGACTCTAAAGACCGTTCTACCAAATCGTCATCCATATCCACACATGTCGAGCTCCGGCTGTTGGCTTCTCAACCAGGAGAATGACTAGGAGGTTCAATATACATTAGGTTAAGAATTTTGCTAGTATTAGCTGAACACACCTGAATGAAAAGAGGCGGAGCAGAATGGAAAACTTCCAGTATCCTATCGGGAAATTTGAGCACAATGAGAAGATTTCGATTGAACAACGGAACCAATGGATACAGCAGATAGCCGAGACGCCAAGAGAACTGAGGTCCGCTATTGAAGGGCTTTCTGTTGAACAGATGGATACACCCTACCGCCTTGGGGGATGGACCGTCCGTCAGGTGGTTCATCATGTACCCGACAGCCATATGAACGGTTATGTCCGTTTTAAACTAGCGCTAACAGAGGAAAATCCAGTTATCAAGCCTTACTTGGAAGACCGGTGGGCGCAATTGGACGATTACCGTGAAACACCCGTCGAAGTGTCCCTAGCACTGCTTGACTCACTTCATCAACGGTGGACTACACTCCTTTCCAATCTGCAAGATGCTCAGTTTTTGCTCACTTTCACCAATCCGGAATCAAGTGAGGCGGTGTCTCTCGAAACAGCGGTTGGACTGTATGCCTGGCATGGCAGACACCACGTTGCCCACATCACGTCGCTGCGAGAACGTATGGGCTGGTAACTGTCCGAGTCTTCGTTCTCGTTCGATATCGGCATCAGCAATGTTCCTGATACCCTATACGTGACTTTGTCACGGAAGCATAGCGGCACCCCTGCAATACTGTAGACATCAACGATACTTTCATTCTTTCGGGGGTGTACATTGTGCAAAATATTGGACCGGTCGATCGCGTTATTCGAATCATCCTAGGCATCGCCCTACTGGCTTTATTCCTGCTCCATGGTCCCGTCCGCTACTGGGGCTTGATAGGTTTGATTCCACTTGTCACAGCCATTATCGGATTCTGTCCACTGTATCGTCTGTTTGGTATCCGCACATTAAGGCGGTAGTCCTAGGGAACCCACGCCATCTTACTCTCCCAGGCAAAGCGGGATGCGGTTACGACACCGCATCCCGCTACCTGTAGTAGTGTTGCCTGTGAAACTCCTCAAGTTTTAGTATCGAACGATATTTAGCTACTGAAATAGCGACCTTGTTCGAGGTCATTAATGAGGCTGCCATGACGCGCCAGTGCGTTATCAAGCGCCTCACCGGAGCGCAAATTGGTTGTGATTGTACCTGTCCTTGTAGTGGTAAGATAAGGAGTAATCACGGCATGAAAAGAAGGTGATGCACTCCATGAACGACAAAAGAACAAACGCAATGGATGATTTGAAACCTCTTGACAGAGAGGATCGACGCGTGCGAGCCGATGCACAGCGCAACATCAATGCGTTACTCCAATCGGCTATGACTGTATTTGCAAACTCGGGAGTGGATGCTCCAGTGAGAGAAATCGCAGAGAAAGCTGGCGTCGGTATTGGCACCGTATATCGCCATTTTCCTCAGCGCTCAGACCTGATAGTAGCGGTGTTTCGTCGAGAGGTTGATGATTGCGCTGATGCCATGGAGGAACTGTCTGCCACATGCGGGCCGGGCGAGGCCCTGTCGCGATGGATGCTCCGTTACGTGGATTTCATAGGTGCGAAACGCGGACTCTCAGCGGCTCTAAGTTCAGGCGACCCTGCCTATGCATCGTTACCTGCCTACTTCGAAAAGCGACTCAATCCTGCCTTGAACTCCCTGCTTCAATCGGCTGCCGTTGCCGGCGAGGTACGCGTCGACGTTGAACCATACGATTTACTCAGAGCGGCTGCTAGTCTCTGTAACGCAGATGCAGAGCATGCACGCATGATGGTCTCGCTACTCGTAGACGGGTTACGCTACCGCGCCAGTACGCCCTCCTAAGCCTATTTCTCCACTACCGGCCCCGATTATAAGGGCCATATTTCTATAATGTTCCAATAGAAAAATCGGCAGTAGCATCAGTACAGATTCCTACTGCCGTGTTGGATACGCCCTTTACTTGGACTCAAACCGTCCCAGTGCATCTTGGCCTTCTTCCAGGGCTGCACATGCTTCCAAGAGACTTGAATCATCGAGATTGAGTGCTTGGCGAAGGTAACCCCACGTGAACCGTTGGATCACGGAGACGTGTTTGGGATTCTCATCTGTCGTCCGAGTGTCGTTATAACCGATGATTCCGCCAAGCGAGTGCTCCGCCCCAAAGAGTGTCAGCAGGCTCTTGCTGCCCGGACTGCAGAAGTACGGGTCGGTAAACCAATCCGGTCCCCGAGTGGACAGTTCAGACTTATCGTGATCGCCTGCTATGACCAAGGCAGGTGTTCTCATATCCGAAAAGCTCGGGTTCATAAACGGAAAATACTCGGTGGCAAATGGAGTCAAATCAGCTCCCCCCTTCCCAGGTGTGGCAAGGAGTACGCCAGCCTTGATTCGTGAATCGGACATATCCTCTCCCGGCTCATCGCGTTCATTGAGAACTCGCGCGCCAAGCAGCATACTCACCGTCTGGCCCCCCCATGAGTGACCAGCTACTGCAATACGGTCACGGTTGAGACGTCCATGTAGACCAGGAACAGCAGCTTCAAGGAAATCAAGCTCATCGAGAATACGCTTCACATCCTCCACTCGAAAACGCCAAATCGTTGGCGTACGAGGGTCTTCAGGCGGCAAGTTCAGCGTCATCGAGTCAAGATGGGTAGGTTGAATGACCACGAAGCCGTGAGCTGCCCAGAAATCAACCAAAGGATCGTAGCTATTCGACGACAAACCAAAGCCGTGCGAAAAAACAACGATTGGTAGTTCATGCCCAACAGCGGGCGCACAGACACGGACTTGCAGGTCATCACCACGATTTGGAGCTGGTAACACGACCGGTTTCACTGAGATAACCGGAGTTGGCGTATTAATCCCGATTTTCATAACACATATTCCTTTCTTTGCGAGAGATTTGCCCAACACCGTCTGCGGAAAGCGATCAACTAAACTTGACCTGTGCTTTACGATTTGTTGTTGGGTGCACACAACATTAAGTGGAACTACGTTCCGATTATATACGGAACATAGTTCCACTTGCAACAATACAGCAATAAAAACCATGAGTTGTGACTGAATAAAGGTTTAGTGTCCATTTTAAAATTTCTAATAATTACATTTTATAGTGTGTTATCCTGCTAACACGAAAGGGGATAAGCGCAGATGGATATTGAAATTTCGATGATGGAACAGTGTCGCGTCGCGTATGTGAGGCAAGTTGGCCATTCAACAGGCATGGTCAAAAATTCTTCCAATTATTCGGGAGCGCGGGTACCAACCAGACAATAGAGCCATGTTTGAGAGATACACTGGAGACATGACTCAAAACGAGTATTGCGAAATTTGCATACCTGTAAAACCGATATAGTTTGTTTCAGATACATCATGACCGTCTACTGGACGTGCACTATAGGTTTAAGTTCATGTAGATGTTGTCCAGTTCATCCTGGGTAATACCGATGTAGGCAAGAGTCACGAAAGGCGACGAATGGTTGAGCAGTTTCTGAATGCGAGTGATATCCACACCCGCTTTGTAAGCCTGATGGCCAAACGTCTTTCGCAAGGTATGCGTGCCAATCTGTTCATCGATGCCCGCACTCTTAGCAGCCTGATTTAAGATGGTCCAAGCGTGCTGCCGGCAAATGGACCCGCCAAGCTTTCGGCTCAGAAACAGCGGTTCCTGCGGCTGACACTCTGGCCTCTCACGAAGGTACTCCACAATCGCCCGCTTGGCGTTCATACTAACAGGGAAGTCTTTTCTCTTCCCTGTTTTTCTTTCCCGCAGTTGAATCCGGGACTTGACCTCCCCTTCATCATCCAGCACATCCCGAACGTGAAGACTGAGCAAATCGCTGATTCGCAAACCGCTGTTGATGCCCAATACAAATAGGCAGTAATCACGCGGATTGCCTGCTTTCAAAATCTGTTTCATAACCTCGATTTTCTCTTTATCTCGAATCGGTTGAACATATCCCAAGATGGATCGCCGCCGTTTGCTAGTTTTGACGTCAGGACTAGCATACGCCAACGAAAGAGAAGAGATAAAATGCTATAGAAGCAGAGTCTACATCTTTGTAGGGCTGCAGCAAAGTAAATTTTACCGAGATCGCATAAGCGTGTGTTGGAACGCAACACTAGATACTATAACGTTAGAGTTAAATTAACGAATACGTTGTAATTAAATCGTATAGGGGTGAGGATGTGGTGATTAAAACTGAAGCGGCATATCAGAAGGCTCTCGAGAAAATAGAAGAAGACCTAGAATTCATCAGTTCGGAGAAGACCCGATTCAAAAAATTAAGGACTGACACCCGGTCGGGTTGAGAAGGCCGTAGAACCTCTCATATCCTTTCATGAGCAGCTAGAAGAAGAAGTCACATACTACGAGAGAATCAAACGCGGCGAGTTTGACTCAATTGTAAATTTCATGACCATTGGTCGAACCCTCATTGCATACCGGATCTATAAAGGTATGAGCCAACATGAGCTTGCTAAGAGACTCGGCGTTCCACAGTCACAGGTGTCCGGGGACGAAAGAAATGAATACTATGGTGCTGCGAAAGAAAGGATCACTGACGTTATGGAAGCGATGGGGATGAGAACCATTACGCAAATTGATTTAACAGCTTGAGGTCTGAACTTCCAACTACGGTTTGGTTGAGGCGGAGAACAGTAAGCAATTGACCAGCAACTTGTCAACGTCGGTTTATAATGCACGGAAATAGAATAGGTCTAACCTATGTTACAAGGAGCCTCCTACCTTTCGGCTAGGGGATAAATTGTCCCATAGGTTCATTTTTGTGTTGAGCCAAGGCGCACCAATTGGCCCTCACTCTCCACAATGCAACGCAATGTACAATCATCTCATTCGTAAAATACAATCTGGTTTCTGGTAACTCAGGCACAAATGGAGATTCCCATTCGTGCCATCTCCATGACGTACTAGAAATGGCCTAGTGCTCGTGAAGGGGGAATGAGCACAACGAGAAAGGGAGGGCAAGGCCTTGGTGCTAAAGACCTACAGTGCTTCTTGCTATAGCTCCAGATTTCACCAGACAGCCTCATGGCCAGAAGAGAACGGTGCCTAACTGGCACCGTGACGTTTGAAGACAGCTGGAATTGTTTTCAGTAGTATGCTCCAGTCACGCCAATAGGACCAGGTGTCGATGTACCTCAGGTCCAGCCTCATCCAATCATCGAAGTCTATCTCGTTGCGTCCACTGATTTGCCAAAGACATGTCAGTCCAGGTTTGACACTAAGGCGGCGGCGGTATGCGGCATCGTACTGGTTGACCTCCGAGGGGATTGGCGGCCTTGGCCCGACCAAGCTCATTTCTCCTAAAAGGACATTAATAAGCTGTGGTAACTCATCTAGGCTTGTGCTCCTGAGCCAGCGACCGACTCGAGTTACCCGGGGGTCATTCTTTAATTTGAAGACGGGCCCTGACATTTCATTCATGTGCAGCAACTTTTCCTTCATTTGTTCAGCGTCAACACGCATGCTTCGGAATTTGTACATTTTAAAGGTCCGTCCGCGAAGGCCAGTGCGTTCCTGAACAAAGAAGACGGGTCCCTTGTCTGTGGCTTTAATGGCTAAGGCAATGACTGCAAACAGCGGAGACAGCAAAACAAGAGCCAAAGAGCTTAAGATAAAGTCCGTCACGCGCTTCACTGCCAGTCCATCAGAAGTGTGGGGAATATTCGACAAAATCACACGTGGAAGTCCCATCCCGTAGACCATCTCGCTGTTAGTCAAACGTGAGGACATCGAGTCTAACATTAGTTCCACCTGGATCCCCTGCAATTCACATTCCTGAATAACGGCTTCTGTCCTTGGATCAGAAACTGGTAACGCGACCACCACTCCATCCACTGTAAAGTGGTGTAAGGTACTCCGTAACTCCGAGAGACTACCAAGATACGGAGCGTCTAAGCCGCCCCCAGAGTCCGCTAGAAATCCTAGAATACGCAGTCCCAGACGAGGGCTCTGTTCAACCGCATCAATATACTTTTGAGCAAAGCGACCGTTTCCAATTAATAATTTTGACCGATAGTCTAGTCCTGAACGTCGGAAAAATCCAATAATGAGACGACTCATAACGCGGATAAGGAGTAAGCCAAATAAAGTCACAAGGAAGTCCGTTGCAATGAAGGCGCGGCTAAAATAGTGCAGTTTCATAACAAACGTAAGAGTCCCAAACAAAAGCATGGCAACAACGCTCACACGAATTGCGACCCACCACTCGCGCCACGGTGCAGTCAGCCTCTTTACAGGGTACTCGCTAAATAATAACAAAGCGACAAGCCAAGACACGACAATTAAGAGGTAGGTTTGAAAGAAGATTGTCCCTCCCCAAGCAAATAAAACCCTTCCCATGATCCACTGACCAACAAAATAGCTGAGCGGAAAAGACGACAGTACGACAGCAGCGTCCACTAACAGATAGAGCCGCTTTCGAGGCATCGTAAGGTATTCCATATGTGTATATCACCCGACTGTATGTAAAAGTATACGTTTCTCTAATTCGTATTCGACATGTTTACCGGCTTTCCCCCCAAGATTGACAAGGAAGACAGAGATTTCTTTGAAGTCTTTGTTGTGTTAAAATTTTACTTCGGTGGTTAATCCACGGGGCTTGGGATCGCCCAATTGAGGAGTGGGTAAGATTCTGGGGCGGTGGGAGGGTGAACTAAAGCGGCTAAAACGCCTTCGAAATAGAGCTTTTAAAGTCGATTTCCGAGAATTTACAGATCGCTCCCTTCTGCAGACTGGTGTGCAAATTCACACATCCATTATGCACTTGTCCCTGGAGACTGGTACTCGAGTGCCAGAGTCAAGTTGGACTTGATGACGTCCGTATGAAGGGAGTACGAATCCTGCTTCATCGAAGGAAGCGAAGCAGCGATGGGGGCATCGTTTCAAAGAAAGTTGAGGAGTGTTCTTCGCGAACATTCGACATCTGCCCAATAGAAACGGATAGAGTGTTTTGTTCACTTAGCGGTAAACCCAGAACACTCGCATTTCGGGTGTCCGCTGTTCGCTACACACGTTTCGCCGTACCATGGTAAAGTCCTATATCTTGGCTGGTGAACGCATTCAGATGCAGCGGATATTCAGCCACAATCCTTTCGATATGGTGCGGTTTGGCGTAGACTTATCCGGGACTAAATTTTGACGAACAGCATCCGTAGTTTAGCTAGTAGAGCAGTGGCTGGACTAGGAAGTGTCGGCTCAAATTCGAACGCGACGGTGCTGTCGAATCAGGATTTTTATGGCAACACATGCATCCCCCGATATAATTCAGCTATGAGACGCTGACAACGTAGAGAGTTAGTTGACCTTATGGTTGTACAGAGAATTTGAAGTTGAGTCCGTATAATTTCTGTAAATTCTTTCGACGCACTGGTGATATAATAGCTCAGCTAGGCGAGTTACTACAGGCATGCTTTATTATGCCAATTTATATAATTTTTAGTTAATTTGGCGGCGCTACCCGAGTCGGCCTACCATGTCTTGCCGACAGCCCTGAGTTAGTCGTTCAGTTGTCTTGACCTCCGTGGTCGTGTTCTGAACTATGAATCCGCGCCGCGGCTGCCGATCTCGGCTTCCGGACCTAATTTCCTAAAAAGTAAAAAAACGGAACATGTTTAGCTATCTCGGATACGTTGAGGAATCGCTTTAAGAGAATCCTTTTTCACCGTTTCCGCAGCCCCAAAATTCAGAGGGTCCAGACGTGGCTACGTCACCTTTGCTTGAAGGGAAAGTGGGCATACTACCTACCGACTCTCTGTCGGCTACAATTGCACTAATACTTGTTGGGACGGAATGCAGTCACCGGACGATTACTATGAACGCTTTGGAACGGTGCGGTGGTGCAGTAGGTTGGTTCGTTTTCACATGGTAGCTTCTTCGTGAGTGTTACCAGCACTGTATATTGCATTATCAGCATCTCCCAAAACTTATATACGCGTCATTGTTAAAGGATTTCGATAGATCGCTACGAAGCCCCTTTTCCGACGATTATCTGAATTAACGAGATGGAACGTGTATAATAGTCGTGGCTTTCACAGTTTAACCCGTAGAATTATCTAGGGAAGAGATGCTAGGGGATGTGTCTATTTTGAGTCTATTTCGCCGGGCGGGATTGGCCTTTCTACTAATGTCATCAGGAAAACTAATTTCCTATGCTTTACAGATTGTTCTTACGAGGCTCAATACCCCTGAGGATTACGGGCTTTACTCATACGCCATCAGTGTAACGACAACTCTTGCCGTGTTTGCATCCCTGGGGTTTAATAACTCCGTCATTCGCTTCGTGCCAGAATACCTTCGGCTGAAGAAGTATGCTGAACTACGTGGTTTTCTAAAGACCGCTTTTATTACAACCTTGGTCGGTGGGAGCATTCTGGGCACGGGTGCCTTTGTTTTTTTCCGGAGCATCTCCCATGGGTTAAGCCTTGAAGCCGCGGTCCTTTTTGGATTAGTCATACCGTTAACCTCTTTAACGCAATATTACTCACAGTTGGCCAGGGGGCTGGGCTCTGTCTCTGGGTCCGTTTTCCCGAACAACGTGCTGCAACCCGCACTACTACTGTCAATTGTAGGACTCATATTCTGGCTGGAAGGCAATAGTAACGTAACGTTAGTCGCTCTAAGCGTGTGTGTGTCCTATGGTCTGGCCCTCCTATGTTATCCATTTCTTTTGAAGGCGGGAGGCCGGGAATGGATGTCTGCAACTCACACTTATCTGGTAAAGAAGTGGACAACGGTCTCTGCGAGCATGATCTTGATGGTGGGATTTCAGACCATTCTTGCACAGGCAGACGTTATTGTCATTGGATCCGTGTTGGAACCTTCCGCCACGGGATTTTATAATATTGGAACGAAAATTGCAGCGCTGGCAAGCTTTGTTTTGCAGGCTGTAAATCAAGTATTTGCACCAAACATAGCCTCACTTCACGCTAGCAGAGACCGCATGCAACTTCAACGAGAGCTAACGAAAGCAGCACTTTTAACATTTTTTCCCACATTACTTATTGCAACTACAATTTATGTCTTAACTGGTCCGGTTCTTAGAATATTTGGACCGGCGTATTCTAACGCAGAAGTTGTCTTACACATTCTTCTTATAGGTCAGATTGTAAATGCTGCTGCAGGCCCCGTAGCCTATGTTCTGAATCTTACGGGCCAACACAGAGTGAGTACTCGGATCTTTGGTGTGGCCGCACTGGTTAACGTACTAGGTTGTTACATTACGGCAAAGACCGTTGGTTCAGTAAACGCAGTTGCCGTAGCTAGCACGCTCTCCATGGTTCTGTGGAACGTGTGGATGCATGTTTCAGTTGTAAGAAGGTTAAGGGTGTGGCCGTCAATATTTGGGGTCCTTTATGGTACGCTGAGGAGTGGGAAGAATTTATAAGGGCACTACGACAAATGCTCCTTGTATCGACGCGGTCACTTAAGACGATTCTATCGTGCCCATTCACATGCACTTGAAATGCGATGGGCTCGTAGTCTCTACTTATCTCGCACCAAAACCGCCAAAGCAGGAGTCTATATTGTTTCTTGCTGTGGCTCGTGGAAGACGCTAACTTGGCCGTGATGGCTAACTCGCACCTCGTCATGGCCAGCACTTACTCCCGCTAAAATGAGTTCTTCATAAGAAACCGGCATAAATAAATGGCTACACTCAGATCTACATCACCTCGCCAGGACGACTATTAACTTTAACTGTGGAGGAACCTCGGTCTAGAGGCTCTTTAAGGCTTGCAACGCTTGCATAACTGTTTGGTTTTTCGTGTAGTCCAGTTATAGCTAAAAGCACAAATACAAGGGTGTACTGTTCGGTACTGAGATTAAACATATTAGTAAGCATCCAAGTTGAAATAAAGGCAGCAATCGAAAGAGAAAGCGCAGTCTTATTTTTAAATGCCGCATCTAGCGCAAAAGTCCACATTTTCCACATCAGACCAAACCATAACAGTAAACCACAAAGCCCTATTTGTAATCCAACGGCTAAGAATGAATTATCAATGGTAATATCACGAAGTGACACAAAATTATTTGATTGTATATATCCTGTTCCGAACAGGAAAGTGAAAATACTTTTCCCCCACCACTGACTACCCCAATACGCCCACTCCTGACGACGGATCATTAAGGACAAAGTGGAAGAGATGTGCGACGCGCCCGACCCTGTACCTTGATAAAAATACAAAAGATATATCCCTACTAATCCAAACAAAACTGGTAATGGTATCAGCCAAGATTTTTTCCGAGATTTTTTCAGGAGTACCCAACAAATAAGTACTGCCAACGCTTCAACATAGTCATTTCTTGTAAATGTTGTATATATCTCAAAAGTAGATGCGGACAAAATACCTGTAATAGTTATTTTACCCCATATATTCCTTATGTTACCTAACTGTGATAAAGACAACACCATAACAAATACCATGAAACTCCCAAAAGACAGACCGGAGCCAAAAAGAGAAAAGACTCGTATCTGACCAAAGAAGATATACGAAGGTATCTGAAACGTGCCACTAGGGGATGACGTGGGCACGAGTGGCTGATTATATATATACTGGAGAATACCGATCACAATAAGTGGTATTGAAATCAGCAACGTCAGTACCACGACGGCTCTTTCACTAAAGACATTTTTCAAATTGAAAACGACGGGCATTAAAATGATCCCGAAATAGTACAAATCATACCCAAAGATCCAATATGCCAAGGTTAGATGCGAAGAGGTGAAGCTGCTATACAAAAACAACTCGATCAAGAGGTAGGACAGAAATATAGAATACAGAAAGATAAATTTCTTCGGGATTCTAAAGCTTTTTGCTCTAAATGCTCCAACAAAGACGAGCACAAAAGCCGAAAGTTTAAGTACATACGAGGTAATCAGGATTCTATGAAATACCCAAAGTTGAAATTGAGGAAGCAGTGCTCCATCTATTAAAAGCAACCAGACGCCGTAAGATAACAGCCCAAGTGGTGTTACGCGTTGCTTCCTCAAATTAATCCCCCCGATAAATTAATAGAATGAACGAAAAACACCCTTAATTGGTTCGCTTTAGGATTCATAGGTTAGCGCTACGACAACCACGAAGGCAAGTCTTCGAATAAGGCCCTGCTTGTGTAACTTATACTTATTAATACGATACAGTTTACTGACAAAGGAACCCCTACTGAGCCCCTGAAATGCCTCTAGCGTACACACCTGATTTTTTGAGAGTAAGTCGTGAAATTTATCTAAGAATTCCCCTGCTTGGTTTCTACAATCATCAACAGACCTTTTGAGAGTCTTAAATGCCGCTATCCTACCTAAGAACAGTTTGAACCCATATGCACTAGCACCAACTTGGTTGGAAGCATGTTGCCGGTATTTGAGACTAGGTGATTTTACCGGTTCAATGTGACCGAACGCTGAGGCGACAAGAGCCAACCACCAGTCATGCATAATCGCTCCGCGAGGTATTGGATAGGCAAGTTTTTTCAATTGATGATTGATCATGACCGTGCACCCAGTAACATTGTTCTGGACAAGTAAAGTTCCCAATTCTGAAACTCTCGGATCTATATTTTGAAATTTCCAGAATGAATCATTGATTTTGTTCAATGCTGCATCTACTACTTGCAGGTCTGTATGGATCAGTATCGGATATTCTGGATTTTCCTTCTCCAAGTTTTTCATTTTTGCTCTAGAAATTTCAATTTTATCTGGTAACCAGACATCATCTTGGTCACAAAGCATAACGTATGGAGCATTGGCACGGCTGAGTAGCGTACTAAAACTAAGGGATGGCCCCAAGCGCCGAAAATCGTCCGTAATGAGAAGGACTCGCTCTCGTTCTTGTTCGATAAACCCATTGATGATTTCAAGGGTATCGTCGGTGGATCCATCATCTCTAATTATGAGACGCCAATACGGGTAAGTCTGAGACAAGATTGATTCTAACTGCTCTTTAAGATAGTTGGCCCCATTGAACGTTGATAGCAATATATCCACATCGATGTCGCGTTGTTCCACTTTCAATTGTGTCATAGTAATCTCCCAATTCTTATTTACGAACTACATCTTCATACTGTCCACATCAGATGGCAAAGTAAATAACACCAATGGATTTTTACGGTAAAATATCATTGAACTTCTCACATGGTGCCAAAAAGCTTTGGAGAAAATTCTAATACTCGAGCGCGCGTGATCATGCACTGCCATCACTTTCGGTGTATACCATATCTCCCACCCAGCAGACCAGACATCTTTACATAACTGAACGTCCTCGTAGTAGAGAAAGTAGCTCTGGTCGAATCCCCCTATTTCGTCGAAAACTGCCTTTCGTATTACCATACAAGCACCCAAAATGAATGGTACAGTCTTGGCAGAATCATGTTCAAAATCGTTCATTAGATATCTATTCACATGCAAATCAACAATGGACATTCTCGTTGCAAACGGGATTCGATTCCCCAATACTGATAGTAAAGATGGAAAACGCCGGCAAGAGAGCTGAACACTCCCATCCCTATTTAGCAACTTCGGTCCTATAATAGCAGCTCTCGGAGAGTCACTAATAGTACTTTCAAGGTCAACAAAAAAGCTGCGGGTCACTCGCACATCTGGGTTCAATACTACGATGTAGTCCCCATGCGCGTGTTTAGTTCCCAAGTTCACCCCATTGCCAAATCCCTTGTTTTCGCTCTGAATTAAAAGAAACGTGAAGGCAGTTTGAAGTTGTTGTAGTAAATTGAATACGTCATCAGAAGAACTATTATCTACTATTATTATTTCTGTTTGTCCCGTATAAACTGTCATTGCGTCTCTCAATGAAATAAGACAGTCTTCAATAATCTCTTGTGAGTTGTAGGTAACAATTACAGCAGAAAACGACAATGCAGTCCCTCCCGATACCGTCTCAGTAGGTCTTATGTAAACACTGAAAAATGGGAAATTAATGGCAACACTACAAGTCCTTCTGAGTTTTCAAAATAACGTTGACTAAAGATATCTTGTACTCCATCCCGAAAGATCCCGGCCAAACATATCTTGTAAAGTTGAAATTTCAGGTTGGTAAATCCCAGCCAACATCTGATAAGTTTCAGGTTGTATGGGGATTTTCCGTAAGGGAATCGAATCTTTAAGCGATGATACAAGTTTTACACGAAGGCCGGATGGTAAAAAAGGTTTGAAAAATTTCTTGAGGAGATTGGGCTTTATCGCTAAATCTCATCTTTGACAGTTTAGCTGTGGAAAAGTAGGTTATCAGTATCCCGAAGCCGCGCCGTTGCGCGGTTTTTCTGTTGATAAGTTGTGTTTTGAGCTCAAAAATGTAGGTCAAAATGTGTTTGGACAGTGGATAACTTTTTCCTTGTTATAAAAGTATTTATATTGTATAATTGTAGGTAATATTATGAGCGGTGGTGAGCCCAGTGTTCGCACAAGTTGTATCCACAAAACGCCCCGATGGTCGTACCTACAGGTATATGCATATTGTTGAGTCCTATCGCGAGGGAAAAACCGTTAAAAAGCGTCGGATTGCCAGTCTTGGTAACATCGATAACTACTCTGAGCAAGAGATTGAGCAGTTTATTCGTACCCTTGAATCGCTCCTACAGAACCGTACCTCTGGTTCGATTGAGGACTTTGACCCCAAGTCGACCCTCTCTTTTGGCGTTCCCTACGTGGTTCAATTTTTGTGGGATCAGCTTGGGTTGACCAAGGCGATAGAGACCGGACTCAAAGACCGTCAGGTCACCTTTGACGTAGCTCGCTATGTAAAGGCCATGGTCTGTAACCGTTTGATGAATCCGTCTAGTAAGTTGGATTTGTTTCATACGATTGAGGACATGTATCTTCCGGAGGAGGAAGGTGAATCCTGGCAGTTGCAACATTTCTATCGTGCGCTGGATCACCTGATGGATATGAAGCCCGAACTGGAGACATTTATCTATCAACGACTCACGGACCTCTTGAACTTTCGTTTATCGCTTGTACTCTATGACCTGACCAGTACGCACCTCAGTGGCCACCACTGCCCAATTGGCAAGCATGGATATTCACGAACCCACAGGCCGGACCTGGAACAGGTCGAGCTGGGTCTGCTTGTGACTCCGGATGGGTTGCCAATTACCCATGAAGTCTTTGCGGGAAACACGCCGGACAAAAAGACCGTCAAGGAAGTTCTGGAGCGTTTGAAGAAAGACTTCTCCGTTGAACAATGTGTGTTCGTCGGAGACCGCGGTATGGTCACGAAAAAGAACACGGAGTTGTTGGCGGCGCTTGAGTATCCCTATATTGTGGGCTACCACAAACGTGGCCGCGTGGTTAGCGACACCTTATTGGCACAGTACGGTGACCTCTCTCTCTACACTGAGCTGCGCGGAAATCTCAGCTATCTCGAAGTGCCCGCATCTGCAGTGGAAGACGATGAGAAAGGGCAAGATGCGCGCTATATTCTCTGCTACAATCCGCTGAAGGCGAAGGCGGATGAAGCCTTCCGCACATCGGCATTGGAGGAAGCGGAACAGGCATTGGTGGACTACCAGACGTGGTTGGACAAGCCCCATCGCGGGCGAAAAGCAAGTACACAGTCCATCATGCTCAAAGTCAGTGACATCCTCACCAAAAAAGGTGTACAGGGGTTCCTTGAGGTGGAGTTCAGTGAACAGAAGCTCTCCTACACATGGAATGAGGCGGCCCTCGCCAAAGAAGCCTTACGCGACGGAAAGTTTGTGATTAAGACCAACACGTTGCTCCCTGCCGAACAGGTGGTTACTTCCTACAAAACGTTGATGAACGTAGAGCGGGCTTTTCGAGAGATCAAGAACTTCCTGGATGTAGGGCCGGTGTACCACTGGAATGAAAAACGTGTGCGCGGGCACATCTTCGTCTGCGTACTTGCCTATCTGTTCGAGCAAGAGATCCAAGTGATGTACCGACGTGGGTGGGCGCAGCAAGAGCAAGAAGCAGAGCAGATGACCAACGCAGACGAGCGCGAGCAACGGCTGGAGGAACTGAATGACCGTTGGTACACAGGCGAGCGAATCATGAAAGACCTCTCGCGTTGGCACGTGATGAAAGCCGAGTTTCTCGGGAAAGAATTCCTCAGCGTTCCACCGCCACCACAGAACCTAAGCGAGGTCCTCAAGGCACTGGGTATCCCGCTTCCTGCCAAGGCAATCCAACTACGCAACACGTCTTCAGGCACACTCGTTTAACGAGAATCCCATCCTTACGGCCCCAATCCGTTTGGGGCTATTTGTGCTGTAGGGCAAAATCCCCCCTACAATCCCTTGCGGGGTCTAGGGTGCTGTCAAGGATGAGCTAAATCATATAGCGCTCGCGAAGAGGGAACACCAGATACGTTAAGGGTAGTGCTGGTATCTATAGAAATATCTGGATTAACGTCTAAAAACTCAAAAACCTCGAGAAGGACATTTTGACTATTGCTCTTGAAATCATCATAAAAGATCACTTTCACATTGGACTCTCCAAATATATTATAGTAGCGCCTTATTGGTTCAGAATAAACCCCTAGTTCGCGGTACCACCAAATTGGCTCGTATCCGTCCCCCTTTCTCTTTGTTTCTAACCTTAAGCCCTCTTCAAAGGAATTCCTTTCTCTACCGTCTCTAACCAAGTGCATGTATGCGCTATATGCTCTATCCATAGGATTTCGCAACATAATAATAATCTTTGCGTTTGGTACCGATTTCCGTATCAATGCAGGTACAAGTTCGTAATTAAGGTAATAGACCGAAGACTCACCTACGACCTGTCCAGGATTTGTATCCAAAAATAAGGCCTCATATTCTTCCAAAGTTTTCGTCATATAACGGATAATCACATCATCTCCGGGCCCTGTAAACGCCAAAGGCATCTCGGTGCGAGCAAAGTAGTGACTTTCCTTAAGCCGTGACATATATATATCCGGATGAAGGCTCAAAAAATAGTCTAAAGCTGACGTTCCCGCCTTAGCGGCTCCAACAATAAAAAAATCAGGAATCAAATTCCCACCTCATTTGCATTGAAAATAACCCAACAATTTTTCTGTTGAACTGGCATTTGAGAATCGAGTCGTGTCCTTGATACCTTGTAGGGCAAGACGAATTCGCAGACGCGAATCATTCAGAACCGCCTCCAACGACGACTGTAACTGATTCACGTCATACACAGGCGCAAGTCGAGAGTTCTCCATGTCTATAGCATATTCCTGTACTCCATTATTTGCGGTAGATACAAGACATGCACCACAGGCCATTGCTTCGACGGGCGGTAGCCCCCATCCCTCAGAATAACTTGTCCACAAAAATACTGCGTGACTGTTGTAAATGTCAACAAGTTCTTCTAGAGATGGGTCCTTTACAAATTCAATCCAAGATGGCAAGTCTAAAGGGGGCTCATAGACACTAAAAAAAGTCACCTGTAGGTCAGAAAATGTCTCCTTCACATTTTTCAATATTTCTATACCGTCCCGGCTTCCCTTCCACTCCGACTCATGCCACATCATAGCGACCGAGTGAGAATATCTTTTGGATGGAGAGACCCTTACTTGAAACTTATTATGGTCGATTCCGTTTGGTACATATCCGTAGACGGCCGTCCCTAACTCACTGGCCTTCTGTTCCAACCACTTTGCTATTACGATCTTGCGAAGAGGTAATAACCATGTCTGGTCCACTGTATATTTATCCCCGCTCCATATCTCATAGTGTTGGATGAAATAATACTTCTCTCCCTTCGCCTTGCTTAATCTATATACGGGGAAAGCTGTGTTATATGCTGTGGCAACGATGATATCGGAGTCTGGAACTGTCGAATTATCTAGTCGTGGTACGACCGTCAGACTCACCTCCCCGTGCATGTCCAGCCACGACAGTCCCCATAACTTCTTGACCGCCGTTTTAATGTAATTTACTGTCACTGGACTAACGAATTCAGCGGTGTGAACGACGGTAACTTGGTTACCTCTCTTCGCGAGTTCATTACAGTATTCATATACAACTTTATATCCACCATTAGGCTTTCTCGACCATCCAGGAAGAACGAAGGTGATACGCACGTAAGCTATACCTCCAACAAAATAAGGTGTACTAAGTAGAACTGGGAGTAATGCATATCCGAAATACCCCCAAAATTACAAATATCACTTGTTGTGAAACTCTGTTAATCTCAAACGGCTATAATCGTCACGGTAGTTTCTGCATCGTCTACTCCTATCATAACTACGTTTGTATTAAAAAGGAATAATTAAAGTTTGAAATTTTAACATACAAAATCAAAGCTATACTATAATAAAAAGAGCCTAACACTAGGCGCCCTGACGTATGTTGGTACCTTTTACGGTGACGGAAGCCAGTTCGAACGGGGCCAACGTACCTGCTCTTCGGAGACTGCAGATGCTTTTCACTGGAGAGTACTTGTCCAGATGTTCGTGAACTTCACGACTATACAAATTTATGTATGTCCTGCTTAAGACTGCTGTGGCGTATCGCTGCAAAGGAAAACGGGTCGCTGCACCCATTAAGAATTTCTTTGCAAAGGTATACCAAAATGTGTGTGGGCTTATCCGTACCCCTGTAATCCGTGCCATTTCTCAATGCTTTTTTATCATTCTTTTACGGAACGTATGCCGAGAGGATAGCCCTCGAGAGACACAAACACGTACTCTACAGTCGCATCCACGAGCAACTCACCTACCTATACTTGTAGTATTCTTATCATCTGTTGAGTGGAATTATTTTCCAACGACCGCTTTTCCCTTGCATCCGTTCCAAGCAGCGATCTTTCCAATGAATTTGATCTATTTACAACGCCAATGTCTCGCCAACTCGCATTCCGCAATCTAACATCAGCATCATAAGCGTATAACCTCTGAATCCGGTAAAACTATCTTCAGTAGGTTGAGGCAATAGATTGTAACCTGCTCATCACTAAATGCATGAATCATGTCTTTTTTACTTTCATGGACTCGACCTCGCGGGCTGGGCCAGTAGTCAATTTCCCCTGCCTCTACCGCAACGTGCAACACCTGTTGAGGCGGTTCAAGAATTGCATTATAACTGCATTAATTCCTTGCCTCTTAATTCAACCTGTCCTTGGACGAAGTTTTAATCAACGTAGTAGGGTTCTCTCAAGCCTACTATTGAGGTTGGACCCGCTTCTTGTTGAATAGCATACTTGAAGCAGCAGGACGTTGGGACTTTGGTACGATGGAACCTTTCAGCACAGTTCAAGCAGCAGATCGTTCAGGGGTGTTCTGAGACAGGGAACATAGCCCTTGTCGCCAGGACGCACGACCTTAAGCCAAACGCAGTCCATCATTGTGGAATTCATGGATTACTACAACAATTCACGAATGCACTCGAGTCTGAATTTCTTGTCATTTGTTGAGTTTCAGGAAGTCACCGTCCAATAGGCTTAATGCCAAAGTCGGATGTGAAAGTCTGAGAAAGCTCTTGAAAGCGGAAGCTATGTCCAAATAAAAGGGGTCAATCCGTTTCAAAACATTACCGGGTGATACGGTGGGCAACCCCCTAACTCCTTCTCGTACTGATCGGTGATGGCCGAAATACCGATATGAATCACTACATTACTCACAGAGTGCGCCAAGTGAGCTTTAGGCATCCACCCCTTCAAATTCGGTGGCAGTAACATGAGGTGATGCGGGCCCAAGTCACTAAACTTTCTCTCCAAGGATTCGAAGCCTGAAATGTAGATCTCACTACAGGAGGATTTCGTATAACTCCGGGAATTCCTTCTTGGAAGACGCTTCAAAGATTACTTGGGCACGCTCCCACTATAAATTAATGTTTTCTCCTATTTACTCTCTTATTCTCACGATTACGCACCTTGACAATTTGAGAGAGATTACCAGAATGCTAGATGTGCCAATTTTCAAACGGGTAGTCCGTAGCAGGAACAGAGATTGGTGCTATTTTACCAATACATGGTACATAATTATGTTCGCACATTTGGATGTCCACACGTTCCCTTGCGGTTTACCCTCCCATGTCACACTGGGTCTATGCCCTCACATTCCTTCGTACTACCTCTCAAGGGGTGGATGCCGTTTCTTGCTCCTTTACTGGGTCGTTGCCCTTATGGTGTAGATACTACGGCTTATCCGTGCTTCTGTTTGTCTTGGCGATTCATCGTGTACAAGCGAGTAAATCGAACTGACGAGTTTGAATCAAATCGGTTAAGCTGCCACCTGTAGTTGGGACCTCCGAAGTGGCCCCAGTAAATCCTCAGCGTTGTACTGAACTTGCTTTGTCCCCAATGTGTGTAGAACACGAATGAGTTTTCCACACAGCGCAATCAGTGACTGTTTCTTCTTCAAGGGATTGCACGTTCGGGTCGTGTAATAATCGTGCAACGCCTTGAACTCGGCGTTCTTGGCAACCATCGGCAATATGGCTCGAAAGAGTAGTGCCCTGAGCCGGGAGCGACCCCGCTTCGAGATTCCTGTTTTCCCTTTCCTCTTGCCAGAACTGTTCTCTTTCAGATTCAGTCCAGCGAGCCGGATAATCTGCTGTCCATGGTCGTATCCCCGTAGGTCGCCCACTTCAGCCAGGAATCCGGCAAGTGTGGTGACACCCATCCCTGGTACGCTCAGCATCTCTTCAGTGCCTGGAATCTGGTTCAGCAGTTGCTCCACCTGAGCCATGATTTCATCACGCTGCCGAGTGAACATCTCATACTGTTCTAGCAAAGCCATTAGTTCCAACCGAGCTGCCGTAAGCCCCTCTTTCAGACCAATAGACTTTTTAGCGGTACTCACAAGCCGTGTTGCTCGCTTCATACCGACAGCCCGCTTCACACCGCCCCTTTTCCACTGACCCACAATCTCGCTGGCGCCGAGTGAGACGAGGTCCTGTGGAAACGGAGACTTACGCAGTGTGATGAGTGACGTCTTACCTTCCCAGTCCTTAAACACCTGGGTGTATTCCGGAAAGAACCGGTCGAGCCAGTTCTGAATCCGCATTTGCACTTGCCCCAGATTCACCACGACCTTCTCTCTCAGGTTCATGAGGATTCGTAAATCCGCATAGATACCTGTTGGGAGTTTAGGCTCGGTGTACTTGCCGTCCTTGACGAGATTCGCAATAACCTTGGCATCCTTGTAGTCGTTCTTCGTTGGCGAGTTATCTTCCAACTCTTTGCTCTTGTTGACGTGGTGCGGATTCACTAGCACGAATCGAACACTCAAGTCTTGCATGAAGGCACCTAACGGAAACCAGTAGTGTCCGGTCGGCTCAACACCAAAGACGACATCCGTCTTGCCGTGCAGCCGTTGCAACTCCTTCATCCACGTTACGAGTTTCGTCAGGCCCTCATCGTCATTGTTAAAAACACACTCTTTACCGAGCTCAATTCCACGGAAGTCAATGGCTCTCGCCACATGGGTTTGCTTCGCAATGTCGGCTCCCACAATGATGGTAGTGTCGGTAATTTGTTGAATTCGTTGATTTTGCTTCTGTTGGATCTTATACTTCACGTTGAGCGTCCTCCTCAATTAGGGAATGAATGTGTCTGCATTCGGAACCCAGCATACAGGAGGCGCTCTTTTTGTTACAAACCCGAAATTAATTCATTACAGGAATGGCTCCTAGTTTATCTGACAATCGTCGCTAGCAGGGTGCATTTGAAGCAGTAAACCAGTATGTAGGGTTTGTCTCCACGAGACATCTCTCACATGCGATAAAATTCGACGATTAGCGATACTCATTGCTATACTAGGGGCAACCATTTAATCTGTACTCAATTTTAACTTGTGGTAAGAGGTGTTGTTGTGGGACAAGCAGGTCTGGTAAATAAGATGATAGAGGAAAGTCATGTAAGGGAATTAGCGCAGTACGCGAAACAGCTGAAGCAAGTGACGGTCGATGAAGTGACGGAATCGGATCTGTTTCAAATTGGAATCGGTGCATTTTCTCCTCTACAGGGATTTATGTCTGAAGCAAACTATGATTCAGTTCTTGAAACAATGCGACTCGTGAACGGCGAGGTTTGGTCGATTCCTGTCGCTTTACCTGTCTTTGAAGAAGTCGCCGAAGAGATTCAAATCAATGATGAAATATCCCTCGTTCGACAAGATGGTGTTGTTGCAGCCATCATGCGTGTTGAAAGCATCTACAGCCCAGACCTGGAGCATGAAGCAAAGATGGTATACAAAACTACAGACCTGAAGCACCCAGGGGTCCATCGTCTGTTTAACCGGGGCTCTGTATATCTGGGCGGTCCGATTCAGGTCTTCCCCGACGAACGTACGGATGTGTTCTCAGACTATTTCTTTACGCCGGAATATACGAGGCAGCGGTTCAAAGAGCTCGGTTGGAACACAGTAGTAGGTTTTCAAACCCGAAATCCAATTCATAGAGCGCACGAATATATTCAGAAGACTGCACTTGAAACAGTAGACGGGTTATTTCTCAACCCCTTAGTGGGCCCAACGAAAAGTGATGACGTTCCGGCAGACGTCCGCTTGAAGGCATATCAGGCAATACTTGAGAATTACTACCCGCAAGACAAGGTATTCTTTGGAGTCTATAAAGCTGCGATGCGATACGCTGGTCCAAGGGAAGCAATCATGCATGCGTTAGTGAGACGGAACTACGGGTGTACCCATTTTATCGTCGGACGTGACCACGCTGGTGTAGGAAACTATTACGGCACGTATGACGCTCAGAAGATTTTTGACGAATTCACACCGGAGGAACTCGGGATTACACCGCTGTTCTTTGAACATGCATTCTATTGTAAGAAGTGTCTCGGTATGGCCACGACAAAGACATGTCCGCATGGTGAGGCATATCGTGTCATTCTGTCTGGTACAAAGGTGCGACAAATGCTCAGCGATGGGGTTGCACCGCCGCCTGAGTTTAGCCGTCCAGAAGTTGTTGAGGTGCTGATGGAGCACTATACTCAGGTCCAGAAAGTGTAGCTGGATCGACGAGTATCTATCGTAGTACTTAAAATATGGATTTTGACAAAATTGAGACCTGATAACAAAAGGTCTCAATTTTTACTTGTCCGGTTGAAGGAAGTTTGTTCGTTTTAAAGAATTTTACTAGAGCACCTGAAGGTATTATATATTCGTTCTCCTCACTTCCTATATGCATTCGAACGGGAGACAAAGGGCTGAATTAGTTGACGCTGCAAATAGGTTTTGTTTTAACGGTTGTCTCTTTGATGATGGTGGCAATTGTCACGGAAATAGCACGCCCGGACATCATTGTATTTATGACATTGGTTATTTTTATTTTATCGGGTACCCTGCCTGTTGACGAAGCTTTACAAGGTTTTTCTAACAAAGGAATGCTGACAATCGCACTATTGTTCATTGTTGCTGGTGCTGTCGAGAAGAGTGGAGTCGCCGACAAGATGGTTTCCGCGCTACTCAGGAAAAAGTCGTCTGACAGACGGGTCCTTTTAAAGGTGTTAGTTCCTACCTCAATTCTATCGGGGTTCTTAAATAACACACCTATTGTCGTCACATTGACGCCAGTCATAAAAAAGTGGGCTGCAGATAGAGGCATATCTCCATCCAAATTTTTGCTTCCTCTGTCCTATGCCACTATTTTGGGTGGAACCATTACGCTTATGGGGACTTCAACGAATTTAGTCATTAATGGCATGCTTGACAACTTGGGGCTAAAAGAATTTACCTTCTTTCAATTGGCATATGTGGGGATTCCTGCACTTATCGTTGGACTGATATATCTCATTGTATTCGGCTCCAGGATGCTTCCGAACCACAAGGTGATGGAAGACCGGATAGCCGAGCAGAGTCGGGAATACCTATCGGAGATTGTGGTAGAAAATACCTTTCCCCACAATAACAAAACCATTCGCGAAGCAGGGTTGCGCAACTTAAAGGGTCTATTTTTAATCGAAATCATCCGCGGCGCTGAAAAAATATCTCCAGTTCGCTCAACGACTCTCATTAGAACAGGAGACCGGCTGATTTTCACAGGACTCATTGAGACTATTGCCGAACTTCAACATATGAAGGGACTGCGGATAGAAGCAGGCCCTGAATTGACACTGGACGATTTGAAAAACGGCACCTCTCAAGTGGTTGAGGTAGTGGTATCACATCAATCCTCGAATCTGTTGCACAGGAGAATAAGGGATGCGCAGTTTCGGAGTCAGTTTGATGCTGGTGTTATTGCTGTGCATAGAAATGGTGAGCGAATTGAGACCAAGGTTGGTGACATTCGCTTGCGCGCCGGAGACACGCTGCTTCTCCTAGCCGGTCCGGATTTTTACAATCGCGTTCGGCAGTCGAATAGCTTCTACGTTACGACACCGCTCGGCGTTCAGCCTTGGCCAGAAGATAAAAGACAGGGTTGGATCTCTATTATGGTTTTGGTTCTCATGATTGTATTTGTAGCGACTCATGTGTTGACCTTATTTAAAGCAATTTTAGGGGGAGTCGTTGTGTTGCTGGCTACGAAAGCCATTTCCCCCGAAGAAGCCAAAAACAAGGTGCAGTTCAGTGTCTTACTGCTAATATCTAGTGCGTTTGGTGTGGGCGCAGCCATTGTTAGGAGTGGAGCAGCCGCTTGGGTAGCCAATGGACTCGTGAACTTAGGGAAACCTATAGGAGTGCTTGCGGTTCTAGCTATTGTATACCTCATTACAAATGTGTTCACTGAATTTATCACGAACAATGCGGCTGCGGTGATAATGCTGCCAATTGGCCTTGCAATTGCGGCCCAGATGCATGCGAATCCAATGGCATTTATAGTAGTTGTCGCGATTGCGGCATCTGCCAGCTTTTCGACACCTATTGGATACCAGACAAACCTCATTGTTTACGGGCCTGGCGGATACAAATTCAAGGATTACCTTAAGGTCGGTATTCCGTTAAACTTGATTGTAATGCTTATTACAATTTTAGTTGATAAATTCATCTGGTTGCAGCAATAAGGGGGACTTATTTTGGGCGGAAAAAATATAACATGGCATAATTCGAAGGTAAACAAGGGTGACAGGCAGAGGTTGAAAGGGCACAAGAGTGCAATCCTTTGGTTCACAGGTTTGTCTGGAGCGGGTAAATCTACCGTGTCGGTGGAAGTTGAGAGACAACTTCACATGCGCCGCATTAATACGTATATTCTAGACGGTGATAACATGCGTCACGGATTAAACAAAAATCTTGGGTTCAGCCCTGAAGATCGGAAAGAGAACATCCGACGTATCGGAGAAGTATCCAAGCTATTTGTTGATGCGGGAGTTGTCGTCTTGTCGGCATTTATTTCTCCATACCAGGCAGACAGAAATCTGGTCCGCGAACTCGTTGACGAAGATGAGTTCATCGAGATCTACGTGAAGTGTTCCCTTGCGGAGTGTGAGAAACGGGATCCTAAAGGTCTTTACAAAAAAGCGCGTCTCGGTGAGATCAAGCAGTTTACCGGGATTGACGCTCCCTATGAAGAACCGGTGGCGCCAGAATTGGTTGTGGAGACGGACAAACAAACGTTGGATGAATCGGTCCAGCAGGTTATCAGCTATCTGGAGGATGTCGGCTATATCAAGAAGGAATACGCATCACTAGAGTACAACTAAACACTTTGCTAGATATTTCAGATTCATATTTAACTTCTCGGGAGGTATAGCGATGAAGGCACTTATTTTGAGCGGAGGTACAGGCTCCAGACTACGTCCTCTCACATATACAGGGGCTAAGCAACTTATTCCAGTGGCCAACAAACCTATTCTATTCTATGCGATTGAGGCGATTCGGGACGCTGGAATAAAAGAGATCGGGATTATCGTGAATCCTGAAACTGGACCCGATGTTGAGAGGGCCTTGGGTGATGGGGCTGAATGGGGCCTTACTTTTGTTTATATTATGCAGGACGCTCCCAGAGGACTGGCCCACGCCGTAAAAATATCTCAGGATTTCATTGGGAATGAATCCTTTCTAATGTACCTTGGGGACAACCTGGTTCGAGATGGTGTAACAGAATTTGTGGGTAAGTTCCGGTCTTCAAAAGCAAACTCGCTAATTTTGCTCAGTAGAGTTCCAGATCCCCAACGTTTTGGTGTCGCAGAGCTGGATGGTGATCGGATTCTACGGTTGGTTGAAAAACCCAAGGTGCCTCAAAGTGATTTGGCTTTAGTGGGTGTTTATCTTTTCGACTCCTCCATTTTCCACGCTGTCAATCAGATTAAACCCTCCTGGAGAAATGAATTGGAGATTACCGACGCAATACAGTATCTTATAGAGCATGATTATCAGGTCGATTCACACATTATTGACGGCTGGTGGAAAGACACGGGAAAGCCTGAGGACGTGCTAGAGGCGAACCGCATGATGCTGGAGTATGTTGAGGGAAGCATTCACGGAACGGTTGATGAGTCGTCTTCCATCTCAGGTCGAGTTGTTGTGGAGGAAAGTGCTCAAATTAGTCGGAGCGTCATCCGGGGTCCAGTCATCATTGCGTCAGGTGCAAAAATACAGAACGCCTACATTGGCCCCTTTACTTCCGTCAGTAGAGAGGTCACGATTGAAAACAGTGAAGTTGAGAATAGCATCATCCTTGAAGGGACACAGATAGTGGACATTTCGACTCGTATCGACAGTAGTTTGATTGGGAAAAATGTCCGCCTTAATCGTGGCAAACAGAAACCCAAAGCGCTTAATTTCGTCCTCGGTGACAACAGCAGTGTAGAGATCCTATAATTAAAAATTACTGTATTTGAACTAATGCCATGGTGTAACACATGGTTGATGGAGTGAATCTAATGAGGATTGTTGTAACTGGCGGTGCCGGATTTATTGGCAGTAATTTTATTCAGTATATGAGTCGAAAGTATCCAGACTATGAATTGGTCAACGTGGATTCATTGACGTATGCTGGCAACTTAGAAAATTTTAAGGACATTGACAGCCTAGCCAACTACAGCTTTATAAAGGTAGATATCACTGACTCAGAGCAAGTGAGCCAACTGTTTAGTCAGCGGGTAGATGCGATAGTTCACTTTGCCGCTGAATCTCATGTAGATAGAAGTATTTTGGACCCGGGTGCCTTTCTGAAGACGAATGTCATGGGTACTCAGGTTCTGTTGGAAGCTGCCCGTCAACACGGCGTAGGTAAATTTGTGCACGTTTCCACGGATGAGGTGTACGGAAGCTTGGGAGACACTGGGACTTTCAGCGAGAACTCCCCGCTGGCCTCAAACAGCCCATACTCGGCGAGTAAGGCGAGCTCTGACTTGTTGGTGAGAGCCTATCATGAAACGTACGGACTGCCTGTCAACATTACGCGGTGTTCTAACAACTATGGCCCCTATCAGTTTCCCGAGAAATTGATTCCGCTGATGATTTTGAATGCGCTGGAAGGACAGCCCCTCCCGGTCTATGGTGATGGTCTCAATGTTCGAGACTGGCTCCATGTTGAAGACCACTGTGCCGGGATTGATTTGGTTCTTCACCAAGGACGAGACGGAGAAGTCTATAACATTGGCGGCAATAATGAGCGAACAAACATTGAGATTGTGAAGACCATACTCAACTACCTCAATAAACCGGAAAGCTTGATTCGCTTCGTAGAGGATAGGTTGGGCCATGACAAACGGTACGCGATTGATGCAACCAAACTCCGAAGTGAGCTCGGATGGGAGCCACAATATAGTTTCGATACGGGGATTGCTCAAACCATACAGTGGTATCTGGACAATCGAAGCTGGTGGGAACGAGTGCGCAGCGGAGATTATCGCGAGTATTATGAGAAGCAGTATTCGTCAAGGTTGGGTGACAGGTTGTGAAGGCGCTTGTAACAGGAGCGAGAGGCCAACTCGGACGGGATGTTGTGTCTCTATTCTCTCATTACCACGACACGTTTGGATTCGGAAGAGACCAATTGGATATTACAGACGCAGACACCGTGAGAAAAATCATACGAGAGATGGAACCCGATGTCGTTATCCACACCGCCGCCTATACGGCCGTGGATAGAGCTGAAGAGGATAAGCATCAAGCTTTTGTAGTCAATGCACAGGGGTCTCAAAACGTAGCGGCAGCCGCTGCTGAGGTAGGGGCGAAACTCTGTGCAATAAGCACGGACTATGTCTTTGACGGACAGGCCTCCACGCCGTATACAGAGGACTCGAAAGTGAACCCGCAGAGCGTCTACGGCCAAAGCAAGCTGGCTGGTGAAGACTATGTTCGCGAAATAACGGACAGCCATTTTATCGTGCGTACTTCGTGGGTTTTCGGTGTTCATGGAAACAACTTTGTGAAGACCCTGTTGAAGCTTGGTAAACAAGGCAAACCACTTAAGGTTGTGAACGATCAATTTGGAAGCCCCACCTCCACCGCGGATCTGGCTAAGCTGTTGTTAGAGCTTGTAGCATCGAATCGCTTCGGCACTTATCACGCCTCCAACACAGGAGTTTGCTCTTGGTATGACTTTAGCCGGGAGATTTTTCGGCAAGCTGGGATTCAAGTGGAGGTTGAACCCTGCACGACAGAGGAGTTTTCAAGACCGGCTCCGCGGCCTGCTTACTCTGTACTTGCGCATGATGCACTTCGCGAAAATGGGTTTCATCTGCTGCAGCCATGGCAAGATGCACTCCGCGACTTTCTCGGCGATTGGAGTCACTACGAAGATTTGGAGGGAACCAAATGAAGGTTATTACCACGAAGTTAGACGGGGTACTCATCCTTGAGCCTGCAGTTCACGGGGACAACCGCGGTTTTTTCACGGAAAGCTACAATAGCAACACCTTTGCCGCAAATGGAATTGAGTATGACTTTGTACAGGACAACCATTCACTTTCGGCAGACAGCGGCACACTGCGCGGTCTTCATTATCAAGAGGAGCCGATGGCACAGACCAAACTTGTGAGGGTGCCCATTGGGGCCATCTATGATGTGGCCGTGGATATACGAGGGGAATCCCCCACGTTCGGACAGTGGACCGGAGTCATTCTGACAGCAGATAACCACCGACAACTCTTGATTCCGAAAGGGTTCGCCCACGGTTTCTGCACACTCGTACCAAATACCCACGTAATGTATAAGGTGGACCAGTTCTACTCCGCTGCCCACGATGGAGGAATTGCTTGGGACGACCCGGACCTTTCCATTGATTGGCCCACGTCTAATGTCATTCTGTCGGAGAAGGACAAGAGGAGCCAGAGACTAAGAGACATTTAGTCACTAGGAGGCTAACTGTATGCTCAATCAAATTAATATAATGGACATCCTGCGCGTGGCTGTTGAAGCAGGGAACGAGATTCTGTCTGTATATCATTCAGATGATTTTCAAGTGGAACATAAGGAAGATAGCTCCCCTTTAACGCTGGCAGACAAGAAATCACACAACACCATTATTCGGGGGCTCGCAGCTTTAGACGTTGACATCCCTGTCTTGAGTGAAGAGGGGAAATCAATTTCTTATGACGAGAGAAAGGGCTGGGAGTATCTGTGGGTTGTCGATCCGTTAGATGGGACAAAAGAGTTCATTAAGCGCAACGGAGAGTTCACCGTTAACATTGCTTTGGTTCATATGGGCCGTCCGGTTTTGGGTGTGATATACGCGCCTGTGTTGGATGTGCTTTATTACGCCAAAGCAGACGTAGGCTCTTTCAAGTTAGAGAATGCCAAAGAGGCTATCACGGATGCTACAGTACTTGACAAGAAATCTGTAAAACTTCCTTATAAAAGACAAGATGGGAAAATGAATGTGGTAGCGAGTCGATCTCACATGTCTCCGGAGACAGAAGAATATGTGGCCAAAGTTAGGGAGAAATATGGGGACGTTGAGATGGACTCGGCAGGAAGTTCCTTGAAGCTCTGTCTTGTTGCCGAGGGTCAGGCCGAAGTCTATCCCCGATTTGCACCGACCATGGAGTGGGATACCTGCGCGGGACATGCCATTGTGGAGCAGTCTGGGGGAACCGTCCGTCATCCTGAATCGAATGAAACACTGAGATACAACAAGTCTGATTTGTTGAATCCTTGGTTCATTGCCAAACAGAAGGGGTTTGAAGTCTAGAAATTGTGATTCAATCTTTATCTTGGAAGGGCGACGACGTATGATTCTTTCTCTTTCTTCGCTCCCGAATTAAAGGCCCATAGTCCCGAAGATAGGCCTTGTACATGTCATTGGCCTTCCAGATTCCATGCCCTCACGTTGGAATCCACGACATCCATAGGATTGTGCATAATAATGACATAATGAGGTTCAATATTTACATCTCGGAGAATCACTTTCCACAACTGTAATAGAGCTGCCAAAGTCTACACCCATGAAGTTCAAGACTCTGTTCAAGACCGATGTACCGAATGGCTCATGGCCTAGGACAAGGACAGCCTTGCTTTGAGGCCTTTTCAATCGGAGTAAATGGTAGCTCTTTAGGTTAAGGAAACTCCTCCCCTTATCTCTATCCCTCTAGATACTTCTTCGCGGCGTTCTTCAACTGGCCTGGCTGTAAAATGATTTCGTCATCTTTCGCTTGCAAAACGCCGTTGTAGACAAAAGCACCTTTTCCTTTGACCTGGTGATAGTGAATCTGAGAGTTGGGGTGAAAATCCCCTTTTGCGCCAAAAAAGATACTCATCATATCCGCTTTTGTCAGGTTTGTGGCAATGAGGTATTTGGGGAGGGTCTTGAGTTCTTGGGGTACTTTGGAGATGTTTTTGGGCTTCACAAGTTCCTTGGCGATACCAACCAACGCGGACTCCTGGAGTCTCTGACGTCCGTAGTCCGTACCGGGTACGGAATAACGCTCGTGCACAATTTCCGTGGTCAATCGGCCGTTGAGAAAATGTGGCCCCTTGGAAAATGTTTTTCCTTCATCCTGGGAATACCATGCGTGCGTCAACGTGACTTTAAAAGGCAGGTTTATTTGGATACCGCCAATTACATTCACCATGTCCTGCAGTCCCCAGTAGTCGGTTTCTGCGTAATAGTTAATCGGGACGCCTGTCAATTGGGAGATTTCTTTGACGGTGTCGATAATACCTTTCTTGGTGCCGTATTTAGCTTCGTCCATATACTGCACGCTGGTCAGTTTGGTATAGCCGTAAGGCGCGAATTTCACTCTCGCATCCCGTGGTATGCTCAAGAGGTTGTATTGATGGGTGTTAAGGTCGACGTGGACCAGAATCATGGAGTCCGAGTGGCCAAGTTTATGGCCAGGTCGCGTATCAGTGCCAATCAAGAGCATATTAAAGGTTCCGGGTGTAGTACGTGGCGGAGGTGTGGATACAGCGTTGGCTGAGCTTGTGGTGGTATTCGTTGTCTGCTGTGGAGTGCCAATAGCCGGTACGTTGTTAAAGACGTGTTGTGGCTGCAATTGGCCATATTGATAATAGCCAAAGCCTATTCCAGCCACGAGGACGAGTCCAATTACAGTAAATATGTTAATATTGCGTTTCTTGCTCCACCACTTGTTTCTGTTATTCTTCCTGTCCATAGGATTCCCCTTACCATTGCGGCTTTGTATTGCTGCAAGCTATTTTTATATTAGTTCCTTTCGCTGATTCTACCGTTTCTTGTTGGCGTGTGACAAGGGTTTATACAAGTACCGGAGGAGTTTCGGGACCAATCTGGAACCATGCAACAAATGGCTGCTTAGCGGGCGATGGCTCGGGGAAGACGACATATTAACAATTTGTATGTTTTGTTTAGAGAGCGCTAATAGCATTTACCTAACTATCAAACGAGTGCTGGATATATCTTCGGCACAAATTGGACCTATTTTTGCGCAGACTTTAACAACTTCAGACTGAACAACTCTTCCTATCTATGTAAATCTGGCTGTTTGCCGCCGAGAGGATTGGTGGACTCAACTGCATATCCCATCTTTAGAACCTTTCCTTCTCCGAACGCAGGGCCTATAATTTGCGCGCCAACGGGCATTCCCTGATTGAACCCACAGGGTACGGTGAGCGACGGCAGGCCAACCAAGTTGGCGGGCCCGACGAGTCGGCTTAAGTCACCGGAGGATTCCCCGATTTTGCTTGCAATCCCCGGTAGAGTCGGTCCAATGAGTACATCCGCCTTACGGAATGCATCTGTAAAGTCTTGTTCAATCCGCCGCCGCAGTTGTTGCGCCTGCAAGTAATCGACGGCTGAGGGAATCTCCCCCAACTCGAGCAGTTGACGAATTTCTGGAGCAAAGTCTTGTGGACGACGTTTCAGGTTTTCGTGATGTACCGTACTAGTCTCGCAGATATCTGTTATGGTCAACGCGAATTCAGCAAATTTCAAACTGGGGAGTTCCACCGGAGCGACTTTCGCGCCTCTTTTTTCGAGGGTTCGGATGAGTTGCCAGATGAGGTCAGCGACAGTACTATCCACATCTTTGAAGTAGAATGCTTCGTTCACACCCATCACCATGCCCTCGATGTCCTCTGATAAGAACTTGGTGTAGTGCTGGGACGGAACATTGACGGACGAGGGGTCCTGCTCATCGAAGCCAGCAATCACTTCCAGTAGTGCCGCAGCGTCGTGGACGGTTTTCGTCAGCGGCCCAACAGTGTCAAGGCTCCATGCTTCTGGAAAACAGCCTCGTTTGCTGACGCGTCCAAAGGTTGGTTTCAGGCCGACAATACCACAAGCCGATGCCGGAATCCGAATCGATCCAGATGTATCCGTTCCCAGTGTTGCAATGGCCAGATGGGCTGCCATTGCAACTGCTGCGCCGCCGCTTGAACCACCTGGACTTCGACTCTTATCCCAAGGGTTTCGGCAGGTACCAAAGTACGGATTATCGGTCTTACCGCCAAGTGCGTATTCGTCCATGTTCAACTTACCGACGAAGACGGCCCCCGCCTTTGCAAGCCGTGTCACAACTGTGGCGTCATAATCCGGTATGTAGTGAGCATGGATTTTTGATCCCATGGTCGTAAGATGATTTTTGAAATAAATGTTGTCTTTAATGGCGGTAGGTACACCATGCAGTTTCCCGCGATAGCCACCGTGCATCATCTCGTGTTCTGCCTTCTGCGCAGATTGGAGTGCGTCAGTGCTGTAAATCTGAATGTATGCGTGCAGTTCCTCATTGTACTTTTCAATGCGCCTAAGAACCGAGTTTGTCACTTCGACAGGTGAGACTTGACGCGATTGCAGCAACAAAGCAAGTCTGTTGATAGACAGCATTGCCAGTTCCTCAGTCAAACGTGCTCACCCCCGGGACGTACTTCAGTACAATGTCATCTTCTCCGGCAATGGTCTTCTCGAATCCACGCCGCAGCGTGTTGAGTGCTGCCCACTCCTTCGCGAGTTCCTCGTCATCCTCTTCGGAAATGTACAGGCCTTTGCTAGACAGCAACATTCGTATCATCGAGTTCATGATGAATCAACTCCTTGTAACCATTTCAGTGAGGAAGCCTGCTGGAAAGGCTGCATCTGGAGAAACAATGGAACTGACTACAGTGTGATAGGCAACTGCCCTGTACCACCTCTGCCGACAAGGGCATTGATGCCTGCTTGAACCATCCATTCTGTGTATTCGTAAATCGCCACCTGGGTTGGAACGTCGGACAAGTCCTTCAGAACGTAGGGACTCTGAAGCGCCAACGCTACAACGGGTTGCCCATTGCGTCCAATCTCGTTGACAAACTGCAGGTAGTCTTCGTTGCGCCTTCCGCTGATACCGGCCACGATTAATGATGTGTTCGCAAGCTCCCTTGCCAAAGAAGGTGTCACACCTTCAGCAATGTTGTGTACTCTGAGAGAAGCCTTTGGAAACGTCTCTTGTAATGCACTGACTACAAATTGAGACGACGAAGTATTGTCTGATGCGGACATGCGAGTTACACCGCTGTCGATGAACAGGTCGATGACCTTCACCTCACCGTGGTCTAGAGGGACCAACCCTCGACTGTTCACCACAACAGTGGCAGCTTCAGCACATAGTCTCCTCTGTAGTTCGTTGGATTCGTCGAGCAGGCCCTTTGCTGGAACGGACGGACCGTTTTCTACACCGGAATGGTGTACGTCTGCAACTCGATTTCGCCTCAGATTTCGGACCCGATTTGCAGCTTCGGCTAGACGTGTTTCAGGAACTCGCCCATCCAGGACCGATTTGACAATGGCCTCAATAGCCGCTTCCTGACGGTCCAGGCGATGCGAGATCATCAACCAATCAGCACCAGCCAGCAGTGCCTGTACGGCACCCTCTGCAACGCCCACCGTCTCGGAGATGGCATTCATTTCGAGACAATCGGTCGTGATAACCCCTTCATATTTCAGTTCTGATCGCAAAAAGTCTGTGAGTACCGCCTTCGACAATGTAGCGGGAATCTTCTCTTGCTCAATCGACGAGAACACAATATGCGCTGTCATGACAACATCCACACCAAACTCCATCGCCTTTAGAAATGGCTTCAGCTCGACCTCCTGCAGTCGCTTCCGGTCGTGTGCGATTTCTGGCAGCGCAAGATGCGAATCTACGGAGGTGTCCCCATGGCCTGGGAAGTGCTTGCCACAGGCAATCACACCCCATTCTTGAAGCCCCCGAATCATGGCTGTGCCAAAGTCCGCAACCAAGTCTGGATTCTCTCCGTACGAGCGTACTCCAATAACCGGGTTCTCAGGGTTGTTGTTCACATCGAGGACGGGTGCCAAATCCATGTTTACTCCCACTGAAAGAAGCTGTTTCGCTGTCAGAGTCCCCGTCTCATAGGCATTCCGGACATTCCCGGTGGCACCAATCGCCATGTTCCCTGGAAGACCCGGGAGGCCGGGAGCAACACGACGGACAATCCCATTTTCCTGGTCTGTACAGATAATCAGCGGCCCAACGTGTCCCGAATCTTTTGCGATGCTCTGGAGGGCGGCGTTGAGCCCCGCTAACTGCCCTGCAGACTCAACATTCCGCTTAAAAAGAATGATATTTTTTACCTGGTGGCGTCTAATCAGGCGTTGTGCATGGTGTGTTACCTCTGTACCTTCAAACCCTGCGATGATAATTTCCCCAACAAGTTCTCGAATCTCTGCTTCCGTCACCGTCATTCCTCCTGTTCAGCAGGAGTTGGCCTCGAGACCAAAACCTGAACCTGCAGCGGCATCCTGCAGCGGACCTTTGGACCTTTGTTCACACCTGTCCATGGCCTATATGTAGTTCAAATCATCTGTGTGGACGAATTCAATGCCAAGCTTCCCTTTCCCCGAATCGAAAACGAAGGATGTGAGTTCCCCGAGGCTTTCAGTGGCAAACAGATGCTCACCAACTTGCACTTTCCATAATGATCCATCCTGTTGGACGACTGCCTCACTTCCAAAGCGTTCAGCGAAGATAGGTGCAAGTACGCGAAACACTGCGGGTATATCGAGTATCCGAATGGTACCTTGAAGCGGAATACGGTGATAATCCAATCCGCGGGCCTCCACCAGCGACTGCATCGTCCGGTCAGACTGGTGTACATAAAACCTGATGTGATTGGCATCAAAAGCGGACAAAATCTCATTGAACGCGTCGATGACTGCGACGCGACTGCCGGCCCACTCCATGACTTCTACTGTCTCTGGACTCTTCAACGCCTGATAGGCAATCACATATGCGCTGACTGTTTCTCCCTGGAGGATGACAAACAAGCGCTGGCTGTACCCGTCCCGAGCGAACCAGAGTGCATTCATGAGGGTGGCCATTTGGGCGTCTGTACGACGGTAGCGATAAGCTTCGGCCCGGTAGAGGGGTGCCAACCGCGGCGCCCAGTCAGCCCGGCTTGTTGCTTGTATTTCCACAATCCTCTGCCCTTTATTGATGACATCGGTTGCGGCGGACTGTCCGTGGAGACGGTGTTGCTCTCCTCCTGTACCATTCCATATGACTTCCAACCTGCTTCCAACAGATGTGCAATGGATGCGGCGATACAGACCCCGATCTCCCGAAACCAACATGAGCGGAATCCCGGCCGCTGCCCAATCTGTGACGACTCTGTCCAGAATCGCGGAAGATATCTGTCTCCCCTGGTATTGGGGGATTGTAACCACCGACCCGATGGAAACCACATCAACTGCGATGCCCTGCATCACGACCTTTTGCGGCAGGGTTGCAATCATGCTGACAGGGTTGCCATCCTCCTCTACGTAGTAGAGGTGATGGGCATTCTCTGCACAAAACAGGTGAGGAAACTCCTTTGGCATGCCTTCACCCGGTGTGAGCCATGGGCGATACACCGTGTCCAGCATCTGACCGAGCCTCTCCACATCTGCCGGCGTTGCCCGCTGAACCTGAAAATCTTGAGTCTCCGCCATGTGACACGACCTCCTTCAGGATTTCGGTGTCTTGTATGCTGTGTGGTCCTCGCCAAGCGCAATCCGGAGAAACCCGTTTGCTGCCGCTAACCGGGCATCCGCAGTCGGCTTGTCGACTCCCGTCCTCGCCATGAGAATGGCTGACTTCACGTGCCCGTTGGCAGCCTCGAGCACTCGTTCGGCGGTCTCGTAATCCACATCTGCAGTCACCATCACGATTCTTCTGGACCGTTCCATAAGCTTCTCATTCGTGACTTTCATATCTATCATTAAATTGTGATAGACCTTGCCCATCCGGAACATGCTGGCAGTACTGAGCATGTTTAGAACAAGCTTCTGTGCAGTCCCTGCTTTCAACCGGGTTGATCCACTCAGAACCTCTGGTCCAGTCGCTACTTCAATGGCTACATCTGAGTACTGGCTCACTTCTGCTCGCGTATTACAACTAATAGCGATAGTACTGCAGCCAAGCTCCTGCGCGTACTGAAGTCCGCCCATGACGTAGGGTGTTCTTCCGCTTGCAGTGATTCCGACGACCGCATCGTCAGCTGTAAGCTGGAGGTCAGCAAGGTCTTGGCGAGCAGAACTGCGCCTGTCCTCCGCTTCTTCGACAGCTTCAAACATAGCACTCTTACCGCCGGCAATAAGACCAATCACCTCATCAGGCGATGTGCTGAATGTAGGCGGGCATTCCGCTGCATCCAATACACCTAAACGTCCGCTTGTGCCTGCGCCGATATAGAGTAAGCGCCCTCCGCGCTTCAAGCGCCCAACAATGAGGTCGACTGCTTGTTCAATTTCGGGCAGTCGCTGGGCCACCGCCAAAGGCACTGTTTGATCAGCTTGGTTCATCATCTGCAACAGTTCACGGGTGGTACTGATGTCCAAGTCAGCGTATTTCGGATCGGATTGCTCAGTTTGTAACTGCCATATGGATTGCACACCAATCACTCCCCCAAAAGTTCTTGTTAGTCGTTGCTCACATCGAGCACCCCGGTGATAGACGGCCTAGGCGGGTATAGCAACGGCAGCGTTACTTTGTAGCCACGGCAACCACATGCCGTTCCTGCGGAAAGTGGCACGCGTGGTCGTGACTGCTACCCGTTAACTCTGGCCGGTTATCGCGGCACAGGGGTTGAGCGAATGGACACCTCGGGGCAAACAGGCAACCCTTTGACTCCGATTGCTCCATGTCTTTCATCGGAATAAAGCGGTCTGGACCAGGCTCTTCAATACCCTTCAAAACCGGTACGGCACTCAACAGTGCCTGTGTATATGGATGAACAGGTTTCATGATGATATCGTCTGTCATTGCATGTTCAGCAACCAGACCCTTATAGATGACATAGATTTGTCCGTCTGTTCCAACATAACGCGCAGCAGCCACGTCATGCGTAATAAACAACAGTGAAATGCCGAGCGTCTCGCGCAGGTCCCGAAGGAGTTTCAAAATACCCAGCCGAAGAGACACATCAATCATCGAAACCGCTTCGTCTGCCACAAGCATTTCCGGTTCCACCGTTAATGCTCGAGCTATCACTACGCGCTGTCGTTGACCTCCCGACAGCATGTGTGGATATTTGTACATGACTGTCTCGGGGTCCAGCCCCACCAGCTCAAGCAGTTCCCTCATACGACTTTTCATCCAATCACTGTCACGACGGTTCTTTTTCGCCATGACCCGCAGCGGAGCAGCCAAGGTCTGTTCAATCGACCGCGCAGGATTCAGAGCCTGATAAGGGTCTTGGTGAATCAGCTGAATCTTACGAAAAACTTCTTTGCGTTCCTTCCGTTTCAGCTCGTAGACGTTCTTCCCGTTCCAAACAATCGACCCGCTTGTCGGCTCTTCAAGCCCTGCCAGAATGCGCCCCACCGTGGTCTTGCCACAGCCGGATTCACCGATAAAAGAGATGGCTCCGCCTTCCGGAATCTCAAAGCTGACACCGCGAAGAGCATGAACGACAGTATCAACTTGACCGCGGGCAACGTACGTTTTCTGCAAGTCTTTAATTTCAATCATCGTCATTCACCCGATGACATGCGACATTGCGCCCTGACCTCAGTGTTCGAGTGATGGGACGCTCGGTTCTGCAGGCATCCACAACAAGGGGACAGCGGTCCGCAAACAGGCAGCCTGCTTTCAGATAGGTATTGACGTCCGGCGGCGCACCCCGCAAAGGCACGGCTAGACTTAAGTCTCCTGTAATTCTTGGAATCGCTCCGATGAGTCCTTTCGTGTAGGGGTGTTGAGGGTTTCTCAACAACGGCTCAGTCTCCCCCTCTTCCGCAATTTGGCCCGCATACATGACGGCAACGCGATTGGCTAAGTCAGCCACCACACCCATGTCATGTGTGATAAGAATCGTCGTGAGTCCGCGTTCCTCGTGCAGTTTACGAACAATCTCCAGCACGGAGGCCTGAGATAACATATCGAGCGCAGTCGTTGCCTCATCGAGGATGACAATCCGCGCATCCAGTACCAGAGCAAACATGATATTCACGCGCTGCCTCATACCGCCGGAAAGTTCATGCTGGTACGAAGACAGGACCCGGTCAGCATCCAGGCCGAGTCGAGTCAATAGGTCTTTGGCGTGACGCAGTAAGCCACGCAAATCCTTGATGTCATGTGAACGGCCCATATCGAGCACTTGGTTCCCAATCTTCGTCAGGGGGTTCAAGGAGTTTTGCGCGGCTTGAAATACAAATCCAAGGTCTTTTCCACGAGCCTTGCGCTGACGTGTCTTGTCGATTTCCAACATATTTCCGATACCGTTGACCATGACCGCTCCAGACGTAATTTTGCCGGGTGTGGTTACTGCATTCATGACGGCCATCATCAGGGTTGATTTACCTGACCCAGACTCACCAATAATCCCCGTAATTTTGCCTTCCTGAATATCGAGGTCTACGTTGTTCACAGCCGGGATCTCACCCGCGCCTGTGGAGTAAACAACGTTTAGGCCTCTGATGGAGATGGCAATCTCCGATGTTGAGATGGTTTCTGCTTGAACACTCACAGACCTATGCCTCCTTTAACCGCGGATTGAACATTTCATCGACAGCATCGAGGAATAAAACGATGCCAAGCACTAATAAGAGCAACGCAATCAACGGCGACAGCAGATACGGAAGCGCCGCCATACTGGACATGGCGCCGCCGGAAAATACGGCCAAGTTCAACATCACGCCCCAGTTGTTCACTTGGAAAGGAACGACGCCAAGGAAGAATAAGCCAACCTCCGCCTCGATGCTTCCTGTAATCCCAATCAACAGGTTCATGGCGATGTAGGAACCGATATTAGGAAGAATCTCAATAAATAGAATGTGCGGCCAAGACAGTCCCAGACTTCGTGCAGACTCAATAAAACCGCGTTCGCGAAGTGATAGTGTTTGAGAACGAACGGCCCTCGCCAGCCCGGCCCAACCTGTTACACCAAGTACAAGTCCCATGGCAAGGGGACTCCCAAAGTCCCATAACGTGGAGAGTACGACCAGCAACGGAAATGTTGGAACCGTGAGAAACAAGTCGGTAATCCGCATAATGACGGCACCTGTTTTCCCGAGGAAGTATCCTGAAGCCAATCCCAGCGAAGTGCCAATGACGACCATAAAGAGAGCACCAAAGGCAGCAGCTGATAACACGTAACGAGACCCCTGTACGACTAATGCCAGATTGTCCGTTCCCTCGAAATCCGTGCCAAGCGGGTGTTGCCAGCTTGGAGGGGCGTAAATCGCATTGGGATTCATCGGCAGATTATGAGGATAAATCACCGGCCCTAAAACGGCCATCAAGACAAACATAACAATAAGCAGAAAGCCAATCATACGACCAGGTGTTCTGGTAATTGAACGCCAGGCATTTTTCCAAAAGGAAATGCGACCTGTCGGGCGCTTTTTCTTTGGTCCGGCTGGAGCCTTTGGTAGTGTGGTTGTCTGCATATAAGTCACCTCCGAATCCGCGGGTCAACGACGGAATACAGAAGATCCGCCACGATGTTGGAGATAATGACCGCGATTGTAATCAATAGGAACGTCCCACTCATAAGTGGGTAATCTCGAACATTAATCGAATTCACCATGAGATTACCAAGCCCAGGGTAGTCGAATATTTGCTCAATAAACAGCGAGCCGCCGAACATAAACCCGAGGGTCAGTGCCAACGTAGTGAATAAGGGAAGAATGGCATTATGCGCAATATATCTTGTCCGAATGGAAGGCTTGATACCTCGGACCTCCGAGGCAAGGATGAAGTCATCGCCCAGGGTTGTGACCACACTTGACTTCATCGTCAGTAACCAGCCGCCGTAGCCACCAAGGGCATACGTCGCGACGGGAAGGACAGCGTGATCGATGACGGAAGTCACAAACGGCCAATTGAGACCAGGCGAATACTCTGCGTTGTATGGGGCTCCAAACGGAAAGATCGCCCACACGGTTGTGAAAACATAAGCCAGCAATAAGGCCATGACAAACTTTGGAACGGCGTGCAGTACTGAGCCTGACACAGTCAGTGCGGCCCCGCCCGATGACGACCGCCTAACCGCTGCAATGACCCCGCCGAGAATACCAATGATAAAACTGGCAAAGGTCCCCGTGAGAACCAGAACAATCGTCCAAGGTGCTGCGGCCAAAATGATATGTCTGACAGACACTCCTTCATAAGAAATCGACTTGCCAAGGTTAAAGTGAAGAATCTGAACGACGTAATGACCGTACTGTTCCCAAAGCGGCTGATGGGGTATAAATCCGTACATGACCCGAACGGCTGACATCGCTTGGTCAGGGGTCATTCCGTTCATGATGAGTTTGTCATATTGCGCCTGCACAGGGTCTCCGGGCATCATACGGACAAGAAAAAATGTCAGCGAAGCTACTATAAACACCATGATGATGCCCGCTATCACCTTCTTCCCCAACCGAATCAGAACACGTTTCATTTCTACCCCTCCACGTTGTAATGTACCGGAGTAAGCACAACAGGCATGTTCCGGAAGGCAATGCGCGAATGAGACACCGCAACAGAAGTATTTGGGCGGCGTCTCATTCTCGAACCAAACAAGTCAAACAAGTCTAGTGCAAGCTGTTCTACTTACTGTTCTACTTAGGTTGAACGTAGCCGGAACCAATCCATACACCTGCTGGATTCGCCAACATGCTAGGTTGTGTCGGGTAGTCAGTAAAGCGTGAATTGTTTGTGAACTCGACGCCAATGTAGTCCCACAGCTCAATCAATGGAACGTTTTCGTTGGTGGCGAGGGCTAGTTTCTGCACAACTGCTTTCTGATTCGCTTGACTCAGACTGTTTAGTGAATAGGTTAATTTTCCGGGATTGACACTTGTGCCATCCGGCAACTTCACAGTAGAGGGGAGGTTAATCCAGTTCCCTTTGGACTTGTCTTTTGCCGCGTACCGCGTAAGCTTGCCGCCAACGACGTTATAACCGTCGGGCGTGCCATATATTCGGACGTAGGTGTTGTATGCAGCGGGTCCAAGAGCATCTAGCCAGAACCCTATGGCAAACTTTCCTGCAGCTAGATTTTTCAGATATTGTGCATAGCTGCTGCTCATCTTTGGATTCGTAGGAATACCGAAAGATGACATTTCATTGGAAATTACCTTCCCGGCTTCAATCCAGTCATTAAACCCATTCACTGTCTCGATTGTGGCTTTCCATGCCTTCCCGTTTGGCATATACCACTGGTTGCCCTTTTTCGTAAATCCGGCGGACTTCAAGAGTTGTGCCGCTTTCGCCGTGTTATAGTCGTACTTGTTCAACTGGCTCATCTGACTCGAAGTCAGCCAACTCTTTGTGGCTGCATCAACCATTCCGTCAGTATAGGTGTCAACCTTACCAACGGCCGGTTCGGCGACTTTCTGCACAGCCGGACGGTTAATCAAATAGGCCAGTGCCTTACGTACTTGTAACATATTGTACGGGTAGGTGCTTTCATTAAATGCCAGCGAAGCCGATACATAGGATGGATAGATGACTTTCTTGTTCCCCTTGGTAGCAAGAATCTTCTTCATGGTGCTCTGGGACATTGCAGTAAACGGTGCAACATCGAGTTGTCCTGCAATTAGATAGTTCCAAATCTGCTGATTTCCTGTATAGTTGCGAAACACGACTTGGTTTATGTGTACCTTCTTGGCGTTATAGAAGTCGGGGTTCTTATTGAGCACTGCTTCGCCAGGATTCAGACTTTTGATAACAAATGGTCCGGCAGAAATGTCCTTTTTCGGAGCAAATTTAGCAATCGTCTTGCCAAGGGCTGTTAGCTTGGCACCGGCCTTTTTCGAAGTTGCCTTCTGCGCCGCGTTATTCCCCTGATAATTGGCCTCTTTAATGAGTGTCCAGATGTTGTTAGGCAGTTGTGGTCCGTAGACTTCGTTGGGCACGATAGGCTGACTCAGAACATGTTCAAGAAACAGGTTGTAATGTGAGCCTGGCAGTTGATCGAACTCGACTTGGTTACTCCCAACCTTTTTGACAGAACCAAGATAGAAGGCTTGCGCATTCCCCTGTGTAAACGCGACGGCCATCGAGGTGATGATGTCCTGTGGCGTTACTGGCGTTCCGTCAGACCACTTGGCGCCGGGCTGAATTGTAATGGTCACCTTATTTCCTGCAGAGTTTTCAGACCAGTTTGAGGCGAGCCCCTTGTAAAAAGCATTGACATTTGTTGCAGAGTGTTTCGACCAGCCTAATTGGTAGACATCGTAGCCAAGAAACGTGTTGCCCTTTGTGTTAAACGGATTCATCGGTGCACCAACCGTAATCGGGTGATACTCGTCGATTGTGGTAAATGCCGCAGTCTTACCGTTCTTGTTACTGGACGCCTTGTTCGTCGATCCAGTATTTCCGCTGCACCCACTGACAAGCAGCCCTAGTCCCATAGTTGTCGCCATAGCGAAAAATATCGCCTTCTTCATTTCACATTCCCCCTTGTGAAAATTCCGACTAAACAAACTGTGAAGACACCTCGCGAACTTCTGTAAGGGTTTTCAATAGAAGTCTTGTCCTTCAGGAGATTTCAACGAGGTTCATAGGTGTATTTGATCATATGATACACAATTTCATAATTATTTCAATGATATTGAAATAAAAAATCATTTGATTATCGGTAAGATGACAGCGGACGGATGTTCGGCATCGTGATAAATACGCTGTGCCGCCTTCTCCATTTGCATTGTCCGTCCGAGCTCCTTGTCTGTATTTGGATTACGGTCGTATTTCGGGAACGCACTGGAAGTCACGTGTACGACAATGCGATGCCCTGGAAGAAACACATGTGCCGTATTCCAGCAATCAATTTCATAGCACTCTATTTTCTCTGGTTCTACGAATTCCGGGTTAGCCATCCCCTTGCGAAACCGAACCCGTACCATGCCGTCACAAAGTCGCTGAGCATACCCGTTGGGCCAGAGGTCGTGCAACTGCACCATGAAATCTGTGTCCGGTGCAGAAGTCGAGGCATACAACTGAGCTTTGACCGGACCCGTAACTTCCAGTTCCTCATCCAGGGGGGCACTGGTGTAGACCAGTACGTCATCTCTCCGATGCACCGCACTGTAATCATCCGGACCGCCAATCTGCGACGAAGTAGGCTCAGTTAGAAATGGAACTGCATTCTCCGGGTCGTAGGTGTACCTGTCCGCCGTCTCGTTTTGAGGCTTCTCGTTCGTCAGTGTACCGTCCCCAAATCGGCTGTTGGCTTTCCCGTTGCTGTGCAGATAAATGGGTGTATAGGCCGTACGTTGCAGCGGCCATTCAGACTCTTGGCGCCACTGATTTTTGCCCATGATGAATATTTCGACCGGCTTTTCAGACTCCAAACCGTTGTCTTTGCCTTGTAACCAGTGGTCAAAAAAGCGCAGTTGTCGCCCGCGGAGGTCAATGACCGATGCCTGTCCAAAATCCAAGTCTCCAACGCGAGTCGATGCATTTACGTTGTGCCCCCAGGGTCCCATAATCAAGCGCTGTGCACCCCTTGCGAACTCACTTGGCGCCTTGGTTGTCATCCCGGCGAAATTGAGGGGTGTTCCAATCTGCTCGTCATCGTACCAGCCTGAAATATGTAAGACAGGCAGGTCAATCTCGTCAAAGCGATTCTGATACCTCACAACGTCCCACCAACTGTCCAGTTGACAGTGCTCAAACAGTTCCTTCCACAGCGGCATCTCTCTGCCTGCAGCCTCATCCATCGTCATCAGCGGCAGATGCGTGTAGACTTCTTCCCAATCCACCTGATTGATATTCTGTAGAGCTCTGTCCGAAGTGAGAAATTGCCAGCATACATGCATCGGGTCTGGTGAACCTGTGGGCCATTCTACAAACGGATCGGACGGAGAGACAATTGGAATCATCGCCTTCAGATGAGGCGGGTGTGTCAAGGCCGTCAACCACTGAATTTTACCGAGGTAGCTGCCACCGAGTGTCCCTACATGACCATCACACCAGGGCTGAGCAGCTGCCCATTCGATGGTGTCGTAGCCGTCTACACCTTCATTGCGATAAGGAATAAAGGTCCCCTCGCTGTCTCCCCGTCCCCGCACATCCACGACCATGACTGCGTAGCCGCGCTCTGCAAACCATTCTGCCTGCTCGATGTTCCCGTTACTGCTGCGTCCATACGGAGTTCTGACGACTATCGCAGGAACCGTCCCTTCTGTGATTGGCAGAAAGAGGTCGGCAACGACCTTTACACCGTCTCGCAGCGGAATACGGACGCCCCAGCGTTTTTTTATGCGATACATTCAATCAACACCTTTCACTTTGTCTCAGTCTCAGTTTGATTTCGTGACGCCTAGCCTTCATCCATCACTGCTGCAGAGAGCATGTTGTGGACCCTGCCCCGAAGCCGCACAATCGTCTTGTTTTCGCGTCCGTAGTGAACATCGTTGGTCAATAGAACGAACCACAGTTTGGACACGGGATCGATTGCGATGCTGGTGCCCGTAAACCCTGTGTGTCCGACTGTCGTCTGCGGCCAACTGTCCCCTGTGTGGTCGTAGCCGTCCCACCGGCAAGTCCAGCCCAGTCCCCGATGTCCATTCAGGTCCTCCGTGTAGGAACGAACGGCAGATTTGCGAATGCCTTGGGACAACACTGGATTGTCCGGGGACAGCCATGCCTGCACGTACCTGACAACATCCATCAGCGGCGCAAACAACCCGGCA